>DATJWN010000139.1:0-25727 GCA_035501235.1 Reyranella sp.
CACTGCCGAGGCATTCCGTGACGCGTTCAGGGAGCAGGTTCCCGATCTGCCGATCCGCTTCTGGCCCGATGTCGGCGACGCGAAGGACATCGAGTACCTCGCCTTCGTGCATCCGGATTTCGGCGTGCTGCCGGAGTTCCCGAACCTCAAGGCCATGTTCAGCCGTTCGGCCGGCGTGGAGGCCTTCATCGATCATCCGAAGCGGCCCAAGGTCCCCATGGGCAAGGTCGAGCCCTCGGGCGGCGATCCGATGATGACGGAATACACTGTCATGCACGTGCTCCGCTTCCATCGCGACATGCCGGGCTACCAAGCGGCGCAGGCGCGCAAGGAATGGCGGCGGGTGCCGATCGTGCGGCCCGAGCAGAGGCGGGTCGGCTTCCTGGGACTCGGCATGATGGCCAAGGCGCCGGCGCTGGTCCTGCAGCAGCTGGGCTTCAAGGTGTCCGCCTGGGTGCGCTCGCCGCGTCCGGCCGAAGAGATTCCGCTCTTCCATGGCGACGGGCAGCTCGAAGCGTTCCTCAATCAGACGGACATCGCCGTCTGCCTGCTGCCGCTGACGCCGGAGACCGAAGGCATCTTCTGTACGCGTACCTTCGCCATGATGCCGAAGGGCGCCATGCTGGTGAACATCGGGCGCGGCAAGCATGTGGTCGAGAAGGACCTGATCGCCGCCCTCGATTCGGGGCAGCTCAGCTACGCCGCGCTGGATGCGCTGTATCCCGAGCCGTTGCCGCAGGAGAGCCCGCTCTGGCTGCACCCCAAGGTCACGATCATGCCGCATGTCGCGCGGCGGCCGACCGTCGGGCAGCTGGTGACCGAGGTCGCCGCCAACCTGCGCAGCCTCAAGGCGGGCGGACGGCTCCTGCAGGAGATCGACGTCGCATTGAAATACTAGACGTGGGCGACGGCGCGTTCCTCGCGCACCCGTGAGAGCAGCAGGAAGCCCAGGACCAAAAAGAACAGCACGCAGGCGATGCCGATGCGGTTGGACTGCGTCGCCTCGGTGACGATGCCGATCGCCATGGGCGCCATCCAGGCCGTGGCGCGGCCGGAGAGCGCGAACAGGCCATAGAACTCGCCGGTCATGCTCTCGGGCGCGATGCGGCCGATCATGGTGCGGCTGGCGGCGCCCATCGGTCCGAGGCAGATGCCGAGCAGCAGGGCGAAGGCCATGAAGACCTGCTCCTGCGTCGATCCGAACAGGCCGCGCGCGGGATCGAGCGCCTTCGCCGGGAAGAAGTAGAACACGTGATCGGGCGTCACGCCCACGATGCCGATGGCGGCCACGATCACGCCCGACGTGGCGATCTGGATCACCCTTTTGCTGCCGATGCGATCGTCGAGCCGGCCGCCCAGGAAGGCGCCGGGAATGGCGAAGACGGTGAGGATGATGCCGAAGATGCCGAGGGTCGTGGTCGTCCAGGCGAAGCTCGCCGAGGCATAGACGCCGCCGAAGGCGATGATGGCCGCCAGCCCATCGTTGTAGAGCATGAAGGCGATCAGAAAGGTGAGCGCGTTGCGGTAGTGGCCCAGGCGCCGGATCGTCGAGTAGAGCGACAGGCCGCCCTGCTTGGCGCATTGCAGCAGCGGCAGCTTGCGGTCCTTGGCGAGATCGGGCGTGAACAGGAACATGGGCAGCACGAAGACCGCGAGCCACAGCGCCGACGCAGGCCCCGTCGCACGTTCGACGACATGCGTGGGATCGGGCGCAAAAGCGTTCTGCGCCACCAGCACGATGGCGAGCGCGATCAGGCCGCCGACATAGCCCAGGCCCCAGCCGAAGCCCGACAATCGGCCCATCTGCTCAGGGACCACGATGTTGGGGAGCTGCGCGTTGTTGAACACGATCGCCATCTCCGCACCCACCGTCGCCAGCACGACCGCCCAACTGATCGGTCCCGCAAGATCGGGCCGGCCGGGATAGGCCCACCAGAGCGCGATGCAGCCCACGGCCAACAGAAGCTGGAAGAGGAAGACGTAAGGCTTGCGCCGTCCGCCCGCGTCGGCCATCGCGCCCAGGAACGGGCTCATGAGCGCGATCAGGATGCCGGAGGTCGATTGCGTGAAGGCCCAGGCGGCCTGGCCCCTCACCGCATCGCCCACCATCACGTTGGCGAAGTAGGGCGCGAAGATGAAGGTCGTCACCACCGTGAAGAACGGCTGGTTGGCCCAGTCGAACAGCGCCCAGCTGAACTGGCCGAGCTTCGAGGCTTCCTTCGCTTGGGTCATCGTTGGGAGAGCTGCCAGATCGCGTCGCGGTTGGTGGGCGAGAACACTTTCTCCATGGCCTGCTGCCAGGGCAACCAGAGTTGTGCCGTGTGCTCGGCGGAATCGAGCGTCACCGCCGTGATCTCGCGGACCCGGAAGCCGAAAACATGCTCGGTATTGTGCGTCACGTCGGGAGCATAGCGCGCGCGCCATTGCGGCCAGATTTCATAGCGGTTCGTGAGCCGCCAATCGGTGAGCGTCCCCACGGCCAATCCGGTCTCTTCCTGGAGCTCGCGCCGCGCCGTGGCTTCCAAGTCCGGATCGTCGGGCTCGCGCGACCCCGTCACGGATTGCCAGAAGCCGGGCTGTTTGGCCCGTTCCATCAGCAACACTTCCAGTGCCGCCGTATGGACCACGACCAGCACGGATTCGGGGAGCTTGAACGCCATCGCCGCCAGCATATAAGGTCCGGCGACTTTGTTGAGGGGACAATGAGCCAGCAGCTGGAAGCCACCATCGACGCCGCCTGGGAAAAGCGCGACACGATCAACAGCGCCACCAAGGGTGAGGTGCGCGACGCCGTGGAGGCCGCGCTCGCCGGCCTCGACGACGGCACCTATCGCACGGCCGAGAAGATCGGCGGCGAATGGGTCGTGCATCAGTGGCTGAAGAAGGCCGTGCTGCTCTCCTTTCGCCTCACCGATTCCGTGCCGATGGATGGCGGCGCGGTGTTCCCCGGCATGGGCGGCGCTCCGTGGTTCGACAAGGTGCCGCTCAAGACGACCGGCTGGGGCGCCAATCGCTTCGCCAAGGCGGGCTTCCGCGCCGTGCCGGGTTCGATCGTGCGCCGCGGTTCCTATATCGCGCCGTCGGTCGTGCTGATGCCGTCCTTCGTGAACCTCGGCGCCTATGTCGACAAGGGCACCATGGTCGACACCTGGGCGACGGTCGGCTCCTGCGCGCAGATCGGCAAGGACTGCCATCTCTCGGGCGGCGTCGGCATCGGCGGCGTGCTCGAGCCCTTGCAGGCCAATCCGGTGATCGTCGAGGACAATTGCTTCATCGGCGCGCGCTCCGAGGTCGTCGAAGGCGTGATCGTCGGCACGGGCTCCGTGCTGTCGATGGGCGTGTTCATCTCGGCCAACACCCGCATCGTCGATCGCGAGACCGGCCAGATCCATATCGGCAAGGTGCCGCCCTATTCCGTGGTCCATCCCGGCACGATGGGCGGCGGCCCCGACCGGCCCGCGCGCTACTGCGTGATCATCACCAAGACCGTCGACGAGCGCACGCGGTCCAAGACCTCGATCAACGACCTGCTGCGCGATTAGCCGTCAGGCCTTGTGGCGCGCCCATTCGGGGCGCGCCTTTATCTGCGCATGTTCCTTCGCCAGGATCTTGGCGACGCGTTCAGGCGCGAAGCCGATCTCGAGCAGGCCAAGCCCGGCATTCGCGACCTCGCGATACTCGGCGATCTTGCCGTCCCTGAGCTGCATGATCGACACGCCGTCGAAGCCGACGCGCTTTCCCTTGGCCTCCGGAAGCGTCGAGACGTAGCTGAACGTGTAATAGGCGTAGAGCATCCGACCGTCGCTCACCGGGCGGAACATCTCCCAGCGGAAGTCCTTGGCGGTCCGGTGGAACCAGTCGTCGATCATCTCGGCGATCTTCTGGGGCCCCTGGAAGGCGCCGTAGAAGACGTCGTGATAGACGCCGTCCGGCGTGAACAGGGCGGCAAAAGCCTTGCCGTCGCGGCGTTCCACGGCTCCCGTGAAGGCCTTGAGAAGCGCCGATACATCCATCGTTAGTCCTCCCGTCCTCAGCCAATCATGACTAAACTCCGGGGCAGCGGCAAAGGAGGCCCGGCATGGCGCTTTGGATCGTACTCGGCATCGTCGTCGTGATCGTGCTGTGGCTGATCGCGACCTACAACGGGCTGGTCGGCGGCCGCAACCAGGCGCAGACGGCGTGGAGCCAGATCGACGTGCAGCTGAAGCGTCGTCACGATCTCATTCCCAATCTCGTGCAGGTCGTGAAGGACGCGATGGGCTACGAGCAGGAGACGCTCACCAAGGTCGTGCAGGCGCGCAACGCCGCCGTGGCGGCGGTGGGCGCGGGACCGGCGCAGGCAGGAGCGGCGGAAGCAGCCCTGACGACGGCGACGCGCGGGCTTCTCGGACTGGTCGAGAGCTATCCGCAGCTCAAGGCCAACGACAACGTCAAGCAGCTCCAGGAGGAGCTCACCAGCACCGAGAACAAGATCGCCTTCTCGCGCCAGTTCTACAACGATTCGGTGAACAGCTATAACGTCCGCCGCCAGAGCTTTCCGGCGGTGCTGGTCGCGGGCCAGTTCGGCTTCGGGCCGATGGAGCTCTTCAGCATGCCCGAGAGCGAGCGCGAGGTGCCGAAGGTCGCGCTGCGCTGAACATGGCCGAGACGACGAACTTCGTCGCGGCGCAGGCAGTCAATCGCCGCAACACGCTGATCCTGCTCGCCGTGCTGACCCTGCTCGCGGCGTTGATCGGCTATCTGATCGGCTGGGTGCTGGTCGGCAGCAGCAATCCCGGCTACGGCGATGGACCGCGCGGCGTGCCGGCCAACAGCGCGGGCCTGGTGGCCGCGGCGCTGATGGCGGCGGCGAGTGTCATCTGGAGTCTCGTCTCGCTCGCCTTCGGCGACAAGATGGTGCTCGGCATGTCCAACGCGACGGAAATCCAGAAATCCGACGCGCCGCAGCTCTACAACGTCGTCGAGGAAATGTCGCTTGCCGCCGGCATCCCCATGCCGCGCGTGATGATCCTCGAGACCGAGGCGATGAACGCCTTCGCCACCGGCACGCGGCCCGGCCATGGCACGATCGTCGTTACGCGCGGCCTGCTCGAGAAGCTCGATCGCGATGAGCTGCAAGGGGTGGTCGCGCACGAGATGAGCCATCTCGCCAATCTCGACACGCGCTACATGGTGGTGGTCGGCGTCACCGTCGGCCTGATCGCCCTGGTCTGCGACATGGCGCTGCGCTCGCTGCGATGGGGGAGCTTCTCCGGCGGCCGCAGCAGCGGCGGCAGCAAGGGCGGCGGCGCGGCCACGATCATCCTGATCGTCGTGTTGATCATCGTCGCGATCCTGGCGCCACTCGCCGCCCGGGCCGTCCAGATGGCCGTGTCGCGCCAGCGCGAGTATCTCGCCGACGCGACCTCGGTCCAGTTTACCCGCAATCCCAACGGCCTGATCTCGGCCCTGACCAAGCTCACCGAAGCCGCCGAGCCCTTTCCAGGGGTGAGCCGGGCCACCCAGCATCTTTTCATCGTCAATCCGGTCAAGGAGATGACCGCGGACACCTCGTCCCTGATGGCCACCCATCCCGATCTGGCCGCCCGAATCGAGCGTTTGCGCAATCTCGGTGGTTGAGCCGTTGACTCTCGGCCGTCTGTGTTCTGTATACAGAACCCCATGAGGCCTTTCGATCCCGAACCCGACCTGTCCGAAAAGATCCACGACGCCGTCCGTGAGGCGATCTGCTCCGGCGAGCTGAAAGCCGGCACGCGGCTCACCCAGGAGGAGCTGGCGCAGAAATTCGGCGTCAGCCGCCAGCCCGTGCTGCAGGCCATGATGCTGCTCAGGCGCGAGGGCTTCCTGATCGAATCGGGCCGCAAGGGCGTGTGCGTGGCGCCGCTCGACATCCAGCATGCGCGCAATCTCTACGTGGTGCGCGGCGCGCTCGATGGCGCGGCGGCACGCCTCGCCGCGAACCGTTATTCGCCGGAGCTCGCCCATCGCGGCCGCCTGCTGCTCGATGTCGGCCGCCGCGCCGGGACGAGCGGCAACGTGCCGGCCGCGATCGAGGCCGACATCGACTTCCATCTCTTCGTCTACGAGGCCTCGGGCAATCCGCTGATCGGCGAGACGGCGCAGCCGCATTGGCAGCATCTGCGCCGCGTCATGGCGGCGGCGCTGAGCGAGGGCGATTTGCGCGCCAGCGTGTGGGACGAGCACGAGGGCATCCTGCGCGCGCTCGAAGCGGGCGATGCCAGCGAAGCCGAAGCGCTCTGCCGCGGCCATGCCGAGCAGATGGCCGACATTCTGACAGGACGCCTGCGGGTCGTGATCTCGCGGGCGGCGTAGAAGAACAAGACGGAGGAAACGATGAAGCTCACCCCGGAGCAGCTCAAGCAGTTCGACGAGGACGGCTATCTCTTCTTCCCCGAGTATTTCTCGGCCGAGGAGACGGCGATCCTGAAGAGCTCGATCCCCGAGGTCTTCGCCCAGCGGCGCCAGGAGAATGTGCGCGAAAAGACCGGCGACGTGGTGCGCACCGCCTTCGCGGTCCACACCTATCATCCGGTGTTCGAGGCGCTGGTCCATCATCCGCGCTTCGTCGAGCCGGCCGAGCAGCTGCTCCGCGACAAGACCTACATCCACCAGTTCAAGATCAACGGTAAGGCCGCCTTCGACGGCGATGTCTGGCAGTGGCACCAGGACTACGGCACTTGGAAGGCCGACGACGACATGCCCGAGGCGCGCGCCATGAACCTCGCGGTGTTCGTCGACGAGGTGAACGAATTCAACGGCCCGCTGTGGTTCATCCCCAAGAGCCACAAAAAGGGCGCGATCGAGGCCAAGCACGACCTCACCACGACCAGCTATCCGCTGTGGGTGATCGACAACGACACCATCGCCAAGCTGGTGGACCAGGGCGGCATCGTCGCGCCCAAGGGCGGACCGGGTTCGGCTATCTTCTTCCATGGCACCCTGGTGCATGGCAGCCCGCCCAACATGTCGCCGTGGGACCGCCAGATCATCTACGTGACCTACAACTCGGTCTCCAACGCCATCCGCCGCTTCAAGCGGCCGGATTACATCGCCCATCGCGACTTCACGCCGATCGACGCCTGGCAGGACAATGCCGTGGCGCTGGCCGCGCGCCGCAAGGCCGCCGCCGAATAACCGGGAGGAAATCATGAACCTGCATCGCATGCTGCTGGAGCGCGCGGCCAACGGGAACCCGCTGCGCATCGGCCTGATCGGCGCCGGCAAGTTCGGCGCCATGTACTTGAGCCAGATTCCGACGACGCCCGGCATCCATCTGGTTGGCATCGCCGATCTCTCGCCCACACGCGCCAAGGAGAACCTGGCACGGCTGGGCTGGAAGCCCGAGATCACCGCGGCCAAGTCGTTCGCCGAGGCGCGCAAGCATGGCAACACGCACCTCACCGACGACTGGAAGGCGCTGGTCAGCAATCCCGATATCGACATCATCGTCGAATCGACCGGCGACCCGATCGCCGCCGTCGAGCATGCGCTCGAAGCCTTCCGCAACGGCAAGCATGTCGTGATGGTGACGGTCGAGGCCGATGCCTTCTGCGGCCCGCTGCTCGCCAAATACGCGGCCAAGGCCGGCGTGGTCTATAGCCTGGCCTATGGCGACCAGCCGGCTCTGATCTGCGAGCTGGTCGATTGGGCGCGCACCTCGGGCTTCACGGTCACGGCGGCCGGCCGCGGCCACAAGTGGTTGCCGCACTTCGCGCAGTCGACGCCCGAGACGGTGTGGAAGTACTGGGGCCTGAACGAGGAGCAGGCCAAGCGCGGCGGCCTGAACCCCAAGATGTTCAACAGCTTCCTCGACGGCTCCAAGCCTGCGATCGAGAGCACCGCCGTCTCCAACGCGACGGGCCTGACCCCGGCGCCGGACGGTCTCGCCTTCCCGCCGTGCTCGGTGGAAGACCTGCCGTTCGTGATGCGGCCGAAGTCCGAGGGCGGACACCTGCATCACAAGGGCCAGGTCGAGGTGGCGTCGTCGCTCGAAATCGACGGCCGCGCCATCCCCTACGAGATCCGCAAGGGCGTGTGGGTCGTGTTCGAGGCCTCAACGGAATACCAGAAGAACTGCTTCGAGGAGTACATGCTGCAGACCGACCCGAGCGGCCGGTACTCGGTGATGTACAAGCGCTGGCACCTGATCGGGCTGGAGGTCGGCATGTCGGTCGCCTCGGTCGGCCTGCGCCGCGAGCCGACCGGCTGCGCCATCGGCTTCCACGCCGACGTGATCGCGACCGCCAAGCGCGACCTCAAGGCCGGCGAGATGCTGGACGGCGAGGGCGGCTACACGGTCTACGGCAAGCTCTTCCCGTCGGAGAAGTCGACAACCCTCGGCAGCCTGCCGCTCGGCCTCGCTCACAACGTGAAGCTGCTCAAGCCCATCAAGGCCGGCCAGTCGCTGACCTATGCCGACGTCGCGATGGACGAAAGCCTCACCGCGGTGAAGCTCCGCCGCGAGATGGAGCGGGACTTCGCGCCGCCGGCGGCGAGGATCGCGGCGCAGTAAGGCGCGTTCATACGCGCCGGCGGGCGGCAGCGCTTGTAACCAAGCGCGAGAGCCCGCGCCGTGCAGAATAGATAAGGATCATGAACGGGCCGGCAAGATGAGGCTACTTGCAATCTGGGTAGCCGTGGAATTCCGTGGGGCGCCGCTGCAGGTGCAGCGTCTCGGGAAACTTGTCTTCAGCGCCGAGGCTTAGGACGCCCGAAACTTCTTGCGGCGTAATCGTGCCCGCGAAGGTCGCGCGACGCCCGTTCCGCTGAACGTCGAACTTGAGGTTGTCGCCGATGAGCTCAAGAGCCGTCGGCAGGGGATCGTGCGGTTCACCCGTAGCGTCTCGAAACCGCATTTGGAAGCTCCCCTGCACGCGCTCGAACAGAAGTTCTGCCCCTCGGGTATCGCCCGTCGCAGGCGATACGCAGACGTTCGAATAGCGCGCCCAGTCCTCCCTTGGGGCCTCAGCTGCTGCCAGGCTCGGCACGAGCAAGTAGACTACCGAGATACGCGCGCGCCACATGAACGTCGAGAGCATCAGATCGGCTCTGTCATGCGCGGCGTCTGAAGGGTACGAACGCGATCGTCGAAGTTGCGGATCAATGTGCCCAAATCGGTCCCCGCTGCCGCAGGCGGCATGAATTGAAAGTGGACGTCGTCTGGAGGAGAGAAAGTTCCACCCCACGTCAGCCCTGCCCGCGTTGCAGCGTCAGTTATAGCCTCTCGCCTCTTGGGATCCTGCCCCATATCAACGTCAACAGCCATCCCCGCCGAATGAAGGCTTTGCTTCGCCGGCGGGTAGACGACTCCCGCCTCACGAGGATGATCGCGCATCCAATCTTGCTTGGCCTGGGAGCGGTATGCGCTGCTGAAATTCAAGTCGCCCTTTGCTCGAGCATTCTCAATGAAAGCGTCGACCTTGGGTGCAAATTCGGAATCGAGGAATGTCTCCCCCCAGCCAGGCAAGTTTCGAACGACCGCCGTTCTCTCTTGCGTAGCGGGAGGCGACGAGCTGCGATCGTTCGCTGTCGGATTGGCAACGGGCACGACGCCCGGATTGGCGCCCAACAATGTCGGGTTATTGCCTTGCGCCGGCGGGCCATAGGCCGGTGTGCGTGCATTCATCGGTAAACCCATGGAAACGCTCCTTTGGAGCCACCATAGATGCACCAGGCCAATAGTTCGCATTTTGATCAATGGAAGCGCAGTGCGCCCAAAAACCGACGAAAGGCCGGCGAGAGGCCTCGGCTTCGCTCAGGCCAAATGCCCGCGGTCCAGCAGGACTAAACCGTCGCGGACTCTGTCTTCGCCTTGGCCGACTTACCCTCCGCCGCGTCGCGCTCGGCTTCCTTCCGTGCCTTGAGGAGCTTGCGCAGGATCATGTTGCGCTTGAGCGCGGAGATGTGGTCGACGAACAGGATGCCATCGAGATGGTCGATCTCGTGCTGCACGCAGGTCGAGAGCAGGCCCTCGCAGACGAGCTCCTGCTTCTGGCCGTCGCGGTCGAGGTAGCGGACCGTGACCTTGGCCGGGCGCACGACGTCGGAATAGTGCTCGGGCAGCGACAGGCAGCCTTCCTCGTAGGTCGCGTCCTCGTCGGAGGCCTCGACGATCTCGGGATTGGCCATGAAAAGCGGGCCGGTCTTGACGTCCTCGCGGTCGATATCGAGCACGATCACGCGGCGGAGCACGTCGACCTGGGGTGCCGCGAGGCCGATGCCGGGGGCCGCGTACATCGTCTCCAGCATGTCATCCATGAGCTGGCGCACCTCGTCGTCGACGGCGGCGACGGGGGCCGCCTTCTTCTTGAGGCGCGGATCGGGCGCGGTGAGGATGGTCCGGAGAGCCATGGCGCTTAAATATGCAGTGAAAACAACCGATTCAAGGCGAGTTTAGACTGCTTCTAGGCCCGCTTCACCATCGTGCCGAGGCCCGATTCGGTGAAGATCTCGAGCAAGAGGCAGTGCGGCACGCGGCCGTCCATGATCACCGCCGCGTCGACGCCGCGATTCACGGCATCGATGCAGTTCTCGACCTTGGGAATCATGCCGCCGGAGATCGTGCCGTCCTTGATCAGGGCGCGGGCCTGCTCGACCGTCATCTCGGGAATGAGCGTGCCGTTCTTGTCCAGCACGCCCGGCACATCCGTCAAAAAGTAGAGGCGCTTGGCCTTCATGGCGCCGGCGATGGCGCCCGCCGAGGTATCGGCATTGATGTTGTAGGTGAGCTCGTCGTCGACGCCGAAGCCGATCGGCGCCACGACGGGGATGACGTCGGCGCGGCGCAGCTGCTCCAGCACCATGACGTTGATCTTGGCGGGCTCGCCCACCTGCTTGAGATCGACCTTGAGCAGCTCGCCCGTCTTGGGGTCGCGCATCTCGGTGACCTTCTTGGCCAGGATCAGGTTGCCGTCCTTGCCGCAGATGCCGACCGCGATGCCGCCGCATTCGTTGATGTCGGCCACGATCGCCTTGTTGATGGAGCCCGCCAGCACCATCTCGACGATCTCCATGGTCGCGGCATCGGTGACGCGGAGCCCGTTCACGAACGTGCTCTTGAGGCCGACCCTCTCCAGCATCTTGTTGATCTGCGGGCCGCCGCCATGGACCACGATCGGGTTCATGCCGACCTGCTTCATCAGCACGATATCGCGCGCCATCAGGTCGCCCAGCTTGGGGTCCGTCATGGCGTGCCCGCCATACTTCACCACGAAGGTCGCGTCGTTGTTCCGGCGCATGTAGGGCAGGGCCTTCGAGATCGTCTCGGCCATGCGGATGAGCCGCTTCTGCTCCCTGTCGGTCTGGACCGGCGTGTCCGGCATGGCTGGAAAACCCTTCAGGCTGGCAAAAGCCCTCTACCCGGGCCGGGAGAGGGCTAAGTCCAGATTATATATCAGGCGGCGGCCGGATAGAAGAAGCGCCGCAAGCGCGTCAGGATGAGGCGATGTTCGACAAGGACGCTTTGGCCGATCGCGGCTTCACCGTGGCTCGGAGCCTGCTCGGTGCCGCAGAGTGCCGCGCGCTGGCCGCGCTGTGGTCCGACCGGGGGCTGTTCCGCAAGCACATCGTCATGCAGCGCCACGGCTACGGCCAGGGCGAGTACCAGTATTTCGCCTATCCGCTGCCCGAGCCGGTAGAGCGGCTGCGCCAGGCGCTCTATCCGCAGCTCGCCGAGATCGCGAACCGCTGGAACGCGGCGCTGGGCCTCGAGAAGCGCTTCCCGCCGACGCTCAAGGGCTGGCTGCGCGAGTGCCATGCCGGCGGCCAGAAGCGGCCGACGCCGCTGCTGCTGCGCTACGGGCCCGGCGACTACAACTGCCTGCACCGCGACCTCTACGGCGACTTCGTCTTCCCGCTGCAGGCCACGGTGCTGCTGAGCGATCCCGCAAAGGACTTCGAGGGCGGCGAATTCATGCTGGTCGAGCAGCGGCCGCGGATGCAGTCGCGCGGTGAGGTCGTGCCGATGAAGCGCGGTGACGCCGTGATCTTCGCGGTGAATGAGCGGCCGGCGAAAGGAACGCGCGGCTGGCATCGCACGGCGATGCGGCATGGCGTGTCGAGCCTTCATTCGGGCGAGCGCTTCACCCTGGGCATCATCTTCCACGACGCCGCTTAGAGCGCGATAGCTTTTCATTGAAGCGCGCGGTCGGCCCGACTCTGGCGCCGCTTCGCTGCGGGAGGCGGGCCGACGGCTAAAGCAAAAGCTATCGCGCTTTAGGGGACGCTGGCTTCGCGATACTTGATGACGTTGCCCGGGCTCAGTGCGATGGGGCCCGCTTCGGTCCGCACCGTGCCCACTCCGCCGACCGGCTGCGGCTCGACGAGCTGCCCGCGGCTCGAGGTGATCTTGCGCGCGGTGAAATTGCCTTCGCCCGCGGAGAGCAGGGCCACCCAGCTGCCGTTCAGCAGATGGACCGTCTCGCCGTTCAGCCGGCCCTCCGGAAGAGCCGCGACGATGCTGGGCGTGATCACCGCCGTCGCGGGCCGCGTCGGCGCCACCGGTCCTGCACCCAGGCCCTGCCAGCCGGACGGCATCTGCGCCTCAGCGCCACCGGCGAGCAGGCCCAAACTGAGCAGGATCCCACAAAGCTTCATGTCCTCGACGTAGCCAAACCGGCCCACCGACGCGAAGCGCTATAGTGCCGCGACCGCCCTCAGTTCCGCGCGCAGCTCGGGCAGGCCGAAGCCCGTCGTGCTGCTGGTCGGCAGGGCCTGCGGATGGGCCGCGCCATGCTTGCGCGCGACCGCCTCGGCCGCGGCCACCGCGCGCGCGACCTCGGCCGCCTTGAGCTGGTCGGTCTTGGTCAGCACGAGCTGATAGGAGACGGCGGCGGCATCGAGGTTCTTCATGGTCTCGCGATCGGTGTCCTTCACGCCGTGCCGCGCATCGATCAGCAGGCAGACGCGCTTCAGCGTCGGCCGGCCGCGCAGGTAGGCCGAGGCGAGATCGGTCCAGGTCTCCTTCATCGACTTGGAGACCTGGGCGAAGCCATAGCCCGGCAGATCGACGAGGAAGAGACGGCCGCCGAGATCGAAGAAGTTGATCTGCCGCGTGTGGCCCGGGCTCTGCGAGGTGCGGGCGAGCGCGCGGCGGCCGGTCAACGCGTTCACCAGGCTCGACTTGCCGACATTGGAACGGCCGGCGAAGGCCACTTCCGGCAAGGTCGCGGGAATCATCGAGTCGAGGCCGGCGGCGCCGGCCACGAACTCGCAAGGGCCGGCGAAGAGCTTGCGCGCGGCGTCGATCTCCGCCGGCGTGCGTCCTCCTCGCTCCCCGCCGCTCATCAGCCCTTCTTGGCTTTGCCCTTCTTGCCCCCGCCGCCGTTCGCGGGCACGGGCTCGGCCGATGCCGCGGTTTCGGCGGCGGCCTTGGCACGGGCCTGCGCCTTGGCGTTGGCCTTCGGTCCGATCGGCGCGCCGTGACGCTTCATGATGAAGTACTGCTGGGCGATCGAGAGCGTGTTGCTCCACGCCCAGTAGATCACCAGGCCGGCCGAGAAGGGCGCCATCATGAAGGTGAACATGATGGGCAGGAACTGGAACACGCGCGCCTGCACCGGATCGGCCGGCGCGGGGTTCAGCCGCTGCTGGACGAACATCGTCACGCCCATGATCAGCGGCCACAGGCCGATGTTGAAGAAGTGCAGGAAGGGCGGCACGTCCCAATGGATCAGGCCGAAGCCCGTGAGCACGGTGAGAGGATCGGGGGCGCTGAGATCGTGGATCCAGCCGAAGAACGGCTGATGGCGCATCTCGATGGTCGTGTAGAGCACCTTGTAGAGCGCGAAGAAGACCGGGATCTGCAGCAGGATCGGCAGGCAGCCCGCCGCGGGATTGACCTTCTCGCGGCGATAGAGCTGCATCATCTCCTGATTGAGCCGCTGCTTGTCCTCGCCGTAGCGCTGCTTCATCTTCTCCATCTCGGGCTGCAGCGCCTTCATCTTGCTCATCGCGGCGTAGGACTTGTTGGCGAGCGGGAAGAACAGCGCCTTCACGATCACCGTCAGCACCATGATCGACAGGCCGAAATTGCCGATGTGGATGTAGAGCCACTCGAGCAGCCAGAACAGCGGCTTGGTGAAGAACCAGAACCAGCCCCAGTCGATCGTGAGGTCGAAATGGTCGATGCCGAGCTTGTCGCGGTAGGCATCCATCACGCGCACGATCTTGGCGCCGGCGAACAGGTGGTTCTCGGTGCCGGACGTGGCGCCCGGCGCGACCGTGATGCCGGCGCCGACATAGTCGACCTGGTACTTGTCGTTGGGCGCGGCACCCGTGCCCTTGAGCGTGACGTCGACCTTGGCCTTCTGGTCGGGGATCAGCGCCGCCATCCAGTATTTGTCGGTGATGCCGACCCAGCCTCCGGTGCTCTCGATCTTCTGCTGCTTGTTGTCCTTGAAGTCCTTGTAGCCGAACTCCTTCAGGCTGCCGTTGAAGACGCCATAGGGGCCCTCGTGCAGCACGTAGGTGCCCTCGGCCTTGGGCTCGCCGTAGCGCACGATCAAAGCCCAGGGGAACAGCGTGACCGGCTTGTCGGACTTGTTCTCGACGCTCTGCTTCACGTCGAACATGAACTGCTCGTCGAGCGTGACGTCGAGCGCAAAGAGGAGGCCCTGGCCGTTGTCCCAGGTGAGCCTGGTCGGCTTGCCGGGCTCGAGCGTCTTGCGGTCGGCGGTCCACACCGTGTCGGGGCCGGGCAGCTTGACGTTGGCATCGCTCGCCGACCAGCCGAACTCCGCATAGTAGGGATGCTCGCTGCCGACCGGCGCCAGGACGGGGACCGGCGGACTCGTGGGATCGAGCTCCTCGCGGTGCTTGGCGAGCTGCACGTCGTCGATGCGCGCGCCCTTGAGCGAGATCGAGCCGATCAGCTCGGGCGTGTTGAACGTGACGCGCGGATTGCGCTTGAGCGCTTCCTCGCGGCTCACGTACTGCTCGGCAGCCGACGTGGGCGCGGCACCGGGAGCGGCCGGCGCACCCGGTGGGGCGGAGCCTGGCGCGGCACCCGGCGTTGCAGGCGTCGCGGTCTGCGCGGTCTCCTGCGGCGGCGGGGTCGTGTGCTTGGGCGGGAAGACATATTGCCAGCCCATGATGATCGCCACGGAGAGGACGATCGCGACGAGGAAATTCTTCTGGTCCATTTACCGGGCTTTTACGGGCGAACAGGAAAGCGGAGGCACCGGATCGTAGCCGCGGCCGCCCCACGGCCCGCAGCGACAGAGACGATGGGCGGCAAGCAGGCTGCCGTGCAGCGCGCCATGTCGCTCGACGGCCTCTACGGCATAGGCCGAGCACGAGGGCTCGTACCGGCAGGCGCCGACGAAGAAGTAGGCGAGCGTGAGCTGGTAGAGACGGACCAGGGCGCGCAGGACGAACGACATCATGCGGCCGGGAAACTGGCGATTGGAACGCGCCAGCGCAAGGCTCGAAGCGACAGTCATGGCGTCGCGACGCTGAGCGCCTTGAGCCGCTTCAGGGCCTCGACCAGCTCCTGCTGGAGCTTGGCGAAATCCCGCCCGATCGCGGCCTGCCGGCCGACCAGCACGTAGTCGAGATCGGGCTTGGCCTGGGCCGGAATCACGAGCCGCGCAACTTCCCTGAGGCGCCGGCGCACCCGGTTGCGGACCACGGCATTGCCGACCTTGCGGCTCACGGTGAAGCCCACACGGACGGCGGGCAGGTCGAGATCGGCCGGCGCGGGCGCGGCCTGGAGCACGAAACCGGGCATGGCGCAGCGGCGCCCGGCCTGGACGCGCAGGAAATCGCGACGATTCGGCAGACGCCCGGGACGCGCCACGGGCCGGAACTTTAGGCCGAGAGGCGCTTGCGGCCCGAGCGGCGGCGGTTGGCAATGACCTTGCGGCCCCCCACCGTAGCCATGCGGGACCGGAAGCCGTGCCGGCGCTTGCGGATCAGCTTGCTGGGCTGATACGTGCGTTTCATGACGCAACTCCTTCAAACACAAGGCCCCCGCGCGCAAGCGCCGGGGGCGAAATTCCGTGGGCGGGGTAATAAGCGGGCGGGCTGCAGGAGTCAAAGCTAAAGAAGGGCGCATGACGACGGTCCTGCACGGCTACCACCTGAGCGTCTATCTGCGCATCGCGCGCCTGGCGCTGGCCGAGAAGGGCGTGGCCTACGAGCGGGTCGAGGTGAACCCGTTCGATCCGGATCGGCCGGCGGCGTATCTCGAACTGCACCCGTTCGGCCGGGTGCCCGTGCTGGTCCACGACGGTTTCGCCCTCTACGAGACCGCCGCCATCACACGATATATAGACCGCGCCTTCCCGGGCCCCGCGCTGCAGCCGGCCGACGCGCGGGCACTCGCCCGCATGGACCAGATCATCGGCGTGGTCGATGCCTATGCCTATTGGCCGCTGGTGCGCCAGGTCTTCGCCCAGCGCGTGATGCGGCCACGCTTCAACCGGCCCGTCGACGAGGCCGAGATCGCAGCCGGTCTCGCCGCCGCACCGCGCGTGCTGGGCGCTCTCGAGACGCTCGCGTCGGGCGCGACGTTCCTCGTCGGCTCCGCGCTCTCGCTCGCCGATCTTCATCTCGGCGCGATGATTGCCTACTTCGCCGAAGCGCCGGAGGGTGCCGCCCTTCTCTCCTCTTATCCGCGGCTCGCGGCATGGTGGGAGTCGCTCGCCACGCGGCCGAGCCTGATTGCGACGACACCGTGGCGTTGACCGCCGTTTGGATCACGCCTCACCGATAGTTCATCCGGCGTGTTCGGATCGTCGCCAAGCGTTGAATGGTCCGTGCGCGAGAGACTGGCGTAGCAAAGCACGTGTCCATTCCCGGACGCACAAGGAGGCTCTCATGAACAAGCGCACCATCGTCGCCACGGCCGCATCGATCTTCGCGGCCGGCGCCTTCACCGTCGCCGCCCACGCCGAGGGCGTGCATTGCGGCGGCACCAACGCCTGCAAGGGGCTCAGCGCCTGCAAGTCGGCGTCCAACGCCTGCAAGGGCCAGAATGCCTGCAAGGGCAAGGGCTTCACCGAGGCCAAGGACGCGACCGACTGCACCGCCAAGGGCGGCAAGGTGATGTGATCCGCGAGGGGCCGGAAAGAACGTCTTCCCGGCCCCGTCCGCGCGATCTTCAGCCCACGACCTTGCGCAGCGCCTCGAGCGTCGTCTCGGGCTCGGGCCGATGCGTGTAGTCCGGATCGGCCTCGACCGAACGCACGATGCCGTCGGCGTCGATCACGAAGCGCGCCGGCACCGGCAATTGCCACGACGGATCGCCGTTGCGCACGGCAAGGTCGTTGCCGAAGCCGAGATAGACCTGCTTCAGGTCTTCCGGCAGCGTGAAGGCGAGCCCGAAGGCCGCGGCCACTTTCGATTTCTCATCCCACAGGATGGGAAAGGTGAGCTTCTGTTTGTTGGCCATGTCGGCCACCCGTTCGGGCAGCTCGGGCGAGATCACGACAAGCGAGCCGCCCAGGGCGGCGATGTCGGCGTAGATGCTTTGCAGAGCGTCCAGCTCATGTCGGCAATAGGGTCACCACGACCCTCGGAAGAAGGACAGGACCATCGGCCCGCCGGCCAGCAGGTCGTTCGAGGACACGTAACGTCCGTCGTGGTTCTCGAGCTCGAACGCGGGCATGCGCGCGCCGACCTTGACGATGCCGTCCATGATGCCCGAGTGGCGCAGATCCTCCGTCGCGCGATGCATGATGGCCTGCCGTTCGGGCGGGATGCGGCCCGCGGAAGCCGCCCGCGTGGCGGCGAGTTTTTCTTCAAGTGACATGCTTCTCTCCTTCCATCGACTCAAGACTTGCCGAGCTTGTTGTAGGTCTCGCGGACCGCGACGATGACGTGGTCGGCGCAGCCATTCTCGCGCTCGACATTCGAGGCTTGATAGTCGGCCGAGGTCATCATCTCGAGGAACGCCGCCCGCGAGGGATAGCGCACCAGGGCGACGTAGTCCCAGCGATGCGCCTCGGGCACGCCGAGCGCAACGGCCTGGGCCTCGCCGGTCCAGACGATCGTGCCGCCGACCGCCTTGATCAGCTTGATGGTGAGGGCGCTGTAGCGGAGATAGGCGTCCCAGCCGCTGCCCCGCCCGTCGAGCGAGCGCTCGCGGAAGCGCATCAGGTTCAGCATCGTCACCGGACCCTCGTCCGGCAGCGCCTTCAGCGTCTCGGCGTTCAGGTGATCGATCGGCGGGTGGGTCATCGGCGCCGTTCAGCAGCCGAGCCGATCGGCCAGCTGGCCGAAATCGTCGACCACGATATCGATCGCGGGATCGGGCGTCGGATCGGGCGGCCCGGCCGCGCCCCATTCGTCGGGCCGCCGCACGAAGGCCGTCCGATAGCCGACCTTGTGCGCCGCCATCAGATCGAAATTGTGACAGGCGACCATCAATATCTCGTCCGGCCGGTAGCCCAGCCAGCGCGCGCAGGTCTGATAGGCCTCCGGATTGGTCTTGTAGCTGCCGATCATCTCGCACGAGACGACGCAGTCCCAATCGAAGCCGTTGCGCCGCGACACGTCGACGATCAGCGATGTGCTGAGGATGGTGAAGGACGCCACGACATGGCGGCGGCGCAGGCGCTTCAGGGCGGCGGGGAAATCCGGCCAGGCGTCGAGCGCGTGCCAGGCGCGCTGGATGCCCACGCGATCCTCCTCGGTGAGGCCCTGCCAGCCGTGCTCGGCCGCGAGCTCGTCGAGGATGCGGCGATGCACGCCGTCGATGTTGAAGTCGGGCTTCACCTGGCGGGTCATGCCCTTGAGCGCCCGCCGGCGGTATTCGTTGGTCACCGCCACCCAGTCGGCGTTGAACCCGCGACGCGCGCCGGCGGCGGCGAGAGCCGCCGAGATGCCGCGGTGCCAGTCGAGGATGGTGCCTCCGGTGTCGAAGGTCAGCGCCTTGACCGAAAGTGTCATTGCAGTCCCCGTCGCGGCGCGGTTTCCAGCAGATCGAGCGTCGGCCGGGCGACGCTCTCCAGCAGCTTGCGTTTGGCGCCCGTGCGCGCCAGCACGCGGATGCCGAGCAGCACGCCCAGCAGATGGCCGGACACGACCGTCGCATCGAGACGCCGCGGCACCTGCCCGGCGCGGCGCGCCGCCTCGAGGTTTCGCCGGAAGAAGGCCCGGATCTCGCCGAGATAGTCGCCGACCCGCTCGCCGATCTCCGCATCGTGCGGGGCGACGTCGAGGGCGGAGTTCACCAGCATGCAGCCCTTGCACTCGGGGTCCTTGACCGAGCGGTCGATGATCTCGGCAAGGAACGCGGCGATCGCCTGCCTGGGCCCGTGGCGGGCCTCGATCCGCTCGATGCGTTCGCGCATCGAGCGGTTGGCATAGCGTTCGAGCGCGCGGATGAAGAGCTCGCGCTTGTCGCCATAGGCGTTGTAGAGGCTGGCGCCGCCGATCCCCATCGCTTCGCCCAGGTCGCGAACGGACGTCGCCTCGTAACCGCGCGCCCAGAAGCAATCGACCGCCGCGTCGATCGCGCGCTCCTCGTCGAAGGCTTTGAGGCGGGCCATGTCCCACTCAACCATGATTCTGGAGCGGGCGCTACAAAATACTGGGTCCTCGCCGTCGTCCATGCTAACCGCGAGTGATGGTCGAGACGCCTATCGATGCCGCCCGGAACCGCCGCTGGGGCCTCGTGTCGGGCGCGACCATGGCGCTCGGCGCCTCCGTCGCCTTCGCCGCGGCCCGTGCCGGCATCCTGGGCGGCCTGCAGGTCGTCGACCTGATCTTCGCCCGTTACATCGTCGCGGGCCTCATCATGCTGCCGCTGCTGCTGCGCTTCGGGCTGTTCGGTTTCGCCGGCATCGGCTGGCGCCGCAGCCTCGTGCTGACGATCCTGGGAGGCGCCCCGTTCGCGCTCCTGCAGACCGGCGGCTATGGTTTCGCGCCGCTCGCCCATGGCGCCGTCATCGCGCCGGCGACCGTGACGATCGTCAGCACCGTCGGCGCCGCCCTTTTCCTGCGCGAGCGGCTCGGCCGCAATCATATGGTCGGCGCGGCGATCGTGCTGGCCGGCATCGTGCTGATCGGCTGGGACGGCCTCGTTCAGCCCGCGGGCGCGCGAGCCTGGCTGGGCGATCTGCTGTTCTTCCTGTCGAGCCTGCTGTGGGCGGGCTTCACCCTGCTGCTGCGCCACTGGCGGCTGTCGGCGCTGCGCGCCACCGCAGTCGTCGCCGTGCTCTCCGCGCTGCTGACCACGCCCGCCTATTTCCTGTGGGCCAGCCCCGAGCACCTGCGAACTCTTCCGCTCGGCATGCTGGCCTTCCAGGGCCTGATCCAGGGCGGCGTCCAGGGGGCGCTCACCATGTACGCCTACGGCCAGGCGGTCATGCTGCTGGGCGTGAGCCGCGCCGTTCTCTTTCCCGCCATCGTTCCGGCGCTTTCGGTGCTGATCGGCATCCCGATCGTGGGCGAGATCCCGGGCCTGCTGCAGGTCGCGGGCCTCGCCCTGGTGACGCTCGGCCTGATGACGACGATCGGCGTTTTCCGCCGGCGCGGGACATGAAGAGTTGAACGGGCGACGACTAGGCCGCCTGCCCACCCTCCGGTAAAATCCGGGCCATGGCTGCCGACATCACCGTCCGGGCCCAGACCCTCGCCCCCGCCTCGCGCCGGCGCTTTCCGACGTTCGGCCTGTCGTGGCGCATCCTGGGGCTGGTGGTCGCCGCGGTCATGACGGCCGAGCTGCTGCTCTTCCTGCCGTCGATCGCCCGCTTCCGCATGGTCTACCTCAATCAGCTCGTCGAAAGCGGCACGCTGGCGGCGCTGGCGCTCGACGCCACGCCCGACAACATGGTGACGGAGGAAGTGAAGCGCGCGCTCCTGAACAACGCGCGCGTCGATGCCGTGGTGCTGGTCGAGCCCAACAAGCCCAAGAAGGCGCTGCTCAACATCGCGCCCTCGCCCAGCATGCCGACCTTCGATCTCACGCAGCGCGGCGCGCTCGGGCTGATCTGGGATGCGCTGGCCGCGATGATGCGCGACGGGCCCTACTACACGAGGGTCGGCGGCGAATCGATGCGGCTGCCGCATGCCATGGTCTGGATCGTGGTCGACGAGCTGCCGATGCGCATCGCCATGTACGGCTATGCCGGCCGCATGCTGGTGCTTTCGATCATCGTGGCGCTGTTCACCGCCTCGCTGCTCTATCTGGCGCTGCGCTGGCTGGTGATCCGCCCCTTGCAGCACCTGTCGGAGGACATGGTCGCCTTCCGCCGTGCGCCCGAGGAGGCGCTGTCGGTGCATCCGCCGACCGGCCGCGCCGACGAGATCGGCGTCGTCGACCGCGAATTCCGCGTCCTGCAAAGCGAGCTGCGGGCCTCGCTCCGGCAGAAGACCCGCCTCGCCGAGATCGGCGCTGCGTCCAACAAGATCAACCACGATCTGCGCAACATGCTGTCGACGGCGCGTCTTCTGTCCGATCGCCTCGCGCGCAGCGACGATGCGCATACCGCCAAGTTCGCGCCGACCATCCTGAAGACCATCGACCGCGCGACGCGTCTGGCGAGCGAGGCGATCGAATACGTGCGCGACCGGCCGGTGCCGCAGCTCGCCGCCTGCGACCTCGGCGACCTGGTCGACGAAGTCGGCGTCGCGCTGCAGGAGCTGGGCGAGGACAGCGATCCCAACCAGCTGCGCGAATGGCGCAACACGATCGGCGAGCGCATCGTGCGGGCCGACCGCGATCTCCTGTTCCGCGTGTTCAGCAATCTCGGCCGCAACGCCTTCGACGCCGGCGCCACGATGGTGAGCGTGAGCGTGCGTACCGGCGGCGCCTTCCTGCTGATCGACGTCGCCGACAATGGCAGCGGCATCCCGCCCGATGTCGCGAGCCAGCTCTTCCGCCCCTTCACCACCGGCGGCCGTGCCGGCGGCGCGGGATTGGGCCTCGCCATCGCCCGCGACCTGGTGCGCGTCCACGGCGGCGAGATCGCGCTCGCCGAGACCAGCGGTTCCGGCACGACGTTTCGATTCACGCTGCCGTTGAACGGCTAATTCGTCAGTGCCTTCAGCTTCTCGGTGAACAGCCTGATGCGATCGGCGTTGGCGCCGAGGTCGGATGTCCCCGTGCGGCTCTTGGAGCGGATGTCGATCTTGCTGCCGCCGCCGTCGGGCCTGATGCGGACCACGACATCGTCCTGCAGGCCGAACCATGTCGTGGTGTCGATCGCCTCGATCCGCCCGTCGCGCGGCGCGCGCGCCACGACGTCCCAGCCGAGCGCCATGGCGACCGCGTCGACCCGCTTGAAGGCATCGGCGGGCGGCAATGCGAGGCTGATCGTCCCGATGTCGGGATAGGCCGCGCGCTGCAGGGCGGCATTGGCGATGGGATAGCTGCCGTCGCCGCCCTGCCGGCTCTCCTGGCGCAGCTGCAGCGTGATCACCAGCGGCGGCGGATTGGAGGTGTCGGTGCTGACGTCGCTGATCGGCGGCGCCTGGCGCGCGCGCAAGAGAAGCGTGAGCGGCGCCCAGGCCGCGGCGACGCCGACCGCGAGGGCCAACACCGCCGCGAGGAAACCGCGCCGGCGATCGCCCGGCCGGGTCGGCACGATGGTGGCGAGCGCCAGCGCCACCGAGGCCGCCGCGAGATAGAAGCCGTAGCGGAAGACCGTGAGGGCAAGATCGATGTCGACGCCGAGATAGCGATGCAGCGGACCGGACACGGCAACGACCACGGCCGCGGCACACGCCATGTAGAAGGCGAGCCGCGCCAGGCGGTGGCTCACCGGATTGGTCCGACGAAAGAGCATTCAGGCCCCGTTGTCACACCATCGTAACCCCATCGGGGGTCGGAATCAGCGAGGGAAAGCCTCAGTGCCAACGCATGAATGTCAGGCGGGCGTGTCAGCCCGGTGACCATCCCGGCGGCGCCATCTCGAAGCCTTCGAAACGGAAGGCCGGCGCCACGGTACAGCCAACCAGGGTCCAGCGGCCGAGCGAGCGGGCCGCCTGCCAGACGCCGCGCGGCACCACACCCTGCGGCCGCTCACCGATCGCAAGGTCGCTGCCCAGCCTGAGGCGACGGATCGTCTTCCCGTCGTCGGACAGCGACAGCTCGAGCGGGGCGCCAGCGTGGTAGTGCCAGAGTTCGTCGGCATCGACCTTGTGCCAATGCGAGCGCTCGCCGGCCTTCAGGAGATAGTAGATCGCGGTCGAGGCGCCGCGCGGAGAGTCGGGGGCGCGGAACGTCTCACAGAAATGGCCGCCCTCGGGATGCGGCCGCAGGCCCAGCCGTTCGATGATCTCGTCGGCGTCGAGCACGTCCTCAGGCCGGCGGCGGCACCGTCGCCTTGATCGACGGCGTCTTGGACATGGTGTTGAACCACTTGGCGAGCTTGGGATGCTTGCTGCGCCAGTCGTGGCTGGCGAAGCGGAAGTCGAGATAGCCGAGCGCGCAGGCGACCGAGATGGTGCCGATCGTGGGCTTGCCCTTCAGCGACTTCGTCTCCGCGTCGAGCTGGCCCAGGATGCCGTCGATCTTCTTCATCATGCCCTTGCTCCACTCGTCCCAGCGCTTGTCGTCGGGACGGAGCGCGCCCTCGTAGCGCGCGAGGAGCGCTGCATCGAGCAGGCCGTCGGCCATCGCCTGGAGCCTGAGTGCCACCCAGCGCTCGCGGCCCTTGCGCGGGAACAGCTTGCGGCCCTTGTGCTGGTTGTCGAGATACTCGCAGATCACCGGCGAGTCGAAGAGATCCATGCCCTTCACGGAGAGCGCCGGGATCTTGCCGATGGGATTGTGCTTGTCGACGTCGGCGTTGGGCGCGACGGGCGACAGCGCCACGTTCACCAAGTCCATCTTCTTGTGCAGCCCCGTCTCGAGCGCGACGATCCTCACCTTGCGGGCGTAGGGCGAACCCGGCGAGTAGTAGAGCTTCATCTTGGCCATGATCGTTCTCCCTTATCGCCGTCGCATCACGCTGCAGCAACGTGCGGAATCTCCGTGTCGTTCAGCCTCACCTTGGCGGCGACATCGAGCAGTTGCTGCCATGTCGTCGAATCGATGGGCACACCGTTCTTCTCGCGGTCGGCGCGGCGCGCGCGCTCGGGCTCGCCGGGCGCCAGCACCTCGGCCACGCCGGGCTGGGGCTTGGCCGACTTAACCCAGGTGATGAAGGTCTCGACCTCGTCCTCGAAGAACAAGGTGCCGCCCATCGCCTCGGGATCGATGATCACCGACAGCATGTTGTTGATGATGTCGTGACCGTCCTTCTTGATGGTGCGCGGGCTGTGCGTGCGCCCGCCGGTCAGTGCGCCCGCCAGCAGGTCGCAGATCACCGCGAGCCCGCCGCCCTTGTGCAGGCCGAAGGGCAGGATGGCGCCGAACGGCGCGTTGTACATCACGCCGGGCTCGGTCGTCGGACTGCCCTGGGAGTCGATCAGGAGGCCCGGCTCCATCTGGATCTGCTTGTTGTTGGCGACGCGGACCTTGCCCATCGCCACCTGGCTGGTCGCGAAGTCGAGCACGATCGGCTCCTTGCCCTTGCGCGGGATGGCGGTGCAGTACGGATTGGTGGTGAAGCGGGGCTCAGCGCCGCCGAACGGGGCCACAAGGGATTTGTGGCCGTGCACGTTCACCCAGTGGGTGCTGACCATGCCGGCACGCGCGCACTGCTCGGCCCAATGGCCGATGCGCCCGATATGATGTGCATTGATGAGCCCGACGACGCAGACACCGTGCTTCTTCGCCCGCGCGATACCGAAATCCATCGCTTCCTTGGCGACGACCTGGCCGTAGCCCGCGCCGCCATCGACCACGATGACCGCCCCATTATCGCGCGAAATCTTTGCATGATGGTTACGGACGCAGGCGCCGGCGCCCGTGTTCTGGATATAGGCCGGCATCATGCCGACCCCGTGGCTGTCATGGCCGAACAGATTGGCCAGGACCAGGTGGTCGGCGACCAGCCGGGCCTCCTCGGCCGAACTGCCGTCCGCCCGACAAATTGCCATGGTGAAGGCGTGCAACTGGTCGGGCTTGACCCGGACTTCCCCCACGCCAGCCATGACGATTTACCTCCCTGCCTCGTTTGCGCGCCGAAAGGTTCCCCGCCCCCGGGTCCCTGTCAATAAGACCCACCGCCCGAAGGGGCTTAGGACAGCCCTCAGACGGCCGTGCTACCACCCCGAAATGCGGTTTTTCGCCCGCTTGGCTGCGCTGTTTCTGCTGCTGACGGCCGGTGCCGCCGTCGCCCAGACGGTGGCGCCGCCGCAGCGGCCGTTCTCCCAGCTGGTGAACCTGTGGACCCGCCAGCTCGACCGCATCGCCTACCGGACCGAGCAACCGGATCTGCTGCCCGCCGAGATCGATGCGCTGCGCGAGCAGGCGAGCGACGTGCGGGCCGCCGTGGCCGCCGCCGCCCAGCTCGCGCGCAACGACCTGGTCGATACGCGCAAGCTGCTGGCGCCGCTTCAGCCCAGCGATACCGACAAGTCCACGACCGCGCCGCCCGACACCGACGCGGTGAAGGCCGAGCGCGATCGGCTCACCGAGCAGGCGACGATCAGCGAGAGCCGGGTCAAGCAGTGCGAGGTGATCATCGTGCGCGCCGACCAGCTGCTCGAGAAGCTGGTCAAGCTGCGCAGCGATGTCGTGCTGCAGACCTTGCTGCATCGCGACCCCTCGCCGCTCTCGCCCAAGGTCTGGAGCAGCGTCGGCCCCCAATTCGTCGCGGCGATCGAGTCGCTGTCCGCCGCCATGGCCGAATGGAGCCGCACCGGTCTCG
>DATJWN010000140.1:0-60994 GCA_035501235.1 Reyranella sp.
GCCTCAACCTGCAGGGCGGGTTGATGTCGGCCGACGAGCTCGCGGAGTTCCGCCGCCATCCGCAGCATGCGGAAGCCGTGCGGCTGCGCCGCTACGACGAAAGCGCCAAGGACCCCAAGGCCTCGACGCCCGACTTCGACCACTTCCTGCGTCACGTCGAGGCCTGCCGCCTTCAATGATCTCACGCTCTGACGTCGAGGCGGCATGGGCGCGCATCCGCCCGCATGTCCGCCGCACGCCGGTGATCGAGCTGCAGGCGGGTGCGCTCGGCCTCGCCGCGCCGCTCGCCCTCAAGCTCGAATCGCTGCAGGTCAGCGGCACCTTCAAGGGCCGCGGCGCCTTCCACAAATTGCTGGCGAGCGACGTGCCGCCGGCCGGCGTGATCGCGGCCTCGGGCGGCAATCACGGCGTGGCGGTGGCCTACGCCGCCCGTGCACTTGGTCACCGCGCCGAGATCTTCGTCCCGACCATCTCCGCGCCCGCCAAGGTGGCGCGGCTCAGGAGCTACGGCGCCGTCGTGAACCAGGTCGGCTCGGTCTATGACGAGGCGCGCATGGCGTCGGAGAAGCGCGCGGCCGAGACCGGCGCGCTGAAGGTCCATGCCTACGAGGACCCGAAGGTCTTCGCGGGCGCGGGCAGCGTGGCGCTGGAGTTCGCCGAGCAGGCGAAGTTCGACACGCTCCTGGTCGCGGTCGGCGGTGGCGGCCTGATCGCGGGCTGCGCGACGGCGGTGGGCGGCACGGTCAGGATCGTCGCCGTCGAGACGCACGGCACGCCGACACTCTACGAAGCGCGCCGCGCGGGCCATCCGGTGGACGTGAAGATCTCGGGCATCGCCGCCGACGCGCTCGGCGCGAGCCGCATCGGCGCGCCGAACTTCGAGATCGCGCAGAAGCTCGTGCGCGAGGCCGTGCTGGTCGACGACGAGGCCGTGCGCGCCGCCCAGCGTGCCCTCTGGGAGGAACTGCACGTGGTCGCCGAGCCGTCCGGGGCCACGGGTCTCGCGGCACTGCTGAGCGGCGCCTACAAGCCCGCGCCGGGCGAGCGCGTCGCGACGTTGATCTGCGGTGCCAATACCGATCCCGGCTCCGTCGTTTAGTCCGGCGGCGGCATGGCCAGCCAGCCATTGACCAGACGCCGCAGGTAGGGCCAGAGCGGCAGGCCGGTGCGCGAGGTCCGCTGATAGCCGATCAGTGCGACCAGCTCGTCTTCGCTCAGCGTCTTGCGGAAGCCGGGCATGGTGGGGCCGCCCAACCGGTCGGCCGGTATGCCGTCGATCACGATGCGCACGGCATTGTCCGGCTTGTCGAGCCACCAGGCCGAGTTCAATCCCATCGGCGATCGCGCGGCGCCGGGCGCGTCGGGCTGCTCATGGCAGCGCGCGCAATTGTCGGCATAGAGCCGCGCCGCGCGCCGCTCCTCGTCGTTGGCCGGCGGCGGCGGCGAAAGCGCGCGCTGGACCATGGTGTCGAGGGGTTGCCCCGACGGCAGGTTGAGATCCATGAAATAGGCGGCGATGGCCGCGCGATCGGCGTCGGAAAGGCCGTGCAGCCCTTCGACCGCGGGCCGCATGAGCCCCGCGGCGACGCCATGCAATGGGCTGACGCCGGTGCGGAGGTAGGTCGCGAGCTCGGACGCCGTCCAGGGTGCCGGCGTCGGCGTGACGTCGAGCGGCGTCGCATACCAGCCGACGATGATCGTGCCGCCATAGGGATGGCCCGCCTGCTCGCCGCCCAGCACGTTGCGCGGCGTGTGGCAGGTACCGCAATGGGCGATGCCCTCGGCGAGATAGGCGCCGCGATTCCATTGGGCGTCGCGGCCGGGCATGGGCCGGAACGGTCCGCGCTCGAGATAGAGCCACTTCCACGCCGCCTGCAGCGGCCGCACATCGAGCGGGAAGGGCACGGTGTTGGGTGTGGCCGCGGCCGTCGCCGCCGGCAGAGACATGACATAGGCATAGAGCGCGGCGATGTCGGCATCGGTGAGCTTGGTGAAATGGTCGAAAGGAAAGACCGGGAAGAGATGCCTGCCGTCGCGCGCCACGCCCTCGCGCAGGGCGCGCGTGAAGGCCGCTAGCGACCATTGGCCGATGCCGGTCTCGCGGTCGGGCGTGATGTTGGTCGAATAGAAGGTGCCGATCGGCGTCGGGAACGCGGCCCCGCCCGCGCCGCGCGGCTTGCCGTTCGCGGTATGGCAGGCGATGCAGGCGCCCGCATCGGCCAGCACCTCGCCCTGCTTCACCTGCTCGGCGGAAAAAGCGGAAGGCGACGGCGGCTCGATCGGCGCGATCGCCGGCTGCCAGGCGGCGGCGAGATAGGCCAGGATCGCGACGCCGCAGACGCCGACCGGGCCAAGATACCGCGCCAAGGGCAAGACTGATCTCCGGAAGCGAAGAAAGCGGCGGCAGACTACAGAAGAGTTACGCCAAGTGACAGGCCGCCAGCGTGCCTTCGCCGAGCGGCCGCAATTCGGGCTTCTCGAGCCGGCAGCGCTCCTCGGCAATGGGGCAGCGCGAGTGGAACGGGCAACCCGCCGGCGGATCGAGCGGGCTCGGCAGCTCGCCCGGCAGGATGGTGCGCTGACGCGCGCGGGCGGCCCTGGGATCGGCGATCGGGGCCGCCGCCAGGAGGGCCTTGGTGTAGGGGTGGCGGGGCGCGCGCCAGATCTGATCCCGCCCGGCCAGCTCGACGAGCGTGCCGAGATACATGACGGCGACCCGGTCGGCGATGTGCTCGACCACGCTGAGATCGTGGCTGATGAAGAGGTACGAAACGCCGAACTGCCGCTTGAGGTCTTCCAGGAGATTGATCACCTGGGCGCGCACCGAGACATCGAGGGCGGAGACGGGCTCGTCGCAGACGATGAGCCGGGGGCTGAGGGCGAGGGCGCGCGCGATGCCGATCCTCTGGCGCTGCCCGCCGGAGAATTCGTGCGGATAGCGCTGCCGGGCATCGGCAGGCAGGCCGACCCATCGCAGCAACGTGTCGACGCGCTCGGCGATGGCATTGCGCTCCCAGCCGGCGATCCTGAGGGGTTGCGCGACGCTGTGGCCCACGGTCGAGCGCGGATTGAGCGATCCGTAGGGGTCCTGGAAGATGATCTGCACCTTGCGGCGAAGCTCGGCGAGCTGCGGGCGGGCGAGCGAGGAGATGTCGGTGCCGTCGAGCCTGATCGTGCCCGAGGCGATCGGCACCAGTCGCAGGATCGCCTTGCCGAGCGTGGACTTGCCGCAGCCCGACTCGCCCACCAGCCCGAGCGTCTCGCCGGCGGCGAGATCGAAGCTGACGCCGCTCACCGCGCGCACGATGCCGGCGGCGGTGTCGAACCGGACATGCAGATCGGCGAGGGACAGGAGCGGCGGCGCGCTCACGACGCGTCCTTCTCGGCGGCGAAGCAGGCGACGAGGCCGGCACGGGTCGGTGTCAGCTCGGGCCGCTCGCGCCGGCAGCGCTCCATGACCCTGGGACAGCGCGCGGCGAAGGCGCAGCCAGCCGGCAGCTCGTTGAGCGGCGGCACCATGCCCGGGATGTCGGCAAGCCGGGTGGCGCGCGGCGCGCCGGGCACGGGCGTGGCGGCGATCAGGCCCGCCGTATAGGGATGGCGCGGCGCCTCGAACAGCTCGTCGACCGGCGCTTCCTCGACCTTGCGGCCGGCGTACATCACGACCACGCGGTCGGCGGTCTCGGCGACCACGCCGAGATCGTGGGTGATGAAGATCATCGCCATGCCCGCTTCGGCTTGCAGGCGCTTCAGCAGCGCCAGCACCTGCGCCTGGACCGTCACGTCGAGCGCCGTGGTCGGCTCGTCGGCGATCAGGACCGAGGGATTGCAGGCGATCGCCATGGCGATCATCACGCGCTGGCACATGCCGCCCGAGAGCTGGTGGGGATAGGCGTCGAGCCGGCGGCCCGCATCCGGCATGCCGACCTGCTCGAGCAGCTCATGCGTCCGCGCCCGCGCCTGGCCGCGGCCGAGCTCGGTGTGGGTCATCAGCACCTCGGCGACCTGCGCCTCGATCGGGGCGACCGGATTGAGCGAGCTCATCGGGTCCTGGAAGATCATGCCGATCTCGCGGCCGCGGATGTCGAGCATCGCCTTCTCCGACAGGGGCACGATGTCCCGCCCGTTCAGCCGGACCTCGCCGCCGACGAGCCGGGCCGGCGGATCGGGCAGCAGGCGCATGATCGACAGCGCCGACAGGGATTTGCCGCAGCCCGATTCGCCCACGAGCGCCACCGTCTCGCCCGCACCGACGCTGAGGCTGAGGCCATCGACCGCTTTCATCACGCCGCGGCGCGTGAACAGGGAGGTGCTGAGGCCGGTCACTTCCAGCGGGACGGCCATCAGCGGTCCCTGAGCTTGGGATTGAGCGCGTCGTTCAGCCCGTCGCCGATCAGGTTGAGGCAGAGCACCGTCACCATGATGGCGAGCCCCGGGATCGCCGAGATGTACCAGGAGCTGCGGATCAGCTGCCGGCCGTCGCCGACCAGGCGGCCCCAGCTCGCGATGTTGGGGTCGCCGAGGCCGAGAAAGGACACCGCCGATTCGAACAGCACGGCGCCCGCCACGACGAGCGAGGAGAGCACGATCACCGGCGGCAGGGCGTTGGGCAGGATCTCGCCGACGATGATCCCGAGATTGCCCATGCCCATGGTGCGGCAGGCCTGCACGAACTCGCGGTCGCGCAGCGCCAGGAACTCCGCGCGCGTCATGCGCGCGATCGGCGTCCAGCTCACGATGCCGATCGCGATCACGATGTTCTGCAAGGTCGAGCCCAGGATCACCACGATGGTGAGCACGAAGATCAGGTTGGGGATGGTCTGGAAGAGCTCGGCGCTGCGCATGGCCGCTTCGTCGATCCAGCCGCCGAAATAGCCCGCCGTCGCGCCGACGCCGATGCCGATCACCGTCGCCATCGCCGAGGCGAAGAGGCCGATCAGCAGGGTCGCGCGCGCGCCGTGCACGAGCATCGAAAGGATATCCCGCCCCAGCGAGTCGGTGCCGAGCGGGAAGGCGGGATCCTCGCCTGGCCAGAGCTCCGGCGCCGCCACGATGCGCAGTGGATCGGTCGGAAAGAAGACCGGCGCCAGAAGGGCCGCGAGCGCCACAAGGCCGATGATGACGGCGCCCGCCAGCGCGCCGCGGTTGCGCGCGAAGCGGCCGAGGAAGGCGAAGCGCTCGCTCATCGGATCTCGATGCGCGGGTCGAGCCACATATAGACCAGGTCGACGGCGATGTTGGCGGCGATCACGACCAGGGCGCCCAGCACCATGATGCCCAGCACCACGGGGTAGTTGCGCGAGCTCACCGAGTCGAACAGCAGGGAGCCGACGCCCGGCCAGCTGAACACGCTCTCGATCACGACCGAGCCGCCCAGCACCGTGCCCATCTGCACGCCCAGGATGGTGACGACCGGCAGAAGCGCGTTGCGCAGCACATGGTGCAGCGTGACCTGCCGGCGCGACAGGCCCTTGGCGCGGGCGGTGCGCACGAAATCGAGCTGCGAGACCTCGAGCATCGAGGAGCGCATGACGCGGGCATAGATCGCGGCATAGAACAGGCCGAGCGCGAGGGTTGGCAGCAGGAGGTGCCGCAGGATGTCGACGATGCCGCCGCCGCCGCCGATCGTCTCCATGCCACCGACCGGCAGCCAGCCGAGCTTCACCGCGAACAGCACGATCATCATGATGCCGAGCCAGAAGGAGGGCGCGGCGAAGAAGAACATCGCGACGACCGAGACCAGGCTGTCCCACAGGGTGCGCACCTTGGCCGAGGCGACGACGCCCGCCGCGACGCCGACGGCGAAGGCGAGCGCGATGCTCGAGATCATCAGCAACAGCGTCGCCGGCAGGTTGATCGCGATGGCGTCGATCACCGGCATGTTCTGCCGGTAGGAGAAGCCGAAATCGAGATGCAGCAGCGCCCAGATGTACTTGAGCAGCTGCAGCCAGAGCGGGTCGGTGAGGCCGTAGGTCTTGCGCAGCAGCTCGACCGTCGCGGGATCGCTCACCTGGTTCTCGGCCGTCATCAGCTCGAGGAAGCTGCCGGGGGCGAGGTGGATCAGCACGAAGTTGATCACCACGACGCCCAGCATCAGCGGCAGCGCCTGCACGAGCCGGCGCCGCAGGAGGCGCAATGCGACGTGCCGGCGCGAGCTGCCGCTCAGCTCGCCAGCCATATGTCGTACCAGCTCGCCGCCAGATAGTCGGGATCGTTGGAGTGGTTCTGCACCTTGGTGCTGGCCATGGTGATCGATTCGAGCTCGAGCAGGGGCAGGTTGGGCGCCTCGCGCGTCACGATCTTCTGGAATTCCACGACCATCGCACGCCGCTTCGCGGGGTCGGTCTCGATCCTGATCTTGTCGACCAGCGCGTCGACCTCGTCGGTGTGGAAGCCCGAGGCATTGCGGAAGGGCACGCCCTTCTTGATGCCGTCGCTGGTGTAGTACTGCGTCGTCGCCGGCACCGGCTCGGACGGGTTCGACTGGTTGGAGATGGCGAGGTCGAAATCGTAGTCGGTGTAGATGCGCTTGATCGAGGTCGGCCGGTCGGGGACCGTGAGATTGACGCCGATGCCGACATCCTCGAGACCCTGCTTGACGATCGAGCCGATCTTGCCGTTCTCGGTGAACCAGCCGGCGGCCAGCAGGTTGACGGTGAAGCGCTTGCCGTCGCCCTTCTTCGGATAGCCGGCCGCGTCGAGGAGCGCCGCCGCCTTCTTGGGATCGAAGTCGGTCCTGAAGATGTCGGCGGTGTAGAATTCCTTGTTGAGCGAGAAGATCGGGCTCGTGCCGGGCCGCGCATAGCCGTAGTAGACGGTGCGGGCGATCAGTGCGCGATCGACCGCCATGAACATCGCCTGCCGCACCTCGCGCTTCTGGAAGATCGGGTTGCGCGTGTTGCACTCGAACGAGGTCGACCAGACGCTTTCCTCGTAGCCCTTCGAGGTCGCGACGAACTTGCCGGTGCCGGTGAGTCGCTTGATGTCGGGCGGCGCCACCGGATTGAACACGCCGATATGGATCTCGCCCGCCTCGAGCGCGGCCGCGCGGCTGGCCGGATCGCGGAGGTAGCGGATGATCAGCTTGTCCAAGTAGGGGAAGCCGGTCCGCCAGTAGGCGTCATGCTTGACGTACTCGAAGTGGCTGCCGCGCACCCATTCCTTGAACTTCCAGGGCCCCGTGCCGATCGGCGCGTTGTTGGCCGGGTTGGTGACCGGGTCGCTGCCGGCATAGATGTGCTTGGGCAGGATGTAGTTCACGCCGCCGCTCACCAGCGAGGAGAAGAAGAACTCGGGCGTCGCCTTGTTGAACTTGACGATCACCGTCGAGGCGTCGGGCGTCTCCGTCCCGGCATATTCACCGAGCGCCGCCGCCGCGGCGTACTTCTTCCAGATCTGGTCGATCGAGTAGGCCACGTCCTCGGACGTCATCTCCTTGCCGTCGTGGAACTTCACGCCCTTGCGCAGGGTGACGGTATAGGACTTGAAGTCGGCGGCGGCCTTCCAGCTCTCGGCCAGCTCGCCCTCGAAGGCGCCGTCCATGCGCCGGTTGCCCAGCCGCTCGAACAGCTTGGACGAGGAGAAGGTCGGGCTCGAGCCGCCGCCGGACGGCACGTAGCAGGATTGCGGCTCGCCGCCGCCCCAGGTCGCGACCAGTGTTCCCCCACGCTTGGGTTCCTGTGCGATTGCCGGACCGGCCAGGCCGGCGGCGACCATACCGGCGCCGACGACACCGGTGCCGAATTGGCGACGCGTGACGTTGCTCATGAGCCCCTCCGTTGCCGCCGGGCAAGCAATCTTCGTACCGTGTGAAATGTCAGCCGGTCAGTGTCGAATAGGTGGCGCGCCCGATCGCGACCAATGCCTTCTGGTCGTTGAAGACGTCGACATCGACCACGCCGACGCTCTTGCCCGCGCGCCGCACGGTCGCGGTGGTGAGGAGCCCCGTCTTGATCGCCGGCCTGAGATAGTCGACGCGGAAATTGACCGTCGGCAGCGGCCGGCGCAGCGCCATGATCAGCGCATAGTCGCCCACCGTGTCGATGATCGCCGCGATCGGCCCGCCGTGCCACATGGCCGAGCCCGGCCCGCGCTCGAACTCCGGCCGGAAGGCGCAGCTCATGGTGACGCGTTCCTTCGCGGGATCGGCCTCGGTCACCTTCAAGCCCAGAAAATGGATGAAGGGCGAGCCGTTCAGCATGCGCTGCAGCTCATCGCCCGTCAGCGGCTTGGCGGCGGCGTCGCTCATGGCGCCACCACGACCTTGCCGAAGACCTCGCGGTCCTCGATGACCCGCAGCGCCTCGCGCGCCTCCTCGAGCTTGAAGACCTTGTCGACCAGCACCTTGAGCTTGCCCTCCTGCACGAGCGCCAGCAGCGCCTCGATGTCGGAGCGCGCCCAGCCGTTGGAGCCCAGCACCTTCAGCTCGAAGGTCCAGATGAAGCGGACGTCCTCCTTCGGGTCATAGCCCGCGGTGGCGCCGCAGGTCAGCAGGCGGCCGCCGACCTTCAGCACCTTCAGCGACTTCACCCAGGTGTCGCCGCCGGTGTAGTTGACGACGACGTCGACGCCCCGGTCGGTGCCGCCGCCGCGCCGCGTCGGCTTGCCGAACATCTTGTAGACCTCGTCCTGGAAGTCGTGGGTGATGTAGTTGATCGTCTTGTCCGCGCCGAGCTCCATGAGCCGCTTGGCCTTGCCGTCGGTGCCGGCGCAGGCGATCACCTCGGCGCCGGCGAGCTTGGCGAGCTGCAGGCAGCACACGCCGACGCCGCCCGAGGCGCCCAGGATCAGCACCTTCTCGCCCTTTGCGACATGGCCGTTGGTCACCATCATGCGTCGTGCGGTGCCGTAGGCGCAGGGAAGGGCCGCCGCGTCGGTGTAGCTGACGCCGTCGGGGATCTTCACGAGCTGATGCGCGCGCGCCTTGCAGAGCTCGGCCAGGCCGCCATGCACCGTCTCTCCCATCAGCCCGCCTTCCACGCGGTTGATGGGGTCGACCAGCACGCGGTCGCCTTTCTTCCAGCCCGATACGCCCGGTCCGACCTCGGCGATCTCGCCCGCCACGTCGAGGCCCATGATCGCGGGCATCGGCACCTTGATGCCGGGCATGCCGCGGCGGGTGAAGACGTCGTGATAGTTCAGCGACGACGCCTTGACCGCGACGATCACGTCGCCCTCGCCAGGCTTGGGGTCGGGGAAGTGGGTCTCGAAGGCGAGCGCTTCGGGCCCGCCATGGGCTCGAACGACGGCGGCTTTCATCTATATCTCCAGTCCTTCAGGGATTTGTTTCGCAAGCACGCGCTTGTCGATCTTGTTGGTGCCGGCGAGCGGCATCTCGTCGACGAAGAAGACGCGACGCGGATGCTGATAGGCGGGCGCGTTGGCGAGCGCGTAGCTCTTGATCGCCTGCTCGTCGAGATCGGCATCGGCGGTGCGCACGACGAAGGCGACGGGCTTGTGGCCCTTGAGCTCGTCCGGTACGGGAATGACGGCGGCCTGGGAGATGCCGGGATGGCGCTCCAGCATCTTCTCGACCTCGCCGGGATAGATGTTCTCGCCGCCGCACACGAACATGTCGTCGGCGCGGCCGACGAAGTAGAAGAAGCCGTCCTTGTCGCGGCGGAACACGTCGCCGGTGCGGTAGAAGCCGTCCTTGGTCATCACGTCGGACGTCTTGGCCGGCAGCTTGTGATAGTGCGTCATCAGCGCGCCGCACTTCTGCTCCAGCACGCCGCCTTCCGGATCGTCGCCCTCGATCACGCGGCCATCGCGCACCAGCCTGAGCTCGACGGCGGGATGCGGATAGCCGGTCGACAGCTCGGGCTGCTTGATGCCCTGGGGGTGCGGGCCGAACACGACGGGGCCCGCTTCGGTGGTGCCGTAGGCGTTGGCGATCAGGGCCTTGGGGAACACCGCCCGCACCTGGTCGATCAGCGATTGCGTCAGCGGCGCCGAGCCCATGCGCACCACCGTGACCGAGGAAAGGTCCGTCTTCGCCAGCAGCTCCTTCTCGCGCAGCATCATGGCGATCATGGTCGGCACCGAGGTGAGGAAGGCCACTTTGTACTTGGCCGCCGTCTCGATGTAGCTCTTGGTCGTGAACTGCGGCAGCAGCACCACCGAGTCGCCCTGGCAGAAGATGGTCTGGCAGGAGGCGAGCCCGTTCATGTGGTAGAGCGGCGCCGCCACGATCGAGCGCTGCGCCGGCGGGCCGGGCCAGCGCGCCCGCGCCGTCATCGCCCAGATGTGCGAGTAGTGCGACAGCACCACGCCCTTGGGCCGGCCGGTCGAGCCCGACGTGTAGAGGAACATCGCGGGCTCCTCGGGCCGCATGACGACTGGCGCCATCGGCGTCTCGGCCAGCATGTCGGTGAAATCCTTGCTGTCGAAGGAGACCTTCGGGACCGAGGCCGGCGCCAGCGCAAGCCGCGTGTCGTCGCCCAGCATCAGCTTGGCGTCGCAGTCCTCGGCGATATAGGCCACGGTCTCGGCCGGCATCTTCCAGTTGATCGGCACCGAGACCAGGCCGGCCTGCATGGTGCCGAGGAAGGTGAGCAGGTATTCCGCGCGATTGGCCGCCAGGATGCCGACGCGGTCGCCGCGCTTCAGGCCGCGCTTCAGCAGGGCGGCGGCGAGGGCGCCGGTGAGGCGGCGCAGATCGGCGTAGGTGTATTGGCGTTCGACGCCGGTGCCGAGATCGAACAGCGCGACCCGGTCGGCGGGCGCCGCGCGATCGATCGCGTCGCCCTGATTGTCGAACGGCAGCTTCAGCAGCGTATCGGGACTCATTCCACGAACTCCAGCACGGCGTTGATCGCTTCGCGGGCCGGCACGACGAGGTGCCCGCCGCCCGAGGCGACGCCCGCGATCTTGCCGGTCTGCAAGGCCTGTGCCGCCTTGGCCAGGGAAGTCGTGCGGAAGGTGAGGCCAGCCATGTAGGCGGAGCGGCCCTCGGGGTCGGGCGCCGCCGCGCCGAACTCGGCCCTGAGCGCCGCCTCGGTCACGATGTCGAAGCGCGAATTGCCGATCACCACGCTCTTGCCGCCCTCGATGTTGCGAACGTTCTCCGGCCCGAACATGTCGGCATAGAGCTTGGCGCCCTTGGCCGGATCGGGCTCGACGATCAGCGCGCGCACCACGGCGACGGCGCCGTTGGCGTGATGGCGCCACTCGTCGCGCCACACCAGATCGCGCGTGAAGTGATGGCAGTAATAGACGCGTCCGTAGGGCACGACGCCGTTCTTCATGCGCACGGTGCGAAACCGCGCGTCCGCCTGGCCGCCGGTGAACTTCACCGGCCGGGTGAACTCGACGGGCGCCTCGACCGGCACGCCGGCCTTGGTGAGCTCGGCATAGGTCACGGCCGAATCCTCCGAGCCGAACACCAGCCCGTTCAGCCCCAGCGGAAAGTTCAGCAGGTCGAGCCGGCCCGATGTGGCGTTTTTCGGAACAGCGATCAGCTCGAGATAGTCCGTGCCGAACATGGCGAGGTGATTCATCGAGCCGAGCGAATGATAGCCGCGCTCGGTGAGCGTGAACCCCAGCCGGCGGTAGACGTCCGCCGCCCGGTCCATCTCGTCGCGCGCATTGATCACCACGTGATCGAGTGTCGCCGCCGGCAATGTCATGGCAGTCCCCTTTTCCCTTGCAGCCTCAACCGGCTCGCCATCCCGGAAGGATGGATGTCCGATCCGCGTCTGTCCAATGAAGGAGCCGCTTCACGATGCCCGCCGCCCGCCGGCGCGAACAGAGCATTGTGACATGTCACGAGTCAAGTTTATTGTGCGAACGCCTTGCTGTTCCTTAAGTACGTTGATCGATGATCCGTTTTGTGACATGTCACAATCATGGATCATCGAGCCAAGCGCATCGGCCTGATCGGCGGCACGAGCTGGGAATCGACGCTCGAATATTATCGCCTGATCAACCGGCGCAGCGCCGCCGTGCTGGGCGGCGATCACACGGCGGAAATCCTGCTGTGGTCGCTCGACTTCGGCGAGGTGCTGGCGCTGAAGCGGCGGGGGGCGTTCGCGGCGCTGGCGAGACAGTTCCGTGACGCCGCATGCGGGCTCGTCGAGCAGGGCGCGGAGCTTCTGGCGATCTGCTCGAATGCCGGCCACCAGCGCGCCGACGACATCGCGGGCGCCGTGCCGGTGCCGCTGGTGCATATCGTCGATGCGGTCGGCGCGGAGCTGCGGCGGCGCGGCGTGAGCGAGGTCGGGCTGCTCGGCACGCTCGACACGATGCAAGGCGGCTTCTATCGCGACAAGCTGCGCCGCGACTGGACGATCGAGGTGTGCGTGCCGGCGCCCGGGGTCCAGGCCCGCGTCCATGCCATTGCCGTGGAGGAGGTGGCGCGCGGCGTGCGCGCCGAGGGCTCGCGCCGCGAGCTCGCGGCCATCATCGACGGTCTTTGCCCGGCCGGCGTCGTGCTGGGCTGCACCGAATTGCCGCTCCTGGTCGCGCCGCAGGATGCCCGCGTGCCCGTGTTCGATTCGCTGGCCTTGCATGTCGACGCTATCGTCGCCCATGCGATAGGCTGAGCGGAGGAGGCCGCACCGATGACGCGAGAGCGTCCGCTGAGCGAGAAGATCTACCGGCGCATCCGCTCGGACATCATGGGCTGCGTCCTGGCGCCGGGCGAATCGTGCAGTGAAAGCCAGCTCGCCGAGGTCTACGGCGTCAGCAAGGCGCCGGTGCGCTGGGCGCTGGCCGCGCTGTCGCGCGAAGGGCTGGTGACGGCCCGGCCGCGCCAGGGCCACACGGTGGCGCCGGTCACGATCGAATCGGTCAACGATCTGTTCGGTGTGCGCATGATCCTGGAGCCGGCGGCGGCGCGGCTGGCGGCCGGCCATGCCGATATCGAGCGCCTGAAGCAGCTTCATGCCCGCGTGACGGAAGGCTGCACCTTCGGCGACCGGCGCAGCGAGCGCCGCTGGGTCGACGCCAACAACCAGTTCCACATCGAGATCACCCGGGCTGCCGGCAACGAGCGCCTGACGCGCATCACCATGGCCGTGCTCGAGGAGAGCCAGCGCGTGATGCATGTCCTGATCTCGGTGTTCGAGGAGGTGCGGTCGATGGGCCAGGACCATCGCGACCTGATCTCGGCCCTGGCCAAGGGCGACGGCGAGGGGGCGGCGCGCGTCGCACGCGAGCATCTCGAGCACAGCCGCCGCATCGTGATGGACGCCCTGCTGGGCAATGCCACGACGCGTGGGCTCGCGGCCAACGGGGAATTTGCTGCATCGAGGGCCGGCGGACGCTAATCTCGCCGCCATGAGACCCAATCATCCGCTGTCGCGTATCGCCTACCAGGTCATGTGGGACCGCCTGATCTCCGTCGTCGAGGAGCAGGCGCAGACCCTCGTCCGCACCGCCTTCGGCACGCCCACGCGCGAGGCGGGCGACCTGTCGGCCGGCGTCTACGACACCGAGGGCCGCATGCTGGCCCAGGCCGTGACCGGCACGCCGGGCCACGTGAACTCCATGGCGATGAGCGTCGGCCACGTCCTGAAGAAGATCCCGCTGAAGGACATGTCCGAGGGCGACGTCTTCATCCTGAACGACCCCTGGCAGGGCACGGGCCACCTGAACGACATCGTGATCGTGACGCCGACCTACAAGAACGGGAACGCCGTCGGCTTCTTCGCCGACACTTTGCACGTGGTCGACATCGGCGGCCGCGGCATCGTGGGCGCGGCGCAGCAGGTCTACGAGGAGGGGATCTACATCCCCATCACCAAGATCATCGACAAGGGCCGCGTGAACCAGTGGCTGGTCGACCTGATCGCGGCCAATGTGCGCGAGCCCGTGCAGGTGATCGGCGACATCTATTCGCTGATCTCGAGCAACGAGGTCGGCGGCCGTCGCCTCACCGACATGATGGACGAGTTCGGCCTGGAGCGGCTGGACGATCTCTCCAAGCACATCCTCGACCACAGCCGCTCGGCCAGTCTCGCCGCGATCGCCAAGCTCAAGCCCGGCACCTACACGAACGAGATGACGGTCGACGGCATCAACGGCAAGCCGATGACCCTGAAGGCGCGTCTCACCGTCGGGCCCGAGGGCATCGACGTCGAATACTTCGACGTGCCCGGCACGGTCGCGCTCGGGCTGAACGTGCCCATGTGCTACACCGACGCCTACACGGCCTTCGGCATCAAGTGCGTCGTGGCGCCCAAGGTGCCGAACAACTACGCCTCGCTCGCCACCATCCGCACGACGGCGCCCGAAGGCAGCATCCTCAACACCAAGCATCCCGCCGCCGTCGCCGCGCGCTCGACCATCGGCCACATGCTGCCCGACGTGATGTTCGGCTGCCTGATCCAGGCGCTGCCCGACGGCGTGCCGGCCGAGGGCACGTCGTGCCTGTGGAACCTGCGCCTGATGGGCGGCCTCGGCCGCGCCGAGCTGACGCCCGAGCAGATGAAGACGGCGACGCCCTACAACGTGATGTCATTCCATTCCGGCGGCGCCGGCGCGCGTCCCTATGCCGACGGCTTGAGTGCCACGGCGTTCCCCTCGGGCGTGCGCAACGTGCCGGTCGAGATCACCGAGACGCTCGCGCCGCTCGTCGTCTGGAGCAAGGAGTACCGCCAGGACTCCGGCGGCGCCGGCGAATATCGCGGTGGCCTCGGCCAGGTGATGGAGATCGGCAGCGCCGAGAACATGCCCTTCGGCATCTCGCCGACCTTCGACCGCGTCGTCTATCCGCCGCGCGGCCGTCTCGGCGGCCAGCCCGGCGCCAACGGCGCGATCGCGCTCAAGTCCGGCCGCGACCTGCCGCCCAAGGCGCACTCTTCTGTGCCCGCCAACGACCGCCTGATCGTGAGCATGCCCGGCGGCGGCGGCTACGGCGATCCGCACAAGCGCGATGCACACAAGGTCGCGGAGGACGTGGCGCTCGGGCTCGTGTCGACGGACAAGGCGCGCGCACTCTACGGCGTGGCGCTCAAGGCCAACGGGTCGGTCGACGAGGCGGAGACGGCGCGGCTCAGGACGAAGGTCGCGGCGGAGTAGTCCGCATTCCTGAGAAGATCCATGCGGCCTGTCTTATCTGATTGCAGATCACATAAGTCTACTGTTCGCCCGCAGGTGCATAGAATTGCCGGACTATCTCTTGGTCGCGGGTTCGAAGCCGTTGGTCTTCAGCGCTGAAGTTGAGGCCGGGCCGATCAGAAAATCGATGAACGCTTTGGCTGCCGCCGGTGATTTGCTCGTCGCCGGAATGCCGGCGGTCAACAGCGTGACCTTCTGAACCTCATTCGGGAGCGGCCCCAACAGCTCGACGCCGTGGGCCATGACGATTTCAGTGATCGCGCCGAACTGGAGATCGGTTTCGCCGCGCTCGAGTGATTGGAACACCAGCTCGGGATGCTCGCCGTCCGAATCGTCGAGCTTCGTCTTCTCTTTCAGTTGGGCCGTGAGTCCCAGCTTCTCGATCAGTTGCGCCGTATAGGTGCCGGACGTGGAGCCCGTCTTCGGGTCGCGGTAGCCGATGGCCCTGGCCGCGAGCAGGGTCTTCTTCAGCGCGTCGACCGTGCTGATGTCGGGCTTGGGCGCGCCTTTGCGGATGGCGATGCCGATGGTCACCTTGGCGATGCCGACGGTGCTGCCGGCGACGATCTTGCCGTCCTTGGCGAGCTTCTCCATCAGGTCGCTGGGCACGATCGCCACGTCGACGATCTCGCCTTTCTCGATGGTCTTGGCGATGGCGCCGCCGGGGCCGTAGGTCACGGTCACCTTGTTGCCGGACTGCTTCTCGAACGCCGCGACGATGTCCGGAAAGGCGAGTTTCAAGGCGCCGGAAATCTGGCCCTTGATCTCCTCGGCGCTCGCGATGTTCGGAAGACCCGCCGCCGCGATCATCACGAACGCGGCGGCCGCGATCCGGCGCAGGCTCACCGCTGGTACATCCCCGTCAGCGTCGCCTTCTCGAGCGTGTTGAAGTGCAGGTAGAAGCCGCACACGGCCGACGAGGCGTCGGCGTTCACGGGCAGCGCCTCTTCCTTCACCGCGAACACCGTGAAGATGTAGCGATGCGGGCCGTGGCCCGGCGGCGGGGCGGGTCCGATGTAGCCGGTCTGGCCGAGATCGGTGCGGGCGGAGACCGCGCCCTTGGGCAGCAGGCCCGCCTTGAGGTTGCCGGCATCGAGCTTGAGCTCGGTCGTGGTGGCCGGGATGTTCACCACCATCCAGTGCCAGAAGCCCGAGCCCGTCGGCGCGTCGGGATCGAGGCAGGAGACGGCGAAGCTCTTGGTGCCGGCGGGCGCGCCCGACCAGGCGAGATGCGGGCTCTTGTTGCCGCCATCCGTGCCGAACCCGAAGCTCGCCGAGAGGACGTGGTCGTTGGCCAGGGTCGCCCCCTCCTTGAAGCTGTTGCTGGTGAGAACGAGCGCCATGGTTGGTTCCTCCGCGATTGCCGGCGCGGAGCATAGCGCAGACCCGGTGCAATTGGCACGCCGATTGCCTTTTGGGGAATCGCTGGGAAACAAAACAACCAGGGGAAGCTTCTATGTCGTATCTGGCGCCTTCGGAATTCGTGGTGAAGATGGTGGACGCAGGCGAGTCCAAGATCTTCATGTCCACCAAGGACACGGTGATCCGCGCCTATATGGCCGGCGCCATCCTGGCCCTGGCCGCCTGGATGGCCGTCACCATCAACACCCAGCTCGGCATCCCGCTGGTCGCCGCGGCCTTCTTCCCGATCGGCTTCTGCATGCTCTACCTGCTGGGCTTCGATCTGCTGACCGGCGTGTTCGTGCTCTGCCCGCTCGCCGTGCTCGATCGCCGGCCGGGCTGCACCTGGGGCGGCGTCGGCCGCAACTGGGCACTGGTGTTCATCGGCAACTTCGCGGGCGCGCTCACCGTGGCGTTCTTCGCCGCCATCGTCTGCACCTTCGGCTTCTCGACCGACCCCGACAAGGTCGGCCAGACGCTGGGCAATATCGGCGTGGCGCGTACGCTCGGCTACGAGAAGTACGGCGCCGCCGGCATGATGACGCTCTTCATCCGCGGCATGCTGTGCAACTGGATGGTCTCGACCGGCGTCGTCGGCGCGATGATCTCGACCAATGTCAGCGGCAAGATCATGGCCATGTGGATGCCGATCTTCCTGTTCTTCTACATGGTCTTCGAGCATTCGGTGGTGAACATGTTCCTGTTCCCGGCGGCGCTGATGATGCACGGCGCCTTCTCGATCAAGGACTACTTCATCTGGAACGAGATCCCGACGGCGCTCGGCAACCTGGTGGGCGGGCTGGCCTTCACCGGCCTCACGCTCTATGCCACACATGTGAGGACCTCGCCCAAGCGGGTGCCATGAGCCGTCCAAGGCGGCAGAGCCGCCGCGGGCGGCAGAGCCGCTGTTGGCGGCATGAGGCTCGATGCCGCGACAGCTCAACATCTCGATCGGGCAGCATTCCGACAAGGGCCGCAAGGACGCCAACCAGGATTTCCATGGCGCGATGATCCCGGCCGAGCCGGCGCGGAGCCTCAAGGGCATCGCGCTGGCTCTGGCCGACGGCATCAGCAGCAGTGCCGTCGGCCGCGATGCCGCGGAGTCGGCCGTCGGCAGCTTCCTCGCCGACTATTACTGCACCTCCGACTCCTGGTCGGTGAAGACCTCGGCGCAGCGGGTGATCGCGGCGGCCAACTCATGGCTGCACGCCCAGACGCGCCGCAGCCGCCACGCCTATGAGCGCGACCGGGGCTATGTCTGCACCCTGACGGTGATGGTGCTGAAGTCGCGCACCGCGCATCTGTTCCATGTCGGCGATTGCCGCGTCTATCGCCTGGTCGGCCAGGCGCTGGAGCAGCTCACCGAGGATCACCGCGTCGTCGCCTCGTCGCAGGAGAACTGGCTCGGCCGTGCGCTCGGCATGAACGGCCAGGTCGAGATCGACTATCGCGCCGTGCCCATCGAGCAAGGCGACGTGCTGGTGATGGCGACCGACGGCGTCTACGAGCACGTCTCCGACCGCTTCGTCGTGCAGGCCATCGCCGAAGAGGCGGCCGACCTCGACCGCGCGGCGCAACGGATCGTCGCCAAGGCCCTCGAGAACGGCAGCCCCGACAATCTCACCCTGCAGATCGTGCGGGTCGACGAGCTGCCGGACGGCGAGGCGGTCGAGGTGCTGACGCAATCGACCGAGCTGCCGCTGCCGCCGCTGCTCGAGCCGCGGGCGCTGTTCGACGGCTACCGCATCGTGCGCGAGATCCACGGCAGCGCGCGCAGCCATGCCTATCTCGCCGTCGACTCCGGGGACGAAAGCCTGGTCGTGCTGAAGATCCCGTCGATCGAGCTGCGCCAGGACCCGGCCTATCTCCGCCGCTTCATGATGGAGGAATGGGTCGCGCGCCGGCTCGACAACGCCCATGTGCTGAAGGTCCGCGAGCCCAACCGCGCGCGGCGCTTCCTCTACGTCGCCACCGAATACATCGAGGGCCAGACGCTGACGCAGTGGATGATCGACCATCCGCGGCCGGCGCTGGACACGGTGCGCGACATCGTGGGCCAGATCGCGACGGGCCTGCAGGCCTTCCATCGCAAGGAGATGCTGCACCAGGACCTGCGGCCCGAGAACGTCATGATCGACCGCACGGGCACGGTGAAGATCATCGACTTCGGCTCGACGCGGGTGAGCGGCATCGCCGAGGCCGATCCCGCCGCCGGCCGCGCCGACGCCATCCTCGGCACCGTGCAGTACACCGCGCCGGAATATTTCCTGGGCGAGGCGGGCACGACGCGGTCCGATCTCTTTTCGCTGGGCGTCATCGCCTACCAGATGCTGACGGGCAACCTGCCCTACGGCGCGCGCATGGCCCGCACGCGCTCGCGCTCGGAGCAGCGCAAGGTCGCCTATGTGCCGGCCGCGGGCGAGGGGCGCGACCTGCCGGCGTGGGTCGACGGCGCGCTGCGCAAGGCGGTCCATCCCGATCCGCTGAAGCGCTACGCCGAGCTGTCGGAGTTCGTGCACGATCTTCGCCGGCCCAACGCCGAGGTGCTGGACGCCAATCCCGCGCCGCTGCTCGAGCGCAATCCGCTCCTGTTCTGGAAGAGCCTGTCGCTCGCTTTGGCGGTGGCCCTGTTGCTGCTCCTGGCCTTTCATTTCGACCTGGGTCGCTGACTTTCTCTCCGCTCCCCCGCGAACGGGGCGTGTGGTATTTCTCCGGTCAATAGTGGCGTGCGTTCCCCCGCGTTCGGCAGCAGCTGGGTGCCCCATGATCGCACGAAGCCTCGTTCTTTTCGGCATGGCCGTCGCGCTTGCATCGGCGGGCGCGCGCGTTGCCGCGGCCGAGACCTGGCCGTCGCATCCGCTGACCATGCTCGTGCCTTTCCCGGCGGGCGGGCCGACCGATGCCCTGGCCCGCATCATGGCCGAGCGCCTGACGCGCGCGCTCGGCCAGTCGGTCGTGGTCGACAATGTGTCGGGGGCGGGCGGCACGGTCGGGACCGCCAAGGTCGGGCGCGCGCCGGCCGACGGCTACACGCTCTGCATCGGCCAGCTCACCAGTCACGTCTTCAGCCCGGCGGTCTATGCCACGCCCTACGACGTGCAGGCCGACTTCCAGCCGATCGGCGTGATCTCGATCTCGGCGCTGATGCTGATCGGGCGCGCCGACCTGCCCGCGACCCTGCCCGAGCTGATCGCCTGGCTGAAGACGACGCCGCAACCCGCCACTGTCGGCACGATCGGCGTCGGCAGCCCCGCGCATGTCTGGACGGTCGAGTTCGCCAAGCTCACCGGCGCGCGGTTCCAGCTCGTGCCGTACCGGGGCGCGGCGCCCGTCATGCAGGACATGCTGGCCGGCCGCGTCGATCTCGCGGCGCTCGAAGCCTCGAGTTCGCTGCCCTATGTGCAGGGCGGCAAGGTCCGGGGCTTCGCGATCCTCAGTCCGCAGCGCTGGAAGGTGGCGCCGGGCATCCCGACGCTCGCCGAGCTGGGCTTCCCCGGCTACGAAATGCCGTTCTGGAGCGGCTTGTGGGTGCGCAAGGGCACGCCGCCCGACATCGTGGCGAAGCTCGATGCCGCGTTGCTCGAAAGCCTCGCCGATCCCGCCGTCGTCAAGCGCCTCACCGATCTCGGCCAGGAGATCCCCGCGCGCGCCGAGCAGACGCCGGAGGGTCTGGCCGCGCGCCATCGCGGCGACATCGAGAAATGGTGGCCGCTGATCAAGGCGGCCAACCTCAAGGCCGAGTAAGCCACCGTCCATTGATCGGAATCGCCGATTTTGGCCCTCGGCGGTTAGGCTTTCCCGTCGTCCCGAACGTTGCGGACGGGATTGCGGGAAAAATTGGGAAGGAGCGCATTTGTAAGCATTTCCGCGGGGCAGTACCGGGCCGCGGCGCCGGCGATGTCAGTCCTTCCAGGAGAAGGGGCAGCCGTCGGGCTTGGGCTCGGGCGCGTGGACGGGCGGGTCGGGGAAATACTGCGTCACCGTCTGCACCCATTCGGCCGTGCCGGGCCTGGCGATGAGCTGGATCACCTTCAGCGCCTCGTCGAGGCCCGAGGAGATGCCGCCGCCGGTCACGCGATTGCGGTCGACGACGAAGCGCGGCAGAGGCGGGCCGGCCATGACCTCGATCCTGGGGAAGCTCTTGAGGCAATCCAGGAACGCCCAATGGGTCGTCGCCTTGTAGCCGTCGAGCAGCCCCGCCGCCGCCAGCAAGAGCGCGCCCTCGCATACCGAGCAGACCCAGGTCGCCGCGGGCGCCCGCTTGCGGAGGAAATCGACATAGGCCGGATCGGTGCCGTTCATCATCGGCTTCAGCGCGCCGTCGGGGTCGCCGCCCGGCACCCAGATGACGTCGAGCCTGGCCGCGCTGTCGAAGCTCGCCCGCACATGGAAGGTCATGCCGTCGCGCGTCGTCACCGGCTTGCCGTCCTTCGACAGCAGCATGACGTCGAACGACGGATCCTTCTCCTTCAGCCAGTTGAACATTTCGTAGGGACCGGCGACGTCGAGCAGGTCGACCTTCTCGTAGACGGGAATGGCGATGATCATGGGCCGGCCCTGCACTACCTGGACGTGTATATCATACCGCGCCACAAGCCGGGCAAAGTCAACGGCAAACCCCGTCGGTTGCTATGCCGGCGCGCTGCGGGCGATCGTTTCGCGATAGAAGGCGGCGCTGAGCTTCGGCGTGCGCTTCAGCGTCGTGTAGTCGACATGGACCAGGCCGAAGCGCGTGGCATAGCCGTCGGCCCATTCGAAATTGTCGAGCAGGCTCCACAGGAAGTAGCCGCGTACCGGCACGCCTTCGGCCGCGGCGCGCTGCAGGTGCGTGAGGCAGTTGCGGAGATACATCACGCGCTCGGTATCGTAGACGATGCCGTCGGGGGCGGGCTGGTCGGCGGCCGAGGTGCCGTTCTCGGTGATGTAGATGGTCTTCGCGTTCCAGATCTTCGCCACGTGGCGCGGCGCCCAGTAGAGCGCCTCGGGGCCGAGCTTCAGCCAGGGCGAGGCCATGTGCGGATAGGCATCGCCCATCGGCAGCACCTGGAAGCCCGGCGCCTTGTCGCTCGCCAGCACGTATGCGCCCGGCATGTAGACGTTGAGGCCGACGAAATCGACCGGGCTTGCGATCGCCTTGAGCTCGGCCTCGGTGAACTTGGGCGCGTTGGCGCCGGCTTGGGCCAGGAAGGCATCGGTGTAGCGGCCTTCCATCATGACCGTGAGATAGCCCGCGTTCAGCTCGCGCGTGGCGAGCTCTGCGGCGCGGACGTTTTCCGGTGTCTCGACGGCGGGAAGGGCGGCGGCGATGTTCTCGGCCATGCCGACTTGGGTGCCGCGCTTTCCCCGGGCGCGGATCGCCTGCACGGCAAGCCCGTGCGCGAGGACGGCGTGATGGCGCACCTGGTTCACGCGTGCGGGCTCGAGCTTCAGGCCGGGCGCGAAGACACCGAAATTGTGGCCGTGCTCGACGAAGGTGTAGATCTCGTTCAGCGTGAAGAAGCGTTTCACGCGATCGCCGAGCTTGCCGGCGACGTAGCCCGCATAATCGGCGAAGACCTCGGCCGTCGCGCGCTTCTCCCAGCCGCCGCGATTCTGCAGGGCCTGCGGCAGGTCCCAGTGATAGAGCGTGGCGTAGGGCTCGATGCCCTTCGCCAACAGCTCGTCGACCAGCCGGTCGTAGAAGGCGAGTCCCTTGGGATTGGGCGTCCCCATGCCGTCGGGGAAGACGCGCGGCCAGGCGATCGAGAAGCGATAGGCGTTGGTGCCCATCGATTTCATCAAGGCCACGTCTTCCTTGTAGCGGTGATAGTGGTCGGTGCTGACATCGCCGTTGGAGCCGTCGCGGATGCGGCCGGGCTCGCGGCAGAACGTGTCCCAGATCGAGGCGCCACGGCCGTCTTCCCGGGCCGCGCCTTCGACCTGATAGGCGGAGGTCGCGGTGCCCCAGTGGAAGCCCTTGGGAAACATCGCGGCAGTGTCGGCCCGGGCGCGGCGGCCTGGCAAGAGAGGGACCAGGGCTGCAAGCGGTGCCGCCGCCAACAGGCCGCGGCGCGTCATCGAAGCGGTCACGTCGCCAGTATAGCATCGACCGTGCCGCGCCGCCGATGCACACTCGGGCCCATGAAGCAGCTCCGCATTCCCGCCGTCTACATGCGCGGCGGCACCAGCAAGGGCGTGTTCTTCCTGAAGGACGACCTGCCGTCCGACGAAGCCGCGCGCGAGAAGGTCCTGCTGCGCGTGATCGGCAGTCCCGACCGCTACGGCAAGCAGACCGACGGCATGGGGGCCGCGACCTCGAGCACCAGCAAGATCGTGATCCTGTCGAAGTCCGCGCAGCCCGGCTGCGACATCGACTATCTGTTCGGCCAGGTGGCGATCGACCGGCCGGTGATCGACTGGTCGGGCAATTGCGGCAACCTCACCACGGCGGTCGGTCCCTTCGCCATCAGCCATGGCCTGGTCGAGGCGCCGGCCGACGGCACCGCCGTCGTGCGCATCTGGCAGGCCAACATCAGGAAGCGGATCGTGAGCCATGTGCCGATGCGAGCCGGCGAGGTGCAGGAGCTGGGCGACTTCGAGCTCGATGGCGTGACGTTTCCGGCTGCCGAAGTGAAGCTCGAGTTCCTCGATCCCGCGGCGGAGGAGGAAGGCGAGGGCGCGGGCGGCGCGATGTTCCCGACCGGCAACCGCATCGACACGCTCGACGTGCCGGCGCTCGGCAAGGTCGAGGTCACCTACATCACCGCCGGCAATCCCACGATCTTCATCGATGCCGCCAGGCTCGGCCTCAAGGGAACCGAGCTGCAGGGCGACGTGAACGGCGACAGGAAGCTGCTCGATCTGGCCGAGCAGGTGCGCTCGCGTGGCGCCGTCGCCATGGGCCTGGCGAAGACGCCGGAGGAGGCGACGACCAAGCGGCCGCACACGCCCAAGCTTTCCTTCGTCGCCCGGCCCGCCGGCTACACCGCGTCGGACGGCAAGGCGGTGAGTCCTCAGTCGATCGACTTGCTGGCGCGCATCTTCTCCATGGGCGTGCTGCACCATGCGATGACCGGCACGGGCGCGGTCGCCTTGGCCGCCGCGGCCGCGATCCCCGACACGATCGTCAGCCGCGTGGCGCCGCCCAGCGCCGACGGCCGCGTGCGCTTCGGCCATCCCTCGGGTGTGCTCGCCGTCGGCGCGGAAGCCGCGCTCGAGGGCAACGAATGGACGATCAAGAAGGTCGTGCTGAGCCGCTCGGCCCGCCGCCTGATGGAAGGCTGGGTGCGGGTCCCTGCGCCCTAGGGACGGCGCTTTTCGTCTTTTGTGGTTTTTCAACCACTTAGCTGAGGGGGTGGGTGAGACTCTGAGACTCGGGGGCTAAAAGCCTCATGCCATCGGCATCGGACCAGTCTCAGGGCCCTGAGACTCGAGACTTGGGGATGTGAGACTGGCTTGGGGCCTGGCGCTCAGTACTCCGACACCTTGTCGGGCTCGCCCTTGGACGGCCAGACGCGGCTGTAGAGGAACATCAGCGCCTCGCCCGACAGCATCCGGTCGAAGGTCGGCGGGTGCTCGGCATCGACGCAGGTCGAGAGCGGCCTGATCACCGTGTCGTAGTCGGGATTGGCGAACACGCCGACCGAGTAGCGCTCGCGGCCATAGTGGTTGACCACGCGATGGAGCGTCGAGGCGAAGCGGTTGTTGGTCCACATGCGCATCGAATCGCCGATGTTGACCACGAAGGCGTTCTCGACCGGCGGCACGATCAGCCATTCGCCCGACTTGCTCTTGATCTCGAGGCCGCCGCAATCGTCCTGCTGCAGCATGGTGAAGCCGCCCGCATCCTGGTGGGCGCGGCTGTCGCCGCCTTCCAGCGCCGCCTGCTGGTCCTGCGGCAGATAGTGCAGCAGCCGCACCTGGATCAGCGGCTTCTTGTAGAACTGCGCGAAGTAGTCCGGCGGCAGCTTCAGCCCGCGCGCGAACACCGAGGCCATCAGCCCGGTGAAGCCGGTCATGGTCGTGTGATAGTCGAGCACCGCCTCCTTGAAGCCCGGCAGGTCATCCGGCCAGAGATTGCCGCCGTGCAGCGGCTTGCCCGCCTTCACGTCGGGATCGTCGTCGGGCAGCTCGACCGAGGCCTGGAAAGCCTCGTTCTTGTGCGGCTTGCGCGCCTTCATCCGCGCCTCGGCGAGATGCGGCTGGAAGCCCTCGATCGCCTTGCCGCGATAGGCGTGCTTCTTGCCGGGCTCATCCATCGGCAGGTAGCCGCGGAAGAGGTTGGAGTTGCCCATGTAGGCCTTCATCTTCGCCTCGAGCGGCAGGGCGAAAAAGCGCGCCGACTGGCGGAAGATCTCGGCGATCTTCCGAGGCGGCACCGGATGATTGACGATGGTGAGGAAGCCGATGTCGCGGCAGGCATCGTGCACCTCGCGCGCGAGACGATCCTTGGCTTCCTCGTTGCTGCCGCTCATCGGGGCGAAGTCGATGACCGGCAGCTCGTTGGCGTTCGCCCAGCGGCCGAGTTTCGGCGCGGGCATCGGCGGCGCGGCAACGGGAGCGGCGGCTTGAACGTCGGTCGGCATGGGTCCTCCTGCCTCAGCTCGCCAGCATGTCGAGCAGCTGCTGGCGGGCGTCGGTGGCGTTCTTAGCATACCACGCGATGCCGCCCGGCAGCATCTTGGCGTAGTTCTCCGGTGCGCCCGGGTTCACCTTGTTCCATTCCGCATCGAGGAGCTTGGCGGCGGCGGGATTGCTCGGCCCATAGCCGTTGGTCTTGAGCAGCTGTGCCTGGCCCTCGGGCTCGAGTGTGACGTTGATGAAGTCGGAGATCGCCCGGCCGCCGGTCGCGCCCTTCGGGATCATCCAGCAGGCGCCCCACGAGATGCCCTCGTTCCATGTCCAGTCGATCAGGCCCTTGGTGTCCTGCTTGAGCGGCCAGGCGCGCGTGTTCAGGAGCACGCCGAGATGCGCCTCGCCGTTGCGGTAGGCGTTCTGGCCGTCGGCGATCACGTCGTAGTAGATCGCGTGCTCCTTCATCTTCTTGTGCATGTCGAGGGCGAGCTTCATGTCGATCGGATAGATCTTGTCCTTCGGCACGCCCGCGGCCATCAGCCCCGCCTCGAGCGTCGCATCGGGCTCGCGGCGGAAGGCGCGCTTGCCGGGGAATTTCTGGAAGTCCCACACGTCCTTCCAGCTCTCGGGCAGCATGCCGCCCCACTTCTTGGTGTTGTAGGTGAGCACCATCGCATAGATGTAATTGCCGATGCCCCATTCGACGGCGTGCTCGGGGCGGACCTTGCTCTTGTCGACGATGGAATAGTCGATCGGCTCCAGCATGCCCTGGGGACCGAGCTCGAGCGCGGTGTGCAGGTTGCGGTCCATCACGTCCCACGTGACCTTCTTGCTCTCGACCATCAGCTTGATGCGGCCGGTCGCCGGACCCGTGCCGTCGATCGCGACCTTGCGGTCGGGATATTTCTTGAGATAGGCGTCGACCCAGGCGGCCTTCATGCCCTTGATGGCATCGCCGCCCCAATTCACCAGCACCAGCTCCTTGGCGTCGGCCAGCGCCGGCGTCAGCTTCGCCGCGATGGGCGCGATGCCCAGGATGGCGCACATCGAGAGGAAGGTGCGGCGGCGGTAGACCTGGCCTTCCGTACGCTCAACGAACTTCTCCAGATCGTCCAAACGATCCCCCACGTCCGACATTCGTCCCTCCCTCTTCAAGTCGCGCGTCTCGCGCGCAGCGACAGCTCGGCGATCAGAACCAGCAAGGTGAACAGGATCATCGCGGTCGCCACCACGGCGATGACCGGATCGAGATTGTCGTTGATGCCGTCCCACATGCGGCGCGGCAAGGTGAAGAGCGCCCGCCCGCCGATGAAGATCACCACGATCAGCTCGTCCCAGGAATGGATGAAAGCAAAGATCGCGCCTGAGAGCACGCCCGGCACGATGTTGGGCACGATCACATGACGGAGAGTTTGCTGTACGGACGCCCCCAGTCCGCGCGCCGCCTGCTCGAGCCGCGGATCGAGATTGGCGAGCGACGCCGACACGGTCAGCACGACGAACGGCAAGCCCGTGACGGCATGCGCCAGGATCACGCCCAGCGCCGTGCCGACGAGATCGAGATCGACATAGAGGCGGTAGACGCCGAGCGCATAGACGATGGTCGGCACGGCCATGGGCAGGATCATCAGGCTGCGCAGGCGTTCCGACAAAGCGGAGGAAAGCCGCCAGCAGCCGATGGCGCAGAGCGTGCCCGCAACCAAGGCCAGCGCGGTCGCGGCCAGCGCGATCCACAGGCTCTGCCCGATGCTGTCGATCCAGTCGGCGTTGCCGAGGAAGTTCTGCCAATGCTGCAGGGACCAGTGCTCCTGCGGCAGGGCGAGGTAGCGCGTGTCGGTGAACGACACGGGGATCACGGCGAAGGCGGGCAGCGCCAGGAAGCCCAGGACGAGCCAGGCGAAGGCGACGATCGGGCCGGAGGCGTGGAGTCTATTCATGATGGGGGCGGCTCATGCGCTGAACAGCCGCTTTACGTCGATCACGCGCGACAGCGCCCACAGCGTGCCCAGCACGGCGATCATCAGCGTGGCGGCGAGCATGGTGCCGAGGCCCCAGCGCACCGTCTCGTTGATCTGCAGCGCCGTGTACTGCGCCACCATCAGCACCCTGCCGCCGCCCAGGATGGCGGGCGTCACGAAGAAGCCGAGCGAGAGGATGAAGACCAGCGTGCCGGCGCCGATCAGGCCGGGGCGCGTCAGCGGCAGGAACACCATGCGGAAGGCCTGCAGGCGGCTCGCCCCCAGCGAACGCGCGGCCGAGACAAGCCCGGCATCGATGCCGCGCATGTTGGCGTAGAGCGTCAGGATCGCGTAGGGCAGCATCACGTGCACCATGGCGATCAGCACGCCCGTTTCGTTGCGCGCCAGCGCGACAGGCTCGTCGGTGAGGCCGGTGGCCTGCAGGGCGGCGTTGATCGGACCCTGCGGTCCCAGGATCGTGAGCCAGGCGAAGGAGCGCACCAGCACCGAGATCCAGAAAGGCAGCAGCACGCAGAACAGCATCAGCCGCTGGCGCTGCGTCGTCGCGGCGCGCATGGCATAGGCCACGATGTAGCCCAGCAGCAGCGCGAACAGGGTCGTGGCACCGGCGATGCGCGCCGTGGTGAGCAGCGTCTTCTGCACCGATCCGCTGGTGAAGAGCAGGGCGTAGTTGGCCAGACCGGGCTTGGGATCGGTGATGCTGGTCACGAGCACATCGCCCAGCGGCGCGAGATAGAGCACGACCAGCATCAGCACGGCCGGCAGGACGATCAGCCAATAGGCCCTATTGCGCGAGGGCACGGCAATCCTCCGCCCGCCAGCCGATCTCGATCGCCGTGCCCGGTGCGCAATCGGGCAAGCCGGGTGCGTTGGCGAGCTTGGCGATGAGATCGTCGCGGCCGAGGGCCGCGAGGCGCAGGCGCAGCTGGTCGCCCAGGAAGGACACGTCCACCACCCGGGCGGGGAAGCGGTTGGCGCACGAGGCCGCCGCGGCGCCGAGCACGATCTTCTCCGGCCGCAGCGCGAGATGGGTTGCGCTCTCGTCGCTCACGGCCGTCGCGATCACGTGCGCGCCGCCGTCGAGCGCCACGGTGCACTGATTGCCCTTTCGGCTCTCGATCGTGCCGGAGAGCGTATTGCTCTCGCCCAGGAACTGCGCGACGAACAGCGACTCGGGCTCCTCGTAGAGCTTGCGCGGTTCGGCGACCTGGCGGAGCTGGCCTGCGCTGAACACCGCGACCCGGTCCGACATGGTCATCGCCTCGACCTGATCGTGCGTCACATAGATCATGGTCACGCCCAAGCGGCCGTGCAGCGCCTTCAGCTCGTACTGCATCTGCTCGCGCAGCTGCCGGTCGAGGGCGCCCAGCGGCTCGTCGAGCAGCACCAGCCGCGGCTCGAAGACGAGCGCGCGGGCGACGGCGACCCTCTGCTGCTGGCCGCCCGAAAGCTGCTGCACCCGGCGGCCGGCATATCCGTCGAGCCGCACCATCGCGAGCGCGCGGGCCACGCGGCTTTCGGTCTCGGCTTTTGCCGTGCCGCGCACCATCAGCGGAAAGGCGATGTTCTCGCCCACCGTCATGTTGGGAAAGAGCGCGTAGTTCTGGAACACCATGCCGATGCCGCGCTTCTCGACCGGCACGCGCGTCACATCCTCCTCGCCGATGAAGATGCGGCCGTCTGTCGGCTGCTCGAAGCCCGCCAGCATGGTGAGGGTGGTGGTCTTGCCCGAGCCCGAGGGCCCGAGCAGGGTCAGGAACTCGCCGTCGGCAACGGCGAGGTTGAGGGCGCGGACGGCATCGATCCTGCCGTCATAGCTCTTGCGCACATCGATGAAACGGACCGCGCTCATGCAACGCAGGCCCGGCGAGCGAATTCCATGCCAGTTGCCCGCGGAGCTTGGTAGGGTTCGGCGTGACGCGCAGAGAAGCGCCCCTCGCGGCGGCGATCGCCTTTTGCCTCCTGGTTCGCCTGGTGCTGATCCTGGGCTTCCACGTCGCCTACCTGGCTCCCCAAAGCTGGTGGCAGCTCCTCGATCCCGCGGTGCTGCGCGCCGATCCAATCGGCGCTCTCTACATGCTGCACATGCAGCCGCCGCTGTTCAACGCGCTCGATGCGCTGGCGCTGTCCTTGCCGCCGTCCGTGGGCTTCGTCTGGCTGCAGGGTCTTTATCTCGGCTGCTCGGTCGCGATGATGGCGCTGGTCTACTTCTTCCTGCGCCGTTTCCGCTATCGACCCGTCACCGCCGGCATCCTGACCGCGCTGTTCGGCGTGTTGCCGCAGGTGCTGATTTACGAGAACCTCTTCTTCTACAGCCATCTCGAGGCGACGCTGGTGCTGGCGGCGAGCTGGTGCGCTGTGCGGTACTTCGACGAGCGGCGGCTGCGCGCCTTCCTGGGGTTCGCCGCCTGTCTCGTCGCTCTGGCGCTGCTGCGTTCGCTGTTCCACGTCGGCTGGATCGCCGTTGCCCTGCTTGCCGTCTGGCTGGCGGCGAGCCGCGGCCGCGATCGGCGCGCCCTCGCGATCGCCATGGCGTCGATGGCGCTGGTCGGCGCGTTCTATGTCAAGAACCTCGCCCAGTTCGGCTTCTTCGGCGTGAGCTCCTGGCAGGGGCTGGCGACGGCGCGCATGACCTTGCCGATCAATGCCGGCGATGCCGAGCGCTTTCCCGCCGTCGCCCGGGATTTCGACAGCCGCATCGCGCATGGCGAGTTCTCGCAGGCCACGGCCTATTCCGGGCTGAACAGCGACAGTGGCTGGACCGAATGGATCGCGCTGGCCCGCGATTGCGACGGCCCCGAGAAGCGACCGGCGCTCTGCAGCGTCCGCAAGGGCAACGGCGAACTCAACCTCAACCACATCGCGATCGTCGGCTATTCCAAGGCACTGGCCGACGACACGCTGAAGGGCCTGCGCCTCTACCCGGCGCTGTTCGTTCAACATGTCGGCTCGAGCCTGATCACCTTCTTCGGCACGCCGTCCTGGATCGAGACGCCGACCAGTCCTGCGCTGGAGCTCTACGCCGGACTGTGGGAGCGGTTGCTGCTCTATCGTTCGGATCTCGTCTTCGTGCCGCCGCGGCCGGGCGAGTCGCTGGCCGAGCGGGCGCTCAGCCGCTTCACCGCGGCGTCGCTGCCGCTGGCCGTCCTGGTGCTGGCGGCCCTGCTCGCGATCTTCCATCGCGCGCTGTTCGATCGGGACTGGCTGTTCCCGGCGCTGGTCGTTCTGCTGTTCCTCGTCGTGCCCAATGTCGTGAACGGCGGCGAGGCCAACCGCATGCGCTACACGATCGAGCCGCTCCTGTTCCTGGCATTGGCGCGAACCGTCACTCGGGCTTGATGCCCTTGTCGCGGATGACCTTGCCCCAGCGCCGGGACTCCTCGCGTGCGAAGGAGGCGAACTCGGCCGTACTGTCGCCGGCCGCTTCGGCGCCCAGCTTGGCGAACTGCTCCTGCACGTCGGGCGCGTGCAGGGCGCGCATCAGCTCGTCGTGCAGGCGCTCGACGATGGCCTGCGGCGTGCCCTTGGGTGCGAACAGGCCGTTCCAGCCGACCATCTCGTAGTCCGGCACGCCGGCCTCGCGCATGGTCGGAAGGTCGGACACCAAGGGAAGGCGACGGGCGCTGGTGATGGCGAGCGCGCGCAGCTTGCCGTCCTTCACGAAGGGCAAGGTGCCCGGCACGTTCTCGATCATGAAGGAGATCTGGCCCGCGACGAGATCGGCGAGCGCGGGCGCGCCGCCCTTGTAGGGGACATGGATCGCATCGAAGCCTGCCTGGCTCTTCAGGAGTTCGACGGCGAGGAAGGGCGTGGCGCCGACGCCGCCCGAGCCATAGTAGAGCTTGCCCGGATTGGCCTTGGCGTAGGCGATGAACTCGGCGACCGAGTGGACCGGCAGCGAGGGGTGCACCACCAGCATCAGTGGCGCGCTGTTGACCCGGGCGACGGGCACGAAGTCGACCAGCGGATCGAAGCCCGGCCGCGCATAGAGGAACGGGCTCACGATCATCGCCTGGTTGCCGATCAGGAGCGTGTAGCCGTCGGGCGCGGCCTTGGCGACGGCCTCGGCGCCGACATTGCCGCCGGCGCCCGGCCGGTTGTCGACCACGATCTGCTGGCCGAGCGGGCCGCTCAGGTGCTGGCTCACCAGCCGCGCCATGATGTCGAGGATGCCGGCGCCTGCTGCGAAGGGTACGACGAGGCGGATGGGTCGCGACGGCCAGGTGTCGGCCCGGGCGGCCGTGGCCGCGATCGCGCCGAGGGAGGCGAGCGCGGTACGGCGGCCGATCATGCCATTGCCTCGGTGGCGAGCGCGGTATCGACACAATCCTCGAAGGCGATGTCGCGCGTGAGCGTACCCGCCGCGCGCATGGCGGCGTGCAGGCGGTCGTAGCCTTCGCGGCGGATCACGGGATCGCTGTTCCAGAGCTTGTGCCGGCGATAGCGCTCGAGGCATTGCGTGAAGCGATCGCGCTCGACGTTGGGGAAGTACCGCCCCAGCAGACTCGCGATCTCGTTTGCCGGTGTCTTGCCGAACCAGCCGAGTGTGCGATGGAGCGCTCGGCACATGCGCCGCAGCTCGTCGGCGCGCTTCTGCAGCGTGTCGCGGCGGGTGACGAGCGTCGTATAGGCGGTGAGGCCCCGGTCGGCGGCAATGTTCCAGACATGGCCCGCGCCGGTCTGGACCAGGTTCTCGGCATAGGGCTGGAAGAGCTGCACCGCATCGACCTCGCCGGCGCGCAGACCGGCCTCGTTTTCGTCCATCGTCCGGTCGGTGATGCGGTCGAGGCTCGCAGGATCGATGCCGGCGGCGCGTATGTCGTTCTGCAGGCAGATCCAGGGCGTCGGTACTTCGGACACCGTGGCGAATTTCAGTCCGCGCAGGTCGGCGAACCTGAAGTCGGGCTTCGGTATGCGACCGACGATGAAGAAGGGATCGCGTGCCACCACGTCGCAGAAGCAGACGAGATCGGAGGCGGGATCGGCGTGCCGCGAGATCATCACGCGCAGCGGTCCACCCCACATGACGTCGACCTCGCCCGCCTTGAGCGCCGCGACGGCGGCGGCGGGCTCGGGCGAGGGTTTCAGGATCACCTCGACGCCGGCATCCTTGAAGGCGCCGGTCGCCTCGGCGGCATAGAACGGGGCGTAGAAGAGGGCGCGGAAATTCTCCGACAGCAGGATGGCCATGCCGCCAGTCTAGTCCGCGCCTGCCTCCATCGACTAGCTGCTCTCGTGCGCGAGCACGTCTCCGAACAGCGCCCACTTCTCGCCGTCGAACTTCGCGAGACGCACCGCCTGGATGGGATAGAAATCCGTCGGGCTGGTGTTGATCTTGATGCCGGGCAGCAGCAGCGGCACTTCGAGATTATGCATGCTGGCCGCCTGCTTCATCAGGTTGGCGCGCGTCAGCTCATCGCCGCATTGCGTCAGCACGTGCCGCATCGTGGCCGAGACGGAATAGGCGTAGACGTTGCCCGAATCGGCGGGATTGGCGTCGGGCTGGTACTTCTTCATCCAGGCCTGCCATTCCTTGAAGTCGGCATAGTCGCCGGCCGCCCATTGCGGGTCGGTGGCGTCCTTGAGGTACGCCGCGGTGATGATGCCGGTGCTGTTGTCGAAGCCTGCGGGCTTCAGCACGGCCGCGACCGAGGCCGAGACGTTGGCGAGATACTGGACCGGCTTCCATTGCAGGTCGGCCACCTTGCGGATCGCCTGCGCCGCAGCCTTCGGCGCGCCGTCGTTGAAGAAGACGTTGGCGCCGGAGTTCTTGATCTGGATGATCTGGCTGTCGACCGTGGGATCGGTCACCTCGTAGCTCACCTTGGCGGTGACGAGGTGCTGGTTCTCCTTGCCGAGCCCGTCGAGGAAGCCGCCCGAATAGTCCTTACCGGAATCGTCGTTCTGGTAGAGGATGCCGATGCGCAGGTCCTTGAGGTTGTCCTTGTGCGTGGCGAGCGCGTGCTGGGCGTAGATCGCGGCCTCGGTGTGGTAGTCGGGCTGCCAGCCCATGGTCCACGGGAACTCCTTGGGCATGCCCCACTTGGAGGCGCCGGTCGCGACGAAGAGCTGCGGCACCTTCTTCTGGTTGAGGTACTTCTGCACCACGGTGTTGGTCGGCGTGCCGAGCAGCTGGTAGATCGCGAAGACCTGATCCTCTTCCACCAGCTTGCGCACCATCTCGACGGTCTTGGGCGGAACGAACCCGTCGTCGTAGGTGATGAAGTTGATCTTGCGGCCGTTGATGCCGCCATTGTCGTTCACCATCTGCCAATAGGCGCCGATCGCTTTGCCGATCGTGCCGTAGGCCGAGAGCGGGCCGGAGTACGGGTTGGTGTGGCCGAGCTTGATCTCCTTGTCGGTCACGCCCGCGTCGTACTTCTTGTCGGCGCGCGCGACATAGGGCGCGGCGAGCGCGAACGCAGCACTTCCGGCCGCAAAAGCGCGGCGACGAATCCTCGACATATTGTTTCCTCCGGTTTTCTGACTCGTCGTTTTTAGAGCAGGTGGCCTGCCCGTTCGGCCTTGGTACGCAGGTAATTTTCGTTGTGCCCGTTGGACGGGAAGGAGTGCGCTACGCGTTCGGTCACCTCGACGCCGTAGCGCTGCAGGCTCGCGATCTTCTCCGGGTTGTTGGTCATCAGCCGCACGCGCTTGATGCCCATGCGCGAGAGCATGGTGGCGGCGGGCGCGTAGATGCGCTCGTCGGCGTCGAAGCCGAGCTGCTCGTTGGCGTCGATCGTGTCGAAGCCGTCATCCTGCAATTCGTAGGCGCGCAGCTTGTTCACGAGCCCGATGCCGCGGCCTTCCTGCGCGAGGTAGAGCAGCACGCCCGAGCCCGCCTTGTTGAGCTGGGCAATGGCGCCTCGGAGCTGCACGCCGCAATCGCAGCGCAGCGAGCCCAGAAGGTCGCCGGTGAAGCATTCGGAATGGAGGCGGATCAGCACCGGCTCGGTGGGATCGATCTCGCCGACCACGATGGCGAGATGCTCCTTGCCGCCGTCGCTGGGACGCCAGGCGAGGATGCGGGCATTCTCCGCGCCTTCGAGCGGCACATGCGCCTGCGCCACCTGTTGCAGGTTGCGCGCCGCCGTGTCCTCGTAGGCGAGGACGTCGGCGGCATCGACGTAGACCAGATCCTGGTCGCGCGCCCAGTCGCGGCGCTTGTTGCCGGGATCGCGGCTGAGCGGCCCCAGGACGACGGCCGGTAACAATCGAGCGAGCTTGGCGAGCTCGATCGCGGTCTGGGCGATTACCGGGGCGTAACTGACGATGGGCCGCGACAGCGAGCGCAGCGCCACGTGACGCCCGCCCTCGGAGGCCGTCTCGTGCGGACGCAGGATGATGTCGACCGGCACGCCGTCGGGTAACTCGAGCGTGATCGGCTTGTTGGCGTCGCCCAGGCCGCCCGCGATATGCGGCGGGATCTCCATGCCGATCGCCTCGGCGCGGCGGCGCGTTGTCACCAGCACCGGCGCCTCCTGCGCCAGGCCCTGCAGACGCTGCAGCGAGCGCGGTCCACAGGCTTCGGCCGCGATCACCAGCCCGCCTTGGCCCTCCTCGTCGCGCAGCAGCACGATGCCGCCCCGGCGCAGCTCCGCCATGGCGCGCTCGACGGCGGCCAGGGCGGCGGCGGTACGGGAATGGACCTGACCCGGGATCATGGCCCTACCTCTAGCATGGCTGCCGCTTTTTTGCCGAAGTGAACCGCTTTTGCATCGCGGCCGTACGAGATAAAATGAGGGGCATGGATACGTCCGTCGGCAACATCTCGGTCAACAATCGAGGCAAGAAAATCCTGCTGGTCGATGACGACCAGGCGTTGCGCACCGTGCTGGCCGAGCAGCTCGACCTCTATGACGGCTTCACCACCATCCAGGTGGGGACGGCTGCCGAGGGGCTGGAAAAGGCCAAGGGTGCCCATTACGACGCGGTCCTCCTCGATATCGGCCTGCCCGACATGGACGGCCGCGAGCTCTGCAAACTGATGCGCCGCCAGGGCGTGCGGGCGCCGGTGATCATGCTGACGGCGGCCGACAGCGATGCCGACACCATCCTGGGCCTCGAGTCCGGCGCCAACGACTATGTGACCAAGCCCTTCCGCATCAACGTCCTGCTCGCCCGCCTGCGCGCGCATCTGCGCCAGCACGAGCGCAGCGAGGATGCGGTGATGACCATCGGTCCCTACGACTTCCATCCCGCGGCCAAGATGCTGATGGAAAAGGGCGGAAAGAAGAAGGTCCGCCTGACCGACAAGGAAGCCTCGATCCTGAAGTACCTGTTCCGCGCCGGCGACAGGCCGGTGGCGCGCGACGTGCTGCTGAACGAGGTCTGGGGCTACAATGCCGGCGTCACGACGCACACGCTCGAGACCCATATCTACCGCCTGCGCCAGAAGATCGAACGCGATCCCGCCAATGCGGCCATCCTGATAACCGACCGCGGCGGCTACCGGCTGCAGCCCTGAAGGAGGCACTCCCGTGTCCACCCAGCGTCTTTATTCGCTTCCCGTCGAGGTCACCGACTGGAAGTTCGACGGCGCGACCGAGATCCAGTTCAACTGGGAATATGACGACGGGTCGGACGCCCTGCTCGAGCTCTACGAGAAGGGCAAGAAGCAGCAATGGGATGCGAGCAAGCGGCTCGACTGGTCGCTGGAGCTCAATCCCGACAATCCGATGGAGCTGAAGGACGAGGCCATCTCCATCTACGACACCGACATCTGGCGCAAGATGACCGACAAGGAGAAGGCCTGGTTGCGCCGCGAGCTGCAGGCCAACTCCGTGAGCCAGTTCATGCATGGCGAGCAGGGCGCGCTGATCGCGACGTCGAAGATCGTGGCGACGGTGCCCGACATGAACGCCAAATTCTATGCCGCGACGCAGGTGATGGACGAGGCGCGCCACGTCGAGGCCTACAAGCGCCTGCTGCACGAGAAGTTCCAGCTCGCCTATCCGATCAACAAGGCGCTGAAGGTCCTGCTCGAGCAGACGTTGACCGACCGGCGCTGGGACATGACCTATCTCGGCATGCAGGTGCTGATCGAGGGTCTGGCGCTCGCCGCTTTCCAGTCGATCCGCGACAAGGCGGGCAGCACGCTGGCCGGCGCGGTCAACGCCTATGTCATGCAGGACGAATCCCGGCACGTTTCCTTCGGCCGACTGGCGCTGCGCGACTACTACCCGCATCTCTCCGCCGCGGAGCGTGACGAGCGCGAGGAGTTCACCGTCGAGGCGCTCCACTTCATGCGTGACCGCTTCAACCAGTCGGAAGTCTGGGAGCGGCTCGGCCTGCCGGCCAAGGTGCTGGACGACATCCATTACAATTCCAAGCAGATGAATTCCTTCCGGGGCCGGCTCTTCAGCCGCGTCGTGCCGACGGTCAAGGACATCGGCCTGTGGGGGCCGCGCGTGCAGAAGGCCTTCGAAGAGATGGGCGTGATGGAATACGCCAAGATCGACGTGGCCGAGCAGCTCGACAAGGACGGCCAGGTGGCCGAGGACTTCGACAGGAAGATGTTCGTGGAGCGCGCCGTCGCGGCCCAATAGCCGTCTTGGCGTGTGCCGGGTCCTCATTCCCGCCTCCTGCGCGACGGTCGCGGCAGGCTTCACGGGCTGCGCGATGACGCTACGACACCCGCATTGCCGCTATCGTGCTTTCGCGCGGCGTCGGCTGCCCGCCTTCGGCGCACCTCGACCGTCGGCATATTCCGGCGGCTGATTCCAGCCGAACGGAATGTGCTCCAGTTTCGTCTAGTTGCTGGTCGCCGACAGATCGCCGATATGGCGATGATGCGTCGCGATCTGGAGGCTGCGACCGGGTTCATCCTTGCTGCGTTTGGCAACAGGAGTCGATTCAGGCTCGGAGGCCGGCGCGGGTTGAAGGGCGGGGGCCGTCGGCACGGCGATGCGGTGCGCCGCCGCGATCTGGGACAGCACGCTCGCGGTGCCCAGCGTCACCGCCAGACCGACCACGATCCAGGTCACAGCCCAAGTGAAATGGCGCATGTCCACCTCCCGCAACGCCTCCTGCCCCGAGGCAATACCACTCTGACAAGCTTGCAGAGGCAAGGCAATGGAATTTGCAGCGCTGAAAGGCGGTCGTCAGCACCACGCAAGTCCATCGTAAGTTGTGAGGCCTAGGGTCTCCTCATCGATTTTCGTTGGTGAGGTTCCCATGAAACGTTCAATCGAGTTCCTTCCGGCGGCTCTCGTCGTTCTTCTGTCCGGCATCGCCGCCGCGGATTCGAACGACATGAAATACTGCCGCGCTCTCATCGAGAAGTTCCGCGATGTCGAGAGCAACAACCAGCCCAGCGTCGATATCCCCGTTGCCATCTCCAAATGCGAGTCGGGCGACACGGCCACGGGCATTTCCATCCTCGAGAATGCGTTGAAGGCGCGCCGCGCGACTCTGCCGCCACGAGAGTGACTGCGTCACAAGCGACGCAGTTGCGCGACTTACCTGTAGCTGACGACGCGATACGAATTACGAGTTTCTGAATTCCGAGAACGTTGCTGGCGCAAATTCATCTCTGTTACGTGAACGCCAGAGTTTGAGGAGTTGATTGCGATGAGAGTCCTCATCGTCGAAGACAACAGCGTCTTCGCCCACCTGATGGCAGAACGCCTAGCCCGCTCTGGCTTCGACTCCGACCAGACGGCCACGGTCGAGGAAGCCGAGCGTGCGATCTCTGCCGTCGACTATGCCGCGATCGTGCTCGACCTCGGCCTGCCGGGCAGCAGCGGGCTCACGCTGCTGCAAAGGCTGCGCACGCGCGGCGACGCGACGCCGGTCCTGATCACGACGGCCCGCCACGGTCTCGAGGACCGCGTGCGTGGCCTGCGCGAGGGCGCCGACGACTATCTCGCCAAGCCCTTCTCGGTCGACGAGCTGATTGCGCGCCTGCACGCGCTGCTGCGCCGGCCGGGCGTGCTCCTGGGGCAGGTGCTGAAGGCGGGAAACGTGGCGCTGAATGGCGACAATCGCCAGGTCAATGTCGGCGAGCGGCCGCTGCCAATGCGACGGCGCGAGACCATCGTGCTCGAGCTGCTGATGCGCCAGAGGAACAATGTCGTGCCGCGCCGCTATTTCGAGGACCAGCTGTTTGGTCTCGATGGAAATCAGGATTCGAACACCATCGACGTCTACATCCATCGTGTACGCAAGCAGCTCGAGGAAGCGGGCGCCACGGTGAAGGTCCACACGATTCGCGGCGTCGGCTACATGCTGTCCGACGATATGCCGGCGCTCGACAAGCCCCAGTCCTAGAGTCGCCGGAGCGCGTCATGGTTGTCCTTTCCGAAGTGCTCAAGCTCCTCCGCCGCCATTGGCTGGTCGTCGCCGGTGTCCTCGTGCTGGGGGGCGGCTGGTGGCTGGCCCAGGGCACGATCCTGAAGCAGGTGCCTACCGAAAAATCCGCTCGGCAGGGTCGTTCGCCGGTGCGGCCGACCAAGGTCGAGGTCGAGCTGACGGAGAACCAGGCCAAGGCGATCCAGATCGTCCCCGTCGAGCGCTCGACCTTCCAGATCGACCGCACGGCCGTCGGCAGCATCGACTTCAACCAGAACATGGTGGTGCAGGTCTTCACGCCCTATCAGGGCCGCATCCTCACCACGCGTGCGAGCGTGGGCGATCACGTGCTGCGCGGCCAGGTCCTGTTCACCGTCGACAGTCCCGATCTGCTGCAGGCCGAATCGGCGCTGATTGCGGCGTCGGGCGTCGCCACGCTGCAGGCGCGCAACCTCAAGCGCGTCGTCGAGAACCTGAGGAGCGGCGGCGGCGCGCAGAAGGACGTCGACCAGACCACGTCCGACCAGCAGGCGGCCGAGGGAGCCTTGCGCAGCGCACGTGACGCGGTGCGCATCTTCGGCAAGACCGACGAGGAGATGGACCGCATGATCGTCGATCGTCGCGTCGATCCGGTCCTGGTCGTGCGCAGCCCCATCGCCGGGCTGGTGACCCAGCGCAGCGCGGCACCCGGCCTGTTCGTCCAGCCGGGCAATGCGCCCGCGCCTTTCACCGTGGCCGACACCTCGACCATGTGGATGGTGGCCAACGTGGCCGAGAACGACAGCGCCATGCTCAGTGTCGGCCAGCCGGTGAAAGTGCGCGTGACGGCGCTCGTCGACCGAGAGTTCGACGGCACGATCTCCGTGGTCGGCGCCTCCGTCGACGCAAATACGCGGCGCGTGATGGTGCGGTCCGAGGTCGAGGACCCGCGGGGTCTGCTGCGCGCCGGCATGTTCGCCAACTTCACCATCCAGATCGGCAATCCGATCGAGGCGCTCTCGGTGCCGAGCGCCGCCGTCGTGCGCGAAGGCGACGGCACCATGACGGTGTGGAGCACGGCCGACCGCCGGCATTTCGAGAAGCATACCGTGAAGATCGGCCTGCAACGGCGCGGCCGCGTGGAGATCGAGGAGGGCGTCCGGGTGGGCGAGCTGGTCGCTGCCGACGGCGCGGTGTTCCTGAGCAACAAGCTGCTCGCCGGCGCGACCGACTGAGCGCGAAGGAAGCTGACCCGTGCTGAAGTCGTTCCTGGAATTCGGCCTGACCCGTCGACCCATCGTCGTGCTGGCCGTGCTGGTGTTCCTGGGCGCCGGCCTGTTCGCCTTCACGCGGCTCAACATCGAGGCCTATCCCAATCCCGCGCCGGTGATCCTCGAGATCACGGCGCAGGCACCCGGCCTCAGCGCCGAGGAGATGGAGAAATACTACACGATCCCCATGGAGATCGCGCTCTATCCGACTCCAGGCGTGGTCAACATCCGCTCGACCTCGTTCTACGGCCTCTCCTTCGTGCGCGTCACCTTCGCCTATGGCACCGACTACAACGAGGCCTACACGCAGGCCCAGGTCTACCTGCAGCAGGGCGTCAACCTGCCCGGCAACCAGGTGCCGCAGATCCAGCAATCGAGCCTGGTCGGCGAGATCGTGCGCTATCAGGTGGTCGGTCCGCCGCATTTCGGGCTCACCAACCTGCGCACGGTACAGGACTGGATCGTGGCGCGACGGCTGCTCACCATCCCGGGCGTCGTGCAGATCAACAGCTGGGGCGGCACGACCAAGCAGTTCAATGTCGACGTCGATCTGCAGAAGATCGAAGCCTACAACGTCACCCTTCCGCAGGTCGTGACGGCGCTCGGCAACGCCAACATCAATGTCGGTGGCCGCGAGATCACCATCGGCCAGCAATCGGTCAATATCCGCGGCGTCGGCCTGATCGATTCGGGCGGCGATAACGATTTGCTCGAAGGCTACAAGGTCAACGACATCGAGAACATCGTGCTCACGCAGACCAACGGCGTGCCGGTGCTGATCAAGGACGTGGCCAAGGTCTCCATCGGCTACGTGCCCCGCCTGGGCATCGCCGGCCGCGACCACGAGCCCGACATCGCCGCCGCCATCGTCGTCATGGGCCGCACCCAGCATACCAACGAGGTGCTGCCGCTGGTCGAGAAGGAGATCGAGAAGATCAACGTCGACGGCACGTTGCCCGACGGGGTCAAGGTGATCCTCTACTACGACCGCTCGAGCCTGATCTCCGTGACGACGCATACCGTGCTGCACAACCTGGTGTTCGGCTGCCTGCTCGTCTTCCTCATCCAGTGGATTTTCCTGGGCGACCTGCGCTCGGCGATCATCGTGGGCGTGAACATCCCGTTCGCGCTGTTCTTCGCCGTGGTGATCATGGTCGGACGCGGCGAGGACGCGAACCTGCTGTCCGTGGGCGCGGTCGACTTCGGCATCATCATCGATTCGGCGGTGATCCTGGTCGAGAACATCTTCCGCAACTTCCAGAGCAGCCAGGCGAATCGCGACCGGCTGCTGCAGCATCTGAGCGAAGGCCTGTGGGGACCCGATCCCACGGCATCGACCAGCCGCCACACGAGTGCCAAGCTCTGGTCCAACCGACTGAGGCTGATCTTCATCAGCGCCTTGCAGGTCGACAAGGCGGTGTTCTTCACCGCGACCATCACGGTCACCGCCTTCCTGCCGCTCTTCACCATGACCGGCGTCGAGGGCCAGATCTTCGGGCCGATGGCGCGCACCTATGCTTACGCCCTCTCGGGCGCCCTGCTCGCCACCTTCACCGTGACGCCGGTGCTGGCCTCGATCGTCCTGCCGCAGCACGTCGAGGAGGTCGAGACCGTGATCGTGCGGGCGATCCGCCGCGCCTACACGCCCATCCTGCGCTGGTCGCTGGGCCATGTCGCCGTGCCGCTCGCGATCGGCGCGGCCTTTCTCGTCCTGTCGGGCTTGCTGGCGACGCGACTGGGGAGCGAGTTCCTGCCGGCACTGGAAGAGGGCAATTTCTGGATCCGCGCCTCGATGCCGCCGACGCTCGGCCTCGAGGCGGGCGTCGCGGCGACCCAGAAGATGCGCGACATCCTGTTGCGTCATCCCGAGATCCTGACCGTCGTGTCGCAGCATGGCCGGCCCGACAACGGCAGCGACGCCTCACCCTTCTCCAATGTCGAGCTGTTCGCGCCGCTGAAGCCCTTCGATCAATGGCCGGCGGGCCTCACCAAGGACAAGCTGACCGACATCCTGCAGAAGGAACTCGAGGAGGCGCTGCCGGGTGTCGGCTTCAACTTCTCGCAGTACATCCAGGACAATATCGAGGAGGCGCTGTCGGGCGTCAAAGGTGCCAACTCGATCAAGATAGTCGGCCCCGATCTCGCCGTCCTCGAGAAGCTCGCCGAGCAGGTCATGGCCGAGATGGAGCAGGTCCAGGGCGTTGCCGATCTCGGCATCTTCCACGTGCTGGGACAGCCCAACCTCAACATCCGCATCGATCGCGCCAAGGCGGCGCGCTACGGGCTGAACACCGGCGACGTGAACACAGTCGTCCAGGCGGCGGCCGGCGGCGCGACTGCCACGACCGTGCTGGAGGGCGACCGGCAGTTCAACGTCGCCGTCCGCCTTGCCAGGCCCTATCGCGACACCGTCGATGCGATCCGCGACATCCGTGTCGGCTATCAGGCGGCCAACGGCACAAGTGCCTACGTGCCGCTGCGCGAGCTCGCCTCCATCTCGATCGATACGGGCGCCTCGTTCATCTACCGCGAGAGCAGCTCGCGCTTCATCCCGATCAAGTTCTCGATCCGCGGCCGCGATCTCGGCAGCACCGTCGCCGAGGCGCAGGAGCGTATCGCCCACAACATCAAGCTGCCGGCCGGCTATCGCATCCTGTGGTCGGGCGAGTTCGACAACCTGCAGAAGGCCTCGCAGCGGCTGATGATCATCATCCCGATCACCTTCCTGCTGATCCTGGTGCTGCTCTACGGCCTGTTCAACACGCTGCGCGACAGCCTGATCGCCGTTGCCGGCATTCCCTTCGCCGTGGGCGGCGGCATCATCGCGCTCTATGTCACCGGCGAGGATTTCAGCGTTTCGGCTGCCATCGGATTCATTTCCCTGGCGGGCGTCGCGGTGATGGACGGCATCCTGAACATCACCTATTTCCGCGAGCTGTTGAGCCGCGGCCTGTCGTTCTCCGACGCCATCTTCCAGGGCACCGAGCAGCGCATGCGGCCGATGCTGATGACCGCGCTCTCGGCCGGCGTCGGCCTGTTCCCGGCGGCGATCTCGCAGGGCATCGGCAGCCAGGTGCAACGTCCGCTCGCCACGGTCGTGGTCGGCGGCATGCTGCTGGGCCCGACCATGCTGCTGGTCGTGGCGCCGGCCATCCGCAAGGTCTTCCTGCGCACCTACACGCGCAGCCCCGAGCGCGCAGCCGTCGAGGAGTACGAGACATGACCGCTTTCCGCAGCGTTCTTGTCGGGTTGCTCGCCTTGTCGCTCGGCGGCTGCATGGTCGGCCCCGACTTCAAGCGACCCGATCCGCCGAAGGATCAGAGCGTCCTGCCGCCCGACGAGGCCATCGCGCAGACGGCATCGTCGAACGTGCTGGGGGGCGAGGCGCAGACCTTCGTGCGCGACCTCGATATCCCGGCGCAATGGTGGCAGGTCTTCGGCTCGGCGCCGCTCGATGCGCTGGTCGAGCGCTCGATGACCGCCAACCCCGACATCCAGGCGGCGATCGCGGCGCTGAAGCTGGCCCAGCAGAATGCGCGTGCCCAGCGCGCCGCGCTCTTTCCCACCGTCGGCGTGTCGGGCAATGCGCAGCAGAACCAGCAGTCGCTCGCGCTGTCACCGACGCCGGCCGGCGGCAACAACATCTTCGGCCTCTTCACCGCGCTGCTGAACGTGTCCTACGTGCTCGACGTGTTCGGCGGCGTGCGGCGGCAGACCGAATCGCTCGAGGCGACCGCCGAGCAGCAATGCTTCCTGCTCGAGGCGGCCTATCTCTCGCTGTCCTCGAACGTCGCGGTGGCGGCCATCACCGAGGCCTCGCTGCGCGGCCAGATTGCGGCGGCGATGCGCTCGATCGAGATCCAGCGCCAGTCGCTCGCGCTACTGCAGCGGAGGCAGGCGATCGGGCAGGGCGCGCTCGCCGATGTCGCGGCCCAGCAGGCCGCCCTCGCACAGGCCGAGGCCGCTCTGCCGCCCCTGCAGAGCCAGCTCAGCCAGCAGCGCCATCTGCTGGCGCAGCTTACCGGCCAGACAACGACGCACATTCCCGCCGAGACCTTCGAACTCGCCGATCTTCATCTGCCGCAGCAGATCCCCGCCAGCCTACCGTCGCACCTGGTCGAGCAGCGGCCCGACATCCGCGCGGCCGAAGCCAATGTCCATGCCGCGGCCGCCGGTGTCGGCGTTGCCGTTGCGAACATGTTGCCGCAGATCAATCTCGGCCTTTCGTTCGGCTCGGAATCGCTGACGCTCGACACGCTGTTCAGCCCCGTCGTCGGCGCCACGTCCACCGTCGGCGCCACATTCACCCAGACGCTGATCGACGGTGGGGCGCTGTTCGCCAAGAAGCGTGCGGCGGAGGCGGCATGGGAGCAGGCCAAGGCGCAGTACCGCTCGACGGTGCTCACGGCCTTCCGCAACGTCGCCGATTCGCTGCGCGCGCTCGAGTTCGATGCCAATACGCTGCAGGCCGCCGCCAATGCCGCGACGGCGGCCAAGCTCAGCCTCGACATCACGCGGCGGCGCCTCGCCTCGGGCGATGCGGGCGTGCTCGACATCCTGAATGCCGAGCTCACCTACCAGCAGGCGGTGCTGGCCGAGGTGCAGGCCGAGGCGAGCCGCTTCGCCGACACCGCCGCGCTCTATCAGGCGCTGGGCGGCGGCTGGTGGAATCGTGACGGCGACGTCACCGCGCAGCCGGCGCGCCGCGCAACCTGCAAGCCACCCAAAGCCGCAGCATCGTCAGGTTGAGGACAGGACGGCAACGGCCGTGCCGTCCTAGGAAGGAGCCGGGCGCGACGACGCCCCGTCGAAGCGCCTGATCGTTGAGGAGGAACTCCTATGAAGATCCAGCTTGTGAGCCTGATCGTCGGCGTGTCGTTCGCTCTGCCCGTGTCTGCCTTCGCGCAGTCGAGCTACTGCGACGCTCTCAGCCATCAGTACCAGAAGTACGTCGGCAGCCAGAACGACCGCCGCCCGCAAGGCACGCCGCCTGACGTTGCGACGGCGATGTCCAAGTGCAGCTCCGATTCGGCGTCGGCCATCCCTGTGCTCGAGCAGGCGCTGAAGAACGCGAAGGTCGATCTGCCGCCGCACTAGAGAAGCAGCAGGAGCAGCATCCCCGCCGGAACGAGCAGCGGCCAGGGGATCGCCGGCACCAGGATCGTGCCGATGATCGCGCCGGCCAGATAGGCCGACCAGGTGAGGATGAGCAGCCGGCGGTTGACGATGGCGGGTGGCGTCCAGGCGCCGCCCGACCACAAGCGGTCGAGCGCGGCATCGGCGAAGCGGGCGAGGGTGCTCGTCACCACCACCGTGCTGATCGCGCTTCCCGCGAAACTGGTGATCGCCGAGGCCTGAACGCCCATGGCCACGGCGACGATGAGCACGGCGGCTTCCGGCCCGATCGGCAGGAAGCCCACGCCCGCGAGCAGGATCGCTTCCACGACCAGCGGCACCTTCGGGCTTCGGGTGAGCCGCAGCAGCAGGCGCGACAGCATGGCGCCTGCGAAGAACGCGAGCAGAGGGGTCAGGTGGTGCCACGCCTGCATCCCGTCGCGCTGGGCGGCGGCGATGCCGGCCAGCACCGTGTTTCCCGTCATGTTGGCGGCGAAGACGTGGCCCATGGTGAGATAGCCGACCGCGTCGGCGATGCCCGCGACAGCCGCGAGCAGGCCTGCCTGCAGGGCCGCGCGCAGCACGACTCAGAGACCGTAGCGCTTGTCCGTCGTGAAGGAGAGGAGGCGCCCGTCCTCGAAGTCGAGCTGGGTACGGTTGACCACCGGCGCACCCGGCCCGCTCCATTCGAACGTGGTCATCGCGCTTTCCGGGCTGCGGGCGACGGAGCTGCCTTCGCAGCCCAGGACGGTGCTCGCTTCCTGGACGCTCATGCCGCGCCTGAGCGAGGCGAGCTTGTCGGACGTGGGGCCGCAGCTCGTGGCGCATCCCGACAGAAGCGCACTGCAGGCGATCAGACCAAGGACCAGCACTCTGCGATAGGGCACGGCCACCTCCGGGAGGTCACGTCACACCACATCATAGGTGATCTCGACCTCGGCGCCAAAGCAATGGCCCTGGCAGGTCAGGATCCAGTCATTGGCCAGATCGTCGGCGGTGTAGATGTCGTTCTTGGCCAGCACGACCTTGCCCTTGATGCGCTTGGCGGCGCAGGAGGCGCAGAAGCCCTCCTCGCAGGAGGAGAGCGGGTTGAGGCCCGCGGCGCGTGCCGCCTCGAGGATGGTCTGGCCCTTCTTGTAGGGCACCGTGTGCGCCTTCTTGTCGATATGGATCGTGATCTCGGCCGGAATCACGTCGCCTTCCTCGGTCGGCTCGACCGGCACGGCATCGTTGCCCGAGGCCTCGAAGCGCTCGATCAGCACGCGGTCCCGCGGCATGCCCGCGTCGACCAGCGTGCGCTCGACCAGGGTCATGAAAGGTCCCGGCCCGCAGAGATAGGCTTCGGCATGCTCGAAGCCCTTGAGCGCGGCGATGATCTCTTCGGGCTTGGTGATGCCTTGCTCGGCATCGAGATGATGGATGACCTCGAGCCGGCCGGCGTGGCTCGCCAGCAGGTCGAGCAGCTCGCGGTCGAAGATGATCGAGGGCTTGTCGCGGTTGGCATAGAACAGGCGGATCTTGCGTGCGCCGCTCTTCAGCGCCGACTTGATGAGCGACATCATCGGCGTGATGCCGCTGCCGCCGCCGAACAGCAGCAGAGGCGCGTCGCCCTGCTTCAGCACGAACCGGCCGGCGGGCGGCAGGACGTGCAGCGAGCTGCCCTCGGCAAGCTTGTCGTTGAACCAGTTGGAGCCCTTGCCGCCCTCGACGCGCTTCACCGTCACCTTCAGATGACGGCCGTCGGTCTCCGGCGCGCTCGACAGCGAGTAACAGCGGTTGAACGCGCCCGACTCGTGCGGGACCTGGAAGGTCAGGAATTGGCCGGCGCGATAGGCAAACTTGTCGGCGAGCTCCGCCGGCACGTCGAGCACGAAGGACCGTGCGTCCGGAGTTTCCTGGATGATCTTGCTGATGCGTAGCTGATGATAGGCCATTGATAAATCCGCGTTCACACTGCTTGCCATTTCCCGAGGGACTCACCCGGCCAAGTGTGCTAGGTTCGCCGCGAAAAATGAACGGGGCGTCACTTTTGACGCTTCGGTCCTGAACAAACAAGTTTCGGGGTCAGGAGGCAAGAGCCATGACGACCAAGAAGATCTATTCGCTGCCGGTCGAGATCACCGACTGGAAGTTCGACGGCGCGACCGAGATCCACTTCAACTGGGAATATGACGACGGCTCGTCCGACCTGCTGAACCTCTACGAGAAGGGCAAGCAGCAGCAGTGGGACACCTCGACCCGTATCGACTGGTCGCAGGAGCTGTTCGAAGAGAATCCGATGGGCATGGCCGACGAATCCATCCCGATCTACGGCTCGCCGGTGTGGGAGAAGATGACCGAGAAGGAGCGCGGCTGGCTGCGCTTCAACCTCCAGTGCCATTCGATCTGCCAGTTCATGCACGGCGAGCAGGGCGCGCTGATCGCGACCGCCAAGATCGTGGGCACCGTGCCCGACATGAACGCCAAGTTCTATGCCGCCACGCAGGTCATGGACGAGGCGCGCCACGTCGAGAGCTACAAGCGGCTGATCCACGAGAAGTTCAAGGAAGCCTACCCGATAACCGAGTCGCTCAAGAACCTCCTGAACCAGACGCTCTCCGACCGGCGTTGGGACATGACCTATCTCGGCATGCAGGTGCTGATCGAAGGCCTGGCGCTCGCCGCCTTCCAGCGCATCCGCGATCACGCCAAGAACAATCTCGCCGCCGCCGTGAACGCCTACGTCATGCAGGACGAGGCGCGCCACGTCACCTTCGGCCGCATGGCGCTGCGCGAGTACTATCCGCAGCTCTCCGATCACGAGCGCGCCGAGCGCGAGGAGTTCACGGTCGAGGCGCTCTACTTCATGCGCGACCGCTTCAACCAGGCCGAGGTCTGGCAGCGCTCGGGCCTGCCGGTCGACGAGCTGATGAAGTACGCCTACGAGTCGGGCGCCATGCAGGCCTTCCGCACGCGCCTCTTCACCCGCATCGTGCCGATCCTGAAGGAGATCGGCCTGTTCGGGCCCAAGGTGCAGAAGGCGCTGGGCGACATGGGCGTGATGGAATACGCCAAGATCGATGTCGAGAAGCTGCTCGGCAACGATCTCAAGGTCGCCGAGGACTTCGACGCCAAGAAATTCGTGAAGGATCAACTCGCGGCGGAGTGACGGCCCGCGGCCGTCATCCCGAGCCCTTGCGAGGGATCGGCCCGCGAGCCTTGTCCGTTTCGACCGTTTTAGCCGTTTTTTAACGGCGTTTTCGCGCGCCGACGCGGCAAAGAGTTGCCGCCACGGCATTTTCCCGCTGTCACGCCCGCCGGTAAACCGTCGGAAACGGGGCATAAACGGTTCAAAAACGGTTTTCTCGGCACTGACCACCGACCTGAGCACGAGCGAACTCCCGCCACGCAATTGGAATGCGGGAGGTTACATCGAGACGCCTCGGCCACCGATTATGATCAATGGACTATGGCCGTCGCGGCTGCACTCGGAGCGACGACTACGCCGGCTTGTCGCCCTTGATCGTCACCCGGTGCCCGTGCCGCACGGCCGGGTGATAGTCGAAGGTCGCGCGGTGCAGTGCGCAGCGATTGTCCCAGAATGCGACCGAGTGATGGTCCCAGCGGAAGCGGCACTGGAATTCCGGCGTCTCGGTGTGGCGGATCAGCATCTCGAGCAGCGCGTCGCTCTCGTTCTTCCTGAGCTCCATGATGCGCGTGGTGAAGCCGCGATTGACGAACAGGCTCTTGCGGCCGGTCACCGGATGAGTGCGCACGACCGGATGCACAGCCTCGGGAAAGGTCTTGTCGCTCCGGCCATAGGCGTTCTTCGAGAAGACGTGCTGGCTGGTGTGCAGCGCCGTCAGCCCCTGGCACAGACGCTTGATCGGCTCCGACAGGGTCTCGTAGGCGAGATACATGTTGGCGAACTGCGTGTCGCCGCCGCTCTCCGGATTCTGGTGCATGTAGAGGATCGAGCCCATCGGCGGCTCGGCCTCGCAGCTCATGTCCGAATGCCAGACCTCGCCGGTCGCGACCTTGGTGGTCTCGTCGGAATGCACGACCCGGATCTCGGGATGCTCGGGCAGCTCCGCCCGGGCGGCGGGATGGACCAGCAGCTCGCCGAACAGCCGGCCGAAGGCCATGTGCTGCTCGACGCTCATCCTCTGGTCGCGGAAGAAGATCACCTGATGCGCCATCAGCGCGTCGTGCAGCGCGCTCACCTCGCTGTTGCTGAGCGGCCGCGAGAGGTCGATGCCGGAGATCTCCGCGCCGATCGCGGGCGTCACTTTGCGGGCCTCGAGAGTCATTGGCAGGTCTCCACCTTGGGCGGGGCATCGATGACGGTGGCCACCTTAGCAATGTCGAGGCAGCGAGTCCCGATCCAGCCCTTTTCCTGAACGAACAGGGCGAAATGCGTGAAGGTCGCGGCCTGGTCGGCGGGCGTCCCGGCGGAGCGGGCCAGGATCCAGTAGAGCGCGTAGAGGTCGGCCATCTCCTTGTCGGACGCCGCCTTGTCGGGATCCTTGCTCCACAGGGCCGCATCCTTCGCCGCCGCGCCCGTCGGATCGTCGAGCTTGGCGAGCCAGGCATGCACATTGGCGACGAGGGGATAGCTGTCGCCCTGCTCGGCGCGCAGCTTCTTCATCTCCTGCGCCATGACCGTGTAGGGCTTGCCCGCGATCGTCGACCCCCCGCAGCCGGGATCGCGGCAGAGCGCGGTGAAGGTGAGATATTCGGCGAGCGTGATCTCGACATTGCCGTTGTTGTGCTGCCGCCACTGCCGGGCGAGGTTCCATCCGGCTCGGATCTCCGTCGTCCAGGGCTTCGCCTCGAGAGGGGTGCTGCGCTCGAGCTCGCCGATGACGGCGGGCGCGGCGGCTTCCCACTCCTTGGGGATCTGCGCGCGCGCGGGCGCCATCGCGAACATCAGCAACAGGGCGGCGAGCACATGGCGCATCAGTACCTCTTCGCGCGGCCGGCATCGCGTCGGCTCCGATACTGCACCATCTTGTCGGCGCGCAATTCCATGGCATCGCGCGGAAAGAGGCGGCGCGCCTGCGCAGGAGTCACCAACGGATAGTGCGGCACGTCACAGAGCGCGGCGCCGACTTCCCAGCAATCCTCCTCATTGGTCACCCACATTGCGGTGGGAAAACGGCGCAGATCGATCGGCCGCGAATAGGTGCGCAATGTCTTGCGCGTCTGCAGCGTGTATTCGTGGAAATAGGAGATCGCGAGCTCGCGCGGGCTGCGGTAGATCGGATCGCGCCAGCGCACCCAGACATGGTTGCTCTTGGAGATGGCGCCCCAGCATCCGTCGCGGCGGAACACCGCGATCACATGATCGGAGTCGGTCCTGTCGGCGGTGAGGTCCATCAGGAGCGGCGGATGACCCTGCAGCCAGAGCGCGCAGGCCGCGACGAAGGCCGCCTCGATGCAATGGGCCTGGCGGTGCCGGAGCGCGCCCCGCACCGAGCGCAGCGTATCGCCCTCGTACTCGAAGTTGGCGCGCAGGCCGATGATGAACTCCTGGACGCGCTCGGGCGTACGCAGGGCCCTCAGGACACGGCCTTCGTCGGGGCTCAACCCCAGATCGGCAGGCGTCGGTCTCTTGAGGCGCATTTCACGGCGAGTGTGCCGTCGGGCCCGGTCGGTTGTCATCCGGGCGGAAGAGGGGAAGTTGGTGGAGCTGAGGGGGATCGAACCCCTGACCTCCTCATTGCGAACGAGGCGCTCTCCCAGCTGAGCTACAGCCCCCCACTTCCGGAGAAGGCGCGGATAAAGCCTGCCGCCTCCCCTGTCAAGCAAACGGCCATATGCTACAGCACCTTCCGATCGGCTGATTACAGCCGATCGGAAGGTGCCCTTGGTCGAGGCGCTTCGAGCAACGCGTTTCCGACCAAAAGGAACCCGCCTGGGCGGGTTCCTTTTGGTCGGAAGCCGCACTAGCGTGTTTGCGCCTTTATTTACGGGGAGACTGGCGTGGTGAGCGACAAGAGAGTGGTCCAGACGGACAGCGCGCCCAAGGCGCTCGGGCCCTATTCGCAGGCGATCGTCGCGGGCGGCATGGTCTATTGCGCGGGCCAGATCCCGCTCGATCCGGCGACGGGCAACATCGTGGCGGGCGGCGTGGCCGAGCAGACCGCCCAGTCGCTCAAGAACCTGCGCGCCGTGCTGAAGGCCGCCGGCAGCGATCTCGACCGCGCCGTGAAGACCACGGTGTTCCTGAAGAACATGAACGACTTCGCCGCCATGAACGAGGTCTACGGACGGCCGGAGTATTTCGGGTCGGCAGCGCCCGCGCGCTCGACGATCGAGGTGGCGCGTCTGCCGCGCGACGTGCTGGTCGAGATCGAGGTGGTCGCCCTTGGGTGACGGCCTCTCGATGCTGATCACCTGGCTGATGGGGCTGGGCTCGATGATCATGCTGGCCGTGGTGATCGGCCATGTCGTGTTCTCGCTGATCCTGATCATCCCGGCCTGGCGCATCTGCGCGCGCGCGGGCTTCGGCGGCGCCTGGTCGCTGCTGCTCCTGCTGCCGGTGCTGGGCCCGGTGATCGTCATGGCGATCCTCGCATTCGGCGACTGGCCGAACGGCGAGGCGCGTCGGCGCTGACAGGAGCGGCCCATGGGAGCGGAGACCGCGTTGCTGGGGCTCTTCGGACTGAGCAGTGCTTTTGCCCTGGTCAGCCTTCTTCTCTCGATCTGGATGACCTGGCGCATCGTCGCCAAGGCAGGCTTCCCCGGCTGGCTCGGCCTGTTGTTCGTCCTGCTGCCTTTCACGGGTGTGGGTTCGCTCGTGAGCCTGGTGCTGCTCTGGATCTTCGCCTTCATCGGCTGGCCGCGGGACGAAGACCCGCTGCTCGTTGCGGCGCGGCGACAGCCGGGCGCCGCCCCCGCTGCACCCCAGGTGCGAGGGCCCGGCGGTCAGGCCCTGCCGGCGCCCGCCCCGGCGCTGCCCGACAAGCGCGGCTGGACGCTCACCGGCAAGCTCGCGGGCGGCGTTCCGCTCACCCTGACGGTGGACGGCTCTTCATCGTCCTGGCTGCTGACCGGCGCGCCGGCGGCTCGGCCGGGCGACCTCACGGTGGCCGATCCCTCGGTCGGTCAGCCGCATGCCCGGATTCTGGTCTCCGGCAGCCGGCTGGGGCTGGAGGATCTCGGCACCCGCGGAGGCACCTTCATCGACGGCGCCCGGCTCCTGCCCGAGCACGGTCCCCGGGACATTTCCGCCGTCCGCATGGTCCGCCTGGGCACCGTGGAACTGTCCCTGGCGCGCGCCTGAAGGCCTCTTGTGACCCGTAATCGTTGCCGAGTAGGGTGCGCGCGGCCGGCCGATCTGCCGGCCGCAGGGGACTGAACGTCAATGATACATCCGTTGTTGTGGCTCTTCGACGCGATCGTCCAGATCCTCATCTGGATCGTGATCGCGAGTGCGATCGTGAGCTGGCTGGTGGCCTTCAACGTCGTCAACATGCGCAACAACGTGATCCGCGTGATCGTCGACACGCTCTATCGCCTCACCGAGCCGATGCTGCGGCCGATCCGTCGCTTCCTGCCGAATATGGGCGGAGTCGACATCTCGCCGGTCATCCTGCTGCTCGCGATCTATTTCGTGCAGTACGTCGTCCACTACTATTTCGTCGTTGGCTATTACTGAGTCCCGCCTGATCGACGGCAAGAAGGCCGCGCTGGATCTACGCGCGCGCGTGGGCGCGGGCGTGCGTGAGTTCGTGGCGGCCGCCCAGGGTTCGAACAGGGGCATGAAGCCCGGGCTTGCCACGGTGCTGGTCGGTGCCGACGCCGCGAGCCAGGTCTATGTCGCGAGCAAGGGTCGCGCCGCCGCCGAGGCCGGCATGGCGAGCTTCGATCATCGCCTGCCCGCGGAGACGAGCGAGGCCGAGCTGCTGGCGCTGATCGCCAGGCTCAATGCCGATCCCACGGTGCACGGCATACTCGTGCAGTTGCCGTTGCCTCCGCAGATCGACACCGCGCGCGTGCTGCTGGCGATCGATCCGGACAAGGATGTCGACGGCTTCCATCCCATGAATGTCGGCCGGCTGGGCTCGGTCTTGCCGCGGGCGCCGCTCGATTTTCCGGTGCCCTGCACGCCGCTCGGCTGCTCGATGCTGCTGGTCGACACGCTCGGATCGTTGGCGGGCCTGAATGCCGTGGTCGTCGGCCGCTCCAATCTCGTCGGCCGACCGGTGGCGCAGCTCCTGCTGCGCGCCGATTGCACGGTGACGCTCACCCATTCCCGCACGCGCGACCTGCCCGGCGTCTGTCGCACCGCCGACATCCTCGTGGTGGCGATCGGCAAGCCCTGTTTCGTACGCGGCGACTGGATCAAATCAGGCGCCACGGTGATCGATGTCGGCATCAATCGCGTGGCGACGGGCGAGGGCAAGACACGGCTGGTCGGCGACGTCGCCTTCGAGGAGGCGCGCACCGTCGCGGGCCACCTCACGCCCGTGCCGGGCGGCGTCGGTCCCATGACCGTCGCCTGCCTGATGTTCAACACCCTGCAGGCCGCACGCCGGCGCGCCGGCCTGCCGTTCGCTGCAACCTGACTCTCAGAGCGTCTTCGCCAGCGCCGTGAGCTGGTCGGTCGCGATGCCCCAGCCCTGGTGGAAGCCCATCTTCTCGTGGGTCTCGCGGTCTTCCTTCGTCCAGTGCAGCACGCGCGCGGTGTAGAGCGTCTTGCCGCTCCCTGGGCCGCCCTGCTCCTCGAAGGTGAGGACGCCGGTGAAGAAGGGCTTCGCCGAGGGCTGCCAGGCCTGCGTGTAGGCGTCGGTGAAGACGAGCTTCTCGTTCTTCACCACCTCGAGATAGGTGCCGTAGTTCGGGATCTCCTGGCCCTCCTCAGGGCCCTTCATGAGGATGAAGCTCGCACCGCCCGGCCGCACATCCATGTCGGCGTGCACGGTCTTCCACGGCGGCGGGGTGAACCACTGCACGAGCAGCCTGGGCTCGGTCCAGCAGCGCCACAGCTTCTCGCGCGGCACGTCGATCAGGCGGGTCAGCACCAGCTCGCGATCGTTCGTCGTCATGGCATCCTCTAAACTTAACCAATCAGTTAACTAACTAGGATGCAGTCCCGCGGCTGTCAACCCGCCGGAAAATCCAGCCAGCGCGGCACGTGGCCCGTGGCCTCGAAGAAGCGTAGCAGGTCGGGCAGCGAGATCGCCGTCGTCATGGTGTTGGTGAGCGGATGGGCGTTGATCGGCCCGTCTTCCGTCAAGGCGCTGTCCAGCACCAGCGACACCTTGCGTCCGGTGTCGTTGATGACCGAGAAGGGCGTCACCGAGCCCGGCTCGACGCCGAGATACCGGCGCAGCCGCTCGGGGCTGCCGAAGGAAAGCCGGCCCGCGCCCAGAACCTCGCCCAGTTTCCTGAGATCGATGGCACGGTCCTCCAACGCCACGACCAGCCACATCTCCTCCTTCTTGTTGCGCAGGAAGAGGTTCTTGATGTGGTGCCCGGGAAGAACCCCGCGATGGGCCTTGGCCTGCTCGACGGTGAACACGGCCTCGTGCTCGACCGTGCGATGGCCAAGGCCAAGCTCGTCGAGGCGGGCGAAGAGTTGTTGCGGGCTCAGCATCGGGTTACATCGAAACCATGAAAGGCATTGTGCTCAGCGGCGGCAGCGGTACGCGGCTTTACCCGATGACGCGGGCGGCGAACAAGCAGCTCCTGCCGGTCTACAACAAGCCGATGGTCTATTACCCGCTGACCACGCTGATGCTGGCGGGATGCCGGGAGATCCTGCTGGTCGTCAATCCGCAGGACGAGGAATCCTATCGCCGCCTGTTCGGCGACGGCCGCCAGTGGGGCCTCGAGATCCGTTACGCCGTGCAGCCCAAGCCCGGCGGCATCGCCGAGGTCTTCATCGTGGGCCGCGAATTCATCGGCCAGGACCGGGTCGGATTGATCCTGGGCGACAATCTCTTCTACGGCGATTCGCTGCCGGCGCTGGCCGAGCGGGGCGCCAAGGGCGGCGGTGCCGTCGTCTATGCCTACTGGGTGGCCGATCCCTCTTCCTATGGCGTGGTCGAGTTCGCCGACAACGACATGCCGGTCAGCATCGTCGAGAAGCCGAGGGACCCGCGCTCCCACTGGGCGGTGACGGGACTTTATTTCTATGACGCCGATGTCTGCGACGTGGCGGCGAACCTGCCGCGCTCGGCCCGCGGCGAGCTCGAGATCAGCGACGTCAACGCGCACTACCTCAAGGAAGGCCGGCTGATGGTGCACAAGCTCGGCCGCGGCTACGCCTGGCTCGACACCGGCACGCCGTCGAGCCTGCTGCGCGCCGCCCAGTTCGTCGAGACGGTGGAGGACCGCCAGGGCCTGCAGATCGGCAGCCCCGAGGAGGTCGCCTGGCGCAAGGGCTATATCGACGATGCGGGCCTCGCCCGCCTGATCGACCCCATAAAAGACAGCGAATACGGCCGCTACCTGCAGCGCCTGCTGGCCCAGGGCTGAGCCCTTGCCAATTCGGTCGAAAACCCCTATCACCACCGCCTTCCGGCACCTACCCGGCCGGAAACACGGAGCGCGGGCGTAGCTCAGGGGTAGAGCACGACCTTGCCAAGGTCGGGGTCGAGGGTTCGAATCCCTTCGCCCGCTCCAATTCTTCTACCAGTCGTTACAACGGTTTGAGCCGCTTTTGCGGCCCCGGCAGATTGTCCAGGATTGGGCGAAGTTGCGCGCGAGTTGCGCGCACCGCCCGTTATTGCGCGCTCGGCGGCGTCCCGCAGGTGCTCGACCTCCGCTTTGGCGTAGACGCGCTCCAGCGTCTTGGTGCTGGTCGCTGTGAGCTGGGACATCTCGTAGACGGTGGCCTTCTGCAGGCCCCACGTGACCGCTGTATGCTTGAGGACATGCGTCGATACCGGAAGGCCTGTTTCCTTCCGCAGCGTCCTGAAGGCCTTCTTGACGCTTTTGACCGGCTGTTCCTTCCAAGTGATTACGTGGGCAATTGTAGCGCGTTGCGCATGGCGTCGGAGGGTCGAAAGCAGCCGAGTGGGTATTGGCCGAACGGCACGCTTCTTCTTGCGATGCTCAATACCTGGCAGTCGGAAGTCCACAACGCCCCGAGCCAGATCAACCCTATCCCACGTAAGCTGAAGAATCGCGGAATGGCGCGCGCCGGTTGCTAGTGCGATCCGGATGAACAGGGCGACGTGCGGCAAGCGCCGCGCTGCCCGAAGTAGCCGCGCGGCTTGGGCACGGGAAAGAAAATATGGCCTGGGCGGTCCCTCTTGCAACGTTGGGACGTAGGGAACGAATTGAAGCCGCCCGTTCTTGTACGCGTAGTGCAGTGCAGCCCGCAGGACGGCCCGGCGACGATTGATCGTCGAAGGCTTAAGCCCCTTCTTTTGGCAGTGATCTTCGTAGGACTTGTGGCCGCTCGGCGTCGTGAGCACCGAAACGGTGGAGGTACCATAGTGTCGCTCTAGATGACCGATGATTGGCCGCGTCACGTCCTCGCTCGGGAGACGGCAAGCGTAGCCATCGTAATAGTCGTTAAGGACAGAGGAAATGGAGACCTTGTTGAGCGCCGTCTCGGTGGCTGAGCCGCGCTCGATGATGAAGGCCGCTAGGACCTGTTGTGCTTGTTCGCGATCTGTCGTGCCCGCCGAAGCGCGTCGCGAACGTCGTCCATCGGTCCACGTAATGTACCAACGTGGCGACCATTCAAATCGGGTGAGCTTGTAGTCGGGCATGGAGGTACGAGAGCCAGCGCCTTGTAAGTTTCGAGTGCGGATAGAGGAATCAGAACACGCTTGCCGACGTGCGCAAAACCTAATCGGCCTCGCTTTCGTTCATTGCGGATAGTGCTGACCGAAACGCGAAGAACTGCTGCGGCTTCCTTCTCCGTAATCCACGGATCGCGGTCGATCACGTAGTCAGCGCTTGGAGTGTTTAGCGGCATGTTCCGCACCCCTCGCAGAATGTGGCGCGCTTGAACCATCACCATGACTCACAGGCTCAACTACTACTTCAGAAGATGAATCACCGTTGAAGCTGCAAGAGGCGGCAGTTGCACACGACGCAAGCGGGCTGGGTTGCTCTTGTGGAGCAATCGTCCCCCGACTTTTCCCTGCACGTTTTGCCGCAGCACGCAATCTCATGATGGTTGCGTACTCCGGGTTGACCTTCGGCAAAGGTGGGAATCGGATGACGTAGACGTTGTGCTTGAAGCCTGAAGAAGAAGGCCGAGTCTCGCGAGTGAGAAAGCCAAGGCGTTCCAGTCGAAGAATGGTGAAGCTGACGTATTGCCGTCGAACGCCGAGGTATTCGGCTAGGCGATCCTGGCTTATGCGGCATTCTTGGGTTCGGGGATTCACGAACCTGCACAACAAGATCAGCAGCCTGTGATCGGACCTCCGTAGGTCCAACTCAAAAGCGGCGCTCGTGGGAACGGTTGAATAGTTTCCAGCGATGGGAAGTGCTGACGGCATAGAGTCCTCGGCGCAATCGATAGGGGTTGATTGATCGCGTCGATGTAGCGACTCCGCGCTACGTCCGGGGCGTGTGCGGACTTTGGTGGTTCTCTAAGGGCCGACGATGAGCGGGAGCAACCGCGCACTTAGATGCGAGCGATGCTTGTAGACAGTGACCACCCATCTAGCGAAGGCTCGTTCGCACACTTTCTCTATGTCGTGCGTCCGATACCGCCTGCTCTCGTCGTTGGTCGGGTCCCTTTGGACGATGCGCAGAGTGTTCTTGCGAATGCGATCGGCGACCTGCCGGGAGTACAAGGCGGGTCGATACAATGACAGAACAACGTAGCGCGCGACGATCAAGGCCTTAGGGTCGTAGTCGGTACCGCTTTCGGCACGGAAGAAGCCGACCCACAACAGTGAAAGTAGCCGCTTAATGGGAGCCGCTGTGTTCTCCTGTGCCAACATCGCCATGGTTGCGGCCGATTGGGTGCCTCGACTGCGATCTGACAGTGCTCGCCGTCGCTTGGGAGGATGCTTCTGCTCCTTCAGCATCCGCTTGCTTTCATACTTTGCATCTAGATAGAGCGTTCTACGAAGTGGGTCGCGCAAAACCAGCTCGGACGCGGCGACAGCCGCCGATATTGCGACGGCATGCAGTAGCGAAAGTCTGCTCTCCGCCAGTACTTCCCGCAGGTCCAGCGTGTCTGGCCATTTCTTGTCGAAGCCTAAGTTGACCATCCCCAGCGCTCGACTGATATGCGGCGCGAGGCGCGTCATCGCGTCCATTTCCATTGCCATCTGCACATCATAGGTGAGATGGGGATTGGATGGTTTGCAAACGCGTGCAAAAGACGAAATCTATATTTCTGGCTAGGGCGGCAATGGGCAGTTACGACGAGAGTTGGACCTCATTGGTAATTTTTCGATTGTACAGGTCGGTCCGACCCCGATGAAACCTACTACTTGCGTGTCGGGGTATCGTTCGTACAACCTCCTCAAAATTGTATGGAAGTTGTGCCTCCTAACTAGTCAGGCATCGCTAGTTTCCACGATAAGACATGGGTATGTGACGGCCCGAATTCTGAACTCGGGCGTCACGCCAACTCGAAATTTTTGCCAAAGATTTTTAGACAGTTCACGCGAGGGAGGGGTCTCCATCTCTCTGCCGTTTTGAGCGACGCTAACGCGTAGGCATTTCGATTGCACAATGATGCAGGACCGTGGAGCACATGGAATATTTCTCTGCAGGAAAGGCAGTAGGAAAATGACTTTCGGCTGGGGCGGACGGATCGATTGGGGTGCGCGCGAAGACGTTGCAGTCCATGAGTCCGGTCATGCCGTTGCCCGCGTTTTGTCGATAGGCCGCGTAGGCATCACCGACAAAAATGCTATCCGCTGGATAGAAATGGACCAGGGCACCCCACACTGCTCCGTGTTCGAGCTACCGATGGGTATGCCCGGGCTAAAAGAATTTGGGGAGCGCGAGGGCATTCAAGAAGGCATCTGGCCAACAGTGGAACAGTGGCGGAAGCTATTTTCGTTTATGGGTATCGATCCATTGGAATGGGCGAGCGTGCGGCTTTTTGAGATTACTGCTGGAGCGGCGGCACAAGCAAAATTTGTGGGCGTCTCTTTCGACTTGGTCTGGAATGACGACGGCTGCAGCGATGACCGTCGGAATGTCATAGAGACTTGTCGAAGGATCGGCTTGAACGAACCGGAGATAAGACGGCTATTCGTGGAGCGAGCCAAAGAAGCGTGTATCGCAATGGATAAGGCCGACGTATGGCGGGCGGTGCTAACTTTAGCCAAGCGACTGCCACCCACAGGCCGAATGCCGGGCGAGATCGTAGTTTCTACCGTTCAAGATGCATTGCGCGCGGGGTGAGGAAGAATGATCCCGAGACAAGCTAGCGTATAGGCATTTCGATTGTAGACAGCCGAGCTAGGAGGCGCCCGACCTGGGCACCGTGCCACGCGCCGCCGTGTCCAGACGGGCGACCGTGCTTGTCCGCGCTGCCTGTAGTCGGGATGCTCATGTCGTTGAGGCGCTTGGCGATTGCGCGGAAGGATGTGATGCCCTCAGCCTGCAGCGCCTTGAGTGTGTCGGCAAGATCGCGAGCGCGAGCGTCGGCAAGTGCCGTCTTGGCGGCGGCGGCGCGCTCTCGATCTGCGTCGGTCGCGACGCGTCCGCGATAGCCACCTAATATGACGCCTCGTCGCTTAGCCTGCGCAAGTGCGGCCCTAGTGCGCTCCGAGATTTGTCGTGCTTCATTTTCGGCGACCGCTGCGAGCATGTGTACGGTTAGGCGGTTCGCTACCGGCATATCGCAAGCGTGGAACTCGACGCCCGCCTCCATGAGATTGGAAACGAAGGCGACGTTGCGGGCGAGCCGATCGAGCTTGGCAATGATGAGTGTCGCCCGATGCAGTCGGCAGGCTGCTAGTGCCTTGGCAAGTTCGGGACGGTCGCCGCGCCGCCCGCTCTCAACTTCCGTGTGCTCGGCTAGGAGATCGCCCGACGATGTGGCGAGGTAGGATCGTATGGCGTCCCGCTGGGCATCAAGACCGAGCCCGGAACGGCCTTGGCGGGCGGTGGAGACCCGGTAGTAGGCGACGAAGCGTGTGGCTGGCATGGTGACGGCCCCGGAATGGTAAGGTGGAACATTCGTAGCGACGTTGATCGCTTGATCTGTTCCACAAGCCAGCCACCGACCTGGGCCTGCAAGTCATATCGACAGCGCGGTTTTGCAAACGCGTGCAAAAGATGCTCCGGCCGGAAGGCGGCAGTTTCGCTCTTATTAATCTTTCTGGAGGCGGGTAAGGGCCAGTGCGGGCTAGTGCCGGAAAGTGCTGTACGGCACCATAAAGGCCTAGAGCGGGACTTTTGCCGACTATGCCAAGCGAGTCGAATCCTGTTCAAACTCACCAAGCAAAGTCCTTGTGTCAACCGACAGATCGAGGGCGTCCTCAATGGTATCATCGATTGCAGCTTTGATTTTCGAAATGGAGTTGCCCGAGCGAGCGGTCTCAAATCCGGCGACACCAAAACTAGCTAAAAGCTGCAGCGTTTTTTTATCAAGTTGAGGAACAGGTATTCTCGATGCGTAGCCAGCAGTAATCATGTTGCCGCGAATAATTACGCCCCGAGTGACGTAAAGGCAGAGTCTGCTGTTGAGAAAGCTCAAGAGCCACCACCGTCTCTCATCCTCAATGATTACATTGGGGTTTACTCCGCATGCACTGTCCTTAGGCCGTATTGTCGCTCCGAATTTTACACCCATTGAAGAGCAAGAAAGTCCGCCTCGAAATATCAGTTCTTTGTTTCTAATCATGAAGTTTGACACCGTCCGGCCGACCTCGTCGTAGTTACTACAAAGATATCCATCGGGAGCCGCATAAAATTTCCGGCTCGCTGGGTTCTTATAGAACGGAATCGAAAACTCATTTGATTGTTCAGAACGAAGGTACTTCTTGTCCTCTCCAGTCGAGATGCCAGTTATGCATGGAGCCACCTCCGACAACCTCCGCTCTCCAAACAGCGCGGCAATCTGCTTTGGAACGCCTATCACAAACTCGGAACTATCCCGCGAGTCATCAAGTAATAGGTCTTCCAAGGGGTACTGTTGAAATGCTTCATTCTGCAGAATGCGTCGAAACTCATCGATGGAAGCTGGTCGATTCGAGACGTTAACTTTTCCCTTCTTATCTCTGGTCTTCTCAAGAATAAGTACACACGTGCGTACATCCGCGCCCTGATTCAGGAACAAATTCGTGGGACAAAGATGAAGATTGTGGATGCGGCAAGTATCAAGAATGTAGCGGCGAAGTTCTCGGTGGCCGTTTGCCGTTAGAAAAGAGTCGTGTGTGACGAGCGCTATAACGCTTTCTTCTGGCGCGTATTCGAGGA
>DATJWN010000141.1:0-8180 GCA_035501235.1 Reyranella sp.
CGTTCGCGGGGTTGCCATCGCCTCGTTCTGTCGCCCCTCGCCGCCGCCGGCCAGCGCCACGCGATAACTGACCACGGGAGCCAGGTTCTTCATCGGCTGCTGACCAAGACAGTCGAACCCAACGGAGAGCTTGTTGTAGACCTGATCATAGGCCGAGCTCGAGATCACGATGCCGCCCGGCTCGGCAAGCTCCTGCAGGCGCGCGGCGATGTTGACCCCGTCGCCATAGATGTCGGTGCCCTCGACCATCACGTCGCCGAGATTGACGCCGATACGGAACCGCAGGCGGTTGGGCTGGTCCCGCTCCTGCCCGGAAATCTCCTGCTGGATCTCGACCGCGCATTGCACGGCCTCCACGACGCTGGCGAACTCGGCGATGATGGCGTCGCCCCAGGTGTTCACGACCCGCCCGTCATGGCGCTCCACCAATCCCGTCATGGCGGTACGCGAGCGGCGTAGCGCGTCCAACGTTCCCGTCTCGTCCGCTTCCATGAGACGGGAATAGCCGTGCACGTCGGCACACAGGACGGTGGTCAGCCGCCGCTTCACCTTGTCGGTCATCAGGCGAACCTCCGGATCGAATAGGGCTCGACCGGGAGACTGGTCGACTTGCCGGCGATCATCTCCGAGGTCAGGCGGCCCAGCACGGGAGCGAGCGTATAGCCGTTGGAGCTGACGCAATTGTAAAAGCCTGGCAGATGCGGCACCTCGCCCAGGATCGGCGCACGGTCGATGTTCACGTTCATGCCGGCCCAGATACGGATGGCGTGCAGGTCGGCGAGCGCGGGAATCACGCGCGCCGCCACCCAGAGATTGCCCTCGACGCTCGACCGCAGCGCGCGCGAGAGCTTCTGCTGCTCATCGAGGCCCGCCGTCCAGCCGCCGCCGATCATGAAGGCGCCGGAGACCATCTGCTTCAAGGTCAGGTGTCGCGAGGCGTGCGCCACCAGCCGGCCGAGCGTGGGCCGGGTGGGCTCGGTCACCACCATCTGCAATGGCGCACCGCGCACGGGGATGGCAACGCCCACCATGGCGGCGATCTCGGCCGCCCACGGACCGGCGGCATTGACGACACGCCTGGCCCGGATCTCGCCGCGGCTGGTCGTGACCCGCCAGCCGCTCCCGTCTCGCCCTTCGAGCTGTTCTATCGCCTGCACGTTGCTGCCGCGCCGGAAGCGCGCGCCCAGGTTCCTGGCACGTTTGATGGTGGCGTAGGTGGCGCGGAGCGGATTGATCTTGCCCTCGCCCGGGCACCATTCGGCGGCGATGGCGCTGTCGCCGATCGCAGGCTCGAGCCGGCGCAGCTCGTCGGCGCCGATCACATGCGCCTCGATGCCACGACTGCGCTCCAGCGCAACCTTGCCCTTCAGGAGTGCCACGTCCTGCTCGGTCTCAGCGACCATCAGGCCGCCCGCGACCTTGAGCTCGAAATCACGGCCGGTATCCATCTCGATCTCGCGCCACAGCGCCACCGAGGCCGGGCCGAGCGGCAAGGTGTCGGCGGCACGATTGCCGCCGGGCGGCGCGTTGGCGCCATAGTCGAAGGACAGGAGCTGGACATGCAGGCTGCCGGCGTTTGCGCTGGAGGCCTGCAGGGTCATGTCGTCGCGATCGATCACCAGCGTCTCGATGCCTTCGCGCGCCAGCCAATAGGCGAGGCAGGAGCCGGCGACACCGCCGCCGATCACCAAGGTGTCGACCGTCTCCGGCGGCAGCGCCTTGATGTCGACCGGCCGCGCCATGTCAGGCGGCACGAAATCCTTGTGGCCCGTCCACTCGGGCTGCTCGACGGTGAGCGCACGGACCGGCACTGGCTTGGCGGGCGGGCGCGGCGCGAAGAAATCGAATTCGCCGACCTCCGCCGCACAGAGCCGTGCGATGACCGGAGCGCAATAGCGGCCCTGGCAGCGGCCCATGCCCGAGCGCGAAATTCGTTTCACCGCGGCGGGCGAGTCGTAGCCGAACTTGTCGATGTAGTCGCGGATATCGTCGGCGCGGACTTCCTCGCAGCGGCAGACGAGCGCGGCCGACTCCATGACCTGCGCCGGCAGCGGCGCGGCTTCGAACAGGCGCCAGAGAGCGGCCTGGAAACGTTCGGCCCGCTGCTTCGCCCGGCGGGCGGCAGCCGGCGCGGCCACGGCGCGTCCAAGGTCCCGTGCGATCGCCGCGGCGGCGAGTGTGCCTTGCGCCATCGCGATTTGGGCGCCGCCGAAGCGCGCGCCGTCGCCGATGGCGAAGACGTCGTTGAGGCTGGTGCGGCCGTCGTCATCCGTCACGGTCTCCATGGAACCGCTGCCACGCGCCACGAAGCGATGCCGGCAGCCGAGCGACCGGGCGAGTTCGGAAGACGAGGAGAATCCGTAGCCCAGCGCCACGATGTCGGCGTCGATGGATAAGTCTCCCGCTTCAACGCCCTGCACGCGATCCTCGCCGAAGAGCCGTGTCACCCGCCGCCGCCAATGCATGACGTCGCGCAGACCGGCCGCAAGCTTCAGCCCCTTGGCGAGAAGCAACGGATCGGCGGTGGCGGCGGCGAGCAGCGCTTGCAGTCGGCGGCCGGGATGCGGCGCTGCTTCGAGGACGGCGACGACATTGGCGCCGCCCTCGCGCAGCTCGGCCGCGGTCTGCAGGCAGAGCGGGCCGTTGCCCGCGATCACGATGCGCTTGCCCGGCGCCACGCGGTAGGAGCGCGCCAGCGTCTGCAGCCCGCCCACCGTCATCACGCCCGGCAGGGTCCAGTGCGGCACGACCAGCGATTGCTCGTAGGCGCCGGTCGCGAGCACCAGGCGCTGGGGCTTGAACAGCAGCGAGCGACCAGCCGAGACGGCGGCGACCTCGTGCGGCGAGAACGCCGCCCACACGGTCGTGTCGCTCATGATGATGGCGCCAGCGGACAAGGTTGCCTGCACCAGAGCGGCGCCGGCGCGGAACTGCGCGTCCAGTCGTGCCGGGTCGCTCGATTGCGACGACGCGAGCGGCTTGAAGTATTGGCCGCCGGGATGCAGCCGGTCGTCGGCCACGACCACCTTCATGCCCGCACGGGCGAGGTCACGCGCCGCCGTCAATCCAGCCGGGCCTGCGCCCACCACCAACACGTCGCAGGGGAACTCGTCGGCCGGTGCGGCGGTTCCGGCAGAGGCTTTTCGCTCCGAGGGCGGCGCCTCGGCCAGGGTCGAGCGCACCTCCATGCCCGGCTCGACCTTGGTCAGGCAGGCGCGCTGGTTAGGCCGGCCGTCGATCGTCACCAGGCAATCGAAGCACACGCCCATGCCGCAGAAAGGTCCGCGCGGCGCGCCCGAGCGCGCCTGCCGCACCGCTACGATATCGGAAGCAGCCAAGGCCGCGGCGACGGTCTCGCCCGCCAGCGCCTCGATCTCGGCCCCGTCGAAGCGGATGCGAATGGGCGCACCGGACGGACGCATATCGGGATGCTTCAGGCGCATTGGAAAAGGTTTACAATGCCTTGCAGGAGCATGACATGAAGAAGTTTCGCGGCACGTACACCGTCCTGATCACGCCCTTCACCGCCGACGGCCGCAAGGTCGACGAGGCGGCGCTGCGGCGGCTGGTCGGCTTCCAGATCGACGAAGGCATCCACGGCCTGATCCCGCTCGGCAGCACCGGCGAGTTCCTGAGCGTGACGCCCGACGAGCGCCGGCAGATCGTCGAGATCGTGGTCGGCCAAGCGGCGGGCCGCGTGCCGGTGCTGATCGGCACGGGCGCGGAATGGACCGACGAGGTCGTGCGCACCAGCCGCGAGGCCGAGTCGATGGGCGCCGACGGCGTGATGATCATCCCGCCCTTCTACAGCGTGCCGACCGACGACGAGCTCTATGCGCATTACAAGAAAGCCTCGGACGCGATCGGAATCCCGATCATGGTCTACAACAATCCAGCCACCGCCAATGTCGACATGCAGCCCGAGCTGATCGCGCGGCTGGCGCAGATCCCGAACTGCCAATACGTCAAGGAATCAACGCTCGATCCCACGCGGGTGCGCGACATCATCCGGTTGGCCGGCGACAAGATGACCGTGTTCGCGGGCGTGCTGGGCTATGAATCCTTCTGGCTCGGCGCCGAGGGCTGGGTCGCCGTCTGCTCCAACGTGATCCCGCGCTGGTCTGCCCAGCTCTTCGAGCTGGTGGCCGACAAGCGCGACATGGATGCAGCGCTGGCCCTCTATAAGAAGATGACGCCGCTCCTCTGGTGGGTTGGCGGCCCGCGCTATGTCTCGGGCACCAAGGCAGCGTTCGAGATGATGGGCATGGACATGGGTCCGCCCCGTGCGCCGCGCCTTCCGCTGCCCGAAGCGCAGCGGCCCGCGCTGCGCGAGGTGCTGCGCCAGATGGGGGTGCTGCCGCCGGAGCAGATCAGGAAGGCCGGCTAGCGCCCGCTGCCCTCAACGATCGTCGCGCGCGAGCTGGCGGTCGGCCAGGCCGCCATAGGCACGGCCGTAGTAAGCCTCGATGTGACGCTGCACATAGTCCCAGCAGGTGGTCATGAAGAGATAGATGATGGCCACCACCATGAAGACCTCGAGTACCTGAAACTTCTGCTGCATCAGGATCTGGCCACGCCGCAGCAGCTCCTCCATCGAGATCACCGAGGCGATGGACGTGGTCTTGAGCAGCCCGTTCACCGAGTTGCCGAGCGGCGGGATGATGACCCGCAAGGCCTGCGGCATCACCACCTTGGCGAAGATCTGGAACGGATTCAGGCCCAGCGCCCGCGCCGCCTCGCTCTGGCCGTAGGGCACCGACAGGATGCCGCCGCGCAGGATCTCCGACAGATAGGCCGCTTCATTGAGAGCAAGGCCGATGATCGCCGATTCGATCACGTCGAGCTTCACCAACCCGAGCTGCGGCAGGCCGGTGTAGATGATGATGAGCTGCACCAGCAGCGGCGTGCCGCGGAACATCCAGACATAGGTCTCGGCGATCCGCTGCACCCAGCGCCTGTTGCTGAGCCGCATGACGGCAAGCGCGAGCCCGATGATCGCGCCGAAGAAGAGCGTGCTGACGGTCAGCCCGACCGTCCACAGCGCGCCTTCGAGAAGGTAGAGGTTGGTGAAGTAGCCCCAGAAACCTTCCCAGTTCCAGATTTTCATCGCAGCTCTTTCCCCTCCCCTTGGCGAAGTCCGCCAAGGGGAGGTGCCCCCGAAGGGGAGGAAGTTCTCGTTGTTAAGCCGGCCCCGGGCCGCTGATGGCGAATGTCTTCTCCTCGATTTTCAGCACGCCGTACTGATCGAGCAGCTTGTCGTAATAGCCGTCCTTGCGCAGGTCGTTCAGCGCCCCCACCACGGCATCGGCCAGCGGCTTGTTGGCGAAGGCGAAGCAGGCGGTCTGCGGGAAGACGCCCGAAATGGCGCGCGTGAAGTCGCCGCGATTCTCCTGGAACTTGGCCGTGGCATCGATGCAGGTCGCGGCGTCCGACTGGCCCGCACGCAGCGCCTGGAAGGCCTCGCCGAAATTGTTGAAGGTCATCACCGTCACGGGCTTCAGCCCCTTCTTGGCGACGATGTCGGCCACCTCGCGGGTGCGCTTCTCCTCGATGCCGCCCAGCTCGACCGAGATCTTGTGGCCGGCCAGATCCTCGATGGTCTTGAAGCCCAGCGGATTGCCGCGCGCCGACAGGAAGCTGATGGCCGCCCGCTCGTAGGGCACCATGTACATGAGCTTCGACCGCTCCTCGGTGAAGAAGATGCCGGTATTGATCATGTCCCAGCGCTTGGCCGCGAGGCCGGGGATCATGGTCGCGAACTCGGTGCGGATGTACTCGGGCGTGAGGCCGAGCTTCTTGGCGCATTCATTGGCGAGCTCGACCCTCATGCCTTTCAATTCGCCCTTGTCGTCGACGAACTGCATCGGCGGCAACGTCGGATTGATCGACATGATGAGCGTGCCGGCCTTGATGAGGTTGGGCGGCGCGATCTTCGCCTGGGCGCGCGCGCCCGTGGAAATAGTCGTGGCCGTCAACGCGAGCGTCGAGACGGCGGCGCCGGCCTGCAGAAGGCCGCGACGATCGATCATCCTTGCCATATGTCCCCCATTCGGTTCCCTGGACCGAATGCAAGTTTAGCGCCGTTTCAGCGGAAGCGCGGCATCACTTTGGTCCAGAATTTCTCGATGGACTTCATCAGGACCGGATGCGGCACCAGGCTGTTGTAGGTGTAACAGAACACCCAATCGACCGGCTGGCGTTCCTGCTGGGTTTCCATGGCCCGCAGCACCGTGTCGACCGTGCCGACATAGGCATAGCCCATCTGGATCACCTCATCCGACGTGGGCGAGGCGCCGGTCTTGGGATCCATCATGCCGCGGCGAAAGCCGAAGGGCTCGAACCAGGCGCGGCCCGAGAACTGGCCCGAATCGCGCCACAGCGCCCGTGCCTCCTCGTCCGTGTCGCAGATGATGACGTCGCGCAGCACGCCCACGCCCTGCCCCTTGGGCTTGCCCGAGACCTCCGAATAGACGCTGTAGAGCTGGGTCTCGTAGACCGGCAGCATCGGCGGCAGGATGGGCGTCACGCTCTCCTGCGCGCAGAAGCGCACGGTGTTCTCGGAGCTGGCGAAGGGCTGGAAGAGCGGCGGGTGCGGCTTCTGCAACGGCTTGGGCACGACGCCGACAGACTTCAGGATTCCGTTCTCCACGCCCTTGCCCCATTTCGCCGTCGTGTCGAGCGTCCAGGGCGTCGGGCCGGCCGGCACCTTCCAGAACTTGCCGTCGAAGGTCAGCATCTCCTCGGTCCAGCACTTCTTGACGATGCGGAAGTTCTCCTCGAAGGCAAGCCGGTTGGCGTTGTCGATCTCGTCGTGCTGGTTGGGCAGCGCGCCGTGGATGCCGTGCGTCTGCTGCGCCATCACGTCGACCCAGCGGCGCTGGTATCCGCGGGCGAAGCCCGCATTGGCGCGCCCACCGGTCATGTGATCGAGCATGGCGATGTCTTCGGCGACGCGGATCGGATTGGAGGCCGGCAGCACGATGCCGAGCTGGCCGACGCGGATCCGCTTGGTCTGCATCGCGAAGTAGAGGTCGAGCAGCACTGGATTGTTGGAAAGCTCGAAGCCTTCGATGTGGAAGTGATGCTCAGTGAAGGAGACCGAGTCGTAGCCCAGCTCGTCGCCGAGCTTTATCTGCTCAGTGAGCTCGCCCAGCATGCGCTGATAGAAATGCGGGTTCATGCCCGCCATGCCCTGCTCGATCTCGGCGCGGCTGGCGATGCTCGGCAGATAGAAGAGCGACGCTTTCATTGTTTCCTCCGCATTACGCAGAGGGTGGCACGGTTCCCGGCTTGGGGTCGATGGGCAGGAGCTTGTCAAGGCCGAGCAGCCTTTCGAACAGCGATGCGGCTTGCAGCAATGCCGCCTCGCCGCGCGGCTTGCCGGTGAGCTGCAGGCCGGTCGGCCGGCCCCACTGGTCGAAGCCGCAGGGGATGGCCAGCGCCGGGCTGCCGGTGACGGTGATCCCGGAATTGAGCGTCGAGCCGGACATGTAGTTCTCGAGCTTCTTGCCGTTGATGGTCGCGGGCGCCCGCAGGTTCACATCGAACGCCGCCGTGGGCGCGCTCGGCGTCACCAAGAGATCGTACTTCTGGAAGAACTCGACCATGCGCCGGAACAGCGCCGCCCGCTCGCGCTCGGCCCAGGCGAGCTGGCTGGTGGTCTGCTTCAGGCCGAGCTCGGTGTTCCAGACGATGTCGGGCTTCAGCTTGTCGCGCTGGGTCTGCATCTGCAGCTCGCGATCGACCACGAACTGCTGGCTGCGCAGCGCCATGAACACCTCGTCGACCGGGCCGAAGTCGGGCGAGACCTCCTCGACGATGCAGCCCAGTTCCTCGAAACGGCGCGCGGCCTTGGTGCAGATCTCGCGGATGTCGGCATCGAGCTCGAAGCGGCCTCCGAAGTCGGCGGTCCAGGCGATCCTCTTGGGCGCCACGGGATTGGCAACGGCACTGCTGAACGACACAGAAGGCGCGTCGAAGGTCATCGGGTCGTACGGGCAGAAGCCCGCCATGGTGTCGAGGAACAGCGCGAGGTCGGGCACGTTGCGCGCCATCGGCCCTTGGACGGACTGCGGCGACCAGAGATTGTTCGAGGTGCCGCGCGTCACGCGGCCGGGCGACGGGCGGATGCCGACGGTCGAGCAGTAGGTGCCGGGCCGGCGCAGCGAGCCGCCATGGTC
>DATJWN010000142.1:0-3109 GCA_035501235.1 Reyranella sp.
CGCAGCAACAGGAACAAGATCCATGCCGAATACCGTTCGACTGCATCGCGTCCTGGCGACCAGGCCGGAGAAGGTCTATCGCGCCTTCCTCGAGGCCGACGCCCTGGCCAAATGGCTGCCGCCCAACGGCTTCGCCTGCACCGTGCATCATCTGGAGGCGAAGGTCGGCGGCACGTTCCGGCTGTCCTTCCGCAACTTCACGACCGGACACGGCCACGCCTTCGGCGGCGAATATCTCGAGCTCGTTCCCGGTGAGCGGCTGCGCTACACGGACAGGTTCGAGGATCCGAACCTTCCCGGCGAGCTGCAGGTGACGGTGACGATGAAGAAGGTCTCGGTGGGCACCGAGGTGGACATCGTGCAGTCCGGCATCCCCGACGCTATCCCCGTCGAGGCCTGCTATCTCGGCTGGCAGCAGTCGCTGAAGAATCTGGCCCGACTGGTCGAGCCCGACATCAACCGTAAGCGTCCGGTGAGTCGCGCCTTTCCCAAACGAGGTGATGTTGTGGATGATCCTGGGCATGGGATCGTCGATGGAAGAGGTGTCCGCTTCAACGTTGGTGGACACCAAGCAAGAGAGTAAGCGGGGGCCACGTCGGCGCTGGCCGGAGGCGTTGAAGCGCCGGATGGTTGCGGAGACGCATGAGCCCGGAGCGTCGGTGTCTGTAGTGGCGCGGCGGCACGATGTGAATGCGAACCAGTTGTTCAAGTGGATCCAGCAGTACGCGGCGGTGACGGCGGGGAGCCAAGCGGGGCTGGTTCCGGTCGAGGTGCGGGCGGCGGAGCGCCCGTGCGGCAGCGGGACGATCGAGATCGACTTGCCGGACGGAACGCGGATGCGGATCAGCGGGGCGGTCGAGCCGTCGATGCTGCGCCAGGTCCTGGAGCAGTTGCGGTGATCGGGCTCCCGGCGGCGACGCGGGTGTGGCTGGCGGCGGGTGCGACCGACATGCGCAAGGGCTTCGACGGCCTTGCCATGGTGGTGCAGACGGTGCTGCAGCGCGATCCGTTCAGCGGGCATGTGTTCGTGTTCCGCGGCCGCCGGGGCGACCTGCTCAAGGTGCTGTGGTGGTCGGGTGACGGGCTATGCCTGTTCGCCAAGCGGCTGGAGCGCGGGCGTTTCGTGTGGCCGCGAACCGATCAGGGCTTGGCGGTGCTGACGTCGGCGCAATTGTCGATGCTGCTCGAAGGCATCGACTGGCGGCATCCGGTGCGCAGCTTCCAGCCCGATCTGGCGGGCTGAGTGCGACGCCATGACTCGGGGGGCGACGCTGGCGAGGGACAGCCGGATCGCACAAGCTCGCGCGCATGATCGAGCCCGGCGCCGAGCTTCCGAACGATGTCGACAGTCTCAAGCAATTGGTCGTTGCCGCCATGGCGGCGCTGAAGACCAAGACGCTGGAGATCGAAAAGCTGAAGATGCAGCTGATGAAGCTGCGCCGGATGCAGTTCGGCCGCTCGTCGGAACGGCTCGATCGCGAGGTAGCCCAGCTCGAGCTGGCGATCGAGGAGATCGAGGCGGGCGACGCTTCGACGACGCTGGCGATCCTTCCCGACGAGACCGGGCTCGACGAGACTGGGAGCGAAGGCGCAATGCCGGCAGATGCCAGGCGCAAGCCGGCTCGCCGCAAGCTGCCGGATCATCTGCCGCGCGAGACCATCGTTCATGAGCCGGCGGGATCCTGCCCGCACTGCGGCGGCGCTCTGCATCGGCTCGGCGAGGACACGAGCGAGGTGCTGGAGTACGTGCCCGGTCACTTCAAGGTCATCGAGCATGTTCGCCCGAAGCTGTCCTGCCGTGGCTGCGAGGCGATCCACCAGGCGCCGCCGCCGGATCTGCCGATAGAGCGCGGCCGGCCTGGTCCTGGCCTGCTCGCCCATGTGCTCGTCGGCAAGTATTGCGATCATCTGCCGCTCTACCGCCAGGCCGAGATCTACGCCCGCGAGGGCGTGGTGCTGGGCCGTTCGACGCTCGCCGGCTGGGTCGGCCGCATCGCCTGGGAGCTGCGCCCGCTGGTCGCGGCGATCACGGCGCATGTGCTCGCCGCCGACAAGATCCACGGCGACGACACGCCGGTGCCGGTGCTCGCACCGGGAACCGGGAAGACCGCGACCGGCCGCCTCTGGGCCTATGTGCGCGACGACCGACCATGGCAGGGCGACGCCCCGCCGGCCGTGTTCTATCGCTACAGCCCCGACCGCAAGGGCGAGCATCCCCGCCGCCATCTCGACACCTTCAAGGGCATCCTCCAGGCCGACGGCTATGCCGGGTTCAACGAGCTCTATGCCACAGGCGGCCTCACCGAGGTCGCCTGCTGGGCGCATGTCCGGCGCAAGTTCTTCGACATCCACGCCAACGGCTCGCCCCTGGCGCAGCAGGCGATCGAGCGCATCGGCGCTCTCTACGACATCGAGTCCCTGGCCAGGCAGCGTCCCGCCGACGAGCGCAGCACCCTGCGGCAGAGCCGCGCCGGTCCGCTGCTCGACGATCTCGCCCGCTGGCTCGACACGACATTGCCGCGCATCTCCGGCAAGAGCGAGCTCGCCACCGCCATCCGATACGCCACTGGCCGCTGGACCCAGCTCACCCGCTATCGCGACGACGGCCGCCTCGAGATCGACAACAACACCGCAGAGCGGGCCATCCGCGCTATCGCGCTCGGCCGCAAGAACTGGCTGTTCGCCGGCTCGCACGACGGCGGTGAGCGCGCTGCGGCAATCTACACCATCACCGAGACCGCCAAGCTCAACGGCATCGATCCCGAGGCCTATCTCCGCGACGTTCTCGCCCGTATCGCCACCCATCCCGCTCGGCGCATCGACGAAATGCTGCCCTGGCGATACGCCGGCACACAAACTGCCGCGGCTGCATAGCCCGACCACAATCCCGGATCGTCTCTTCGCGCTCATGCGCGAACAAAACCATCAATCGCCCCACATCAACAGGCGCGGCTCACCGCACGCTTACGAGGGAGCGAACCTCCGAGAGCTGTGCCGGCGGTTCGGCATACATCCGGACACGGGCTACAAGTGGCTGAAGCGTTGGCGAGCGGGCGAGGTGCTGGCAGAGCGCTCGCGGCGTCCGCACGAAAGCCCGTCGAGAACGGTG
>DATJWN010000143.1:0-3115 GCA_035501235.1 Reyranella sp.
TCCGGCCCAACCGGCTAGACTACGAATGGATGACAGCCGGGCCGCGCCCGGCGCTTAGGAAGCGAATATGCCCAATCTGAGTGGCGGTGACAGCAAGAGCACCCTCTACTGCTCCTTCTGCGGAAAGAGCCAGCACGAGGTCCGCAAGCTGATCGCAGGCCCGACCGTGTTCATCTGCGACGAGTGCGTGGAACTGTGCAACGACATCATCCGTGAGGAGACAAAGTCCTCGCTGGTGAGCAAGCGCGACGGCGGCGTGCCGACGCCGCAGGAAATCTGCGACGTCCTCGACGATTATGTGATTGGCCAGACGCAAGCCAAGCGCGTGCTCTCGGTCGCGGTCCACAACCATTACAAGCGGCTGAACCACGGCGCCAAGGGTGCCGATGTCGAGCTGGCCAAGTCGAACATCCTGCTCGTCGGCCCGACGGGCTGCGGCAAGACGCTGCTCGCGCAGACGCTTGCGCGCATACTCGATGTGCCGTTCACGATGGCGGACGCGACGACGCTCACCGAGGCGGGCTATGTCGGCGAGGATGTCGAGAACATCATCCTCAAGCTGCTCCAGGCCTCCGACTATAATGTCGAGCGGGCGCAGCGCGGCATCGTCTACATCGACGAGATCGACAAGATCAGCCGCAAGGCCGACAACCCCTCGATCACGCGCGACGTGTCGGGCGAGGGCGTGCAGCAGGCGCTTCTCAAGCTGATGGAAGGCACCACCGCGAGCGTTCCGCCGCAGGGTGGCCGCAAGCATCCGCAGCAGGAGTTCCTGCAGGTCGACACCACCAACATCCTCTTCATCTGCGGCGGTGCGTTCGCGGGGCTGGAGAAGATCATCGCGGACCGCCTGCAGGGCAAGTCGATCGGCTTCGGTGCGTTCGTGGCCTCGCCCGAAGAGCGCCGCGTCGGCGAGACGCTGCGCCAGTGCGAGCCCGAGGATCTGCTGAAGTTCGGCCTGATCCCCGAGTTCGTCGGCCGTCTGCCGGTGATCGCGACGCTGGAGGATCTCGACGAGGGCGCCCTCGTGAAGATCCTGAGCGAACCCAAGAACGCGCTGGTGAAGCAGTATCAGAAGCTGTTCGACATGGAGGGCGTGAAGCTTTCCTTCACCGACGAGGCGCTGGTGGCCGTCGCCCGCAAGGCGATCGACCGCAAGACCGGCGCGCGCGGGCTTCGCTCGATCCTCGAGGCGATCCTGCTCGACACCATGTTCGAGCTGCCCTCGATGGAGGGTGTCGACGAGGTGATGATCGACAAGGACGTGGTCGAGGGCCGCAAGGAACCGATCCGCGTCTTCTCGAAGAAGGCCAAGGAAGCGCCTGGCGCCGCCTGAGGCTTTTTCGCGACGAAGATATCGGGGCGTCCGGGGAGACCCGGGCGCCCTTTTCTTTGTGAAGTGAAAGCGCGCGCCGATAGCGATCCTCCCCAGCTTGCCGGGGAGGATTCATCTGTCACCTTTGGAACATCGCGCTCAACTATCGTCTATAAAGACAACGATCTCATTGGCCTTCTGCCGATGCGGTCGAACAGCGTTCCGGCGTGATCTTTATACCCCTTGCGAGGCGATCGTCCGGTTCGGCGGCGCGGATGGCTCAGGCGCAAAGGGGGCAGGGGGACTCGGGGGAGGGAGCCGCTGCGGCACCCCTTCCGGGCCGGGACGGGGTATGCGTCGATCCGTTTCTGGCCTGCATTGATGCCGGCCGCGACCATCGCCATATTGGCGCAGAACAAGGGTGGGCATTTCCCACCGTCGGAGATGTTATTTTGACCGAGACGCTTCCTGTCCTGCCGCTGCGCGACATCGTTGTGTTCCCGCATATGATCGTGCCGCTGTTCGTCGGCCGCGAAAAGTCGGTGGCCGCGCTGGAAACCGCGATGGCGGCGGACAAGTCCATTTTCCTGGTCGCCCAGCTCGATCCGGCCGAGGACGATCCCGATCGCGCCGCGCTCTATGATCTGGGCGTGGTCGCCACCGTGCTCCAACTGCTCAAGCTGCCTGACGGCACCGTCCGCGTGCTGGTCGAGGGCGGGCAGCGCGCCACGCTCGAAACGCTGGAGGCCGACGGCAAGCAGTTGCTGGCGCAGGTCCGCCTGGTCGAGGAGCAGGAGGCCGAGGGCGCCGAGGCGCAGGCGCTGATGCGATCGGTGATCGATCAGTTCGAATCCTATGCGCGGCTCAACAAGAAGCTGCCGGCCGAAACCTCGACCCAACTCGGCCAGGTCGAGGATGCGGCGAAGCTCGCCGACATGGTCTCCGCCAATCTCGGCATCAAGGTGTCCGAAAAGCAGGCGCTGCTGGTCGAGGGCGATCCCCTGAAGCGGCTGGAGATGGCGTTCGCCTTCATGGAAGGCGAGCTCGGTGTGCTCAAGGTCGAGAAGAAGATCCGCTCGCGCGTGAAGCGCCAGATGGAGAAGACCCAGCGCGAATATTATCTGAACGAGCAGCTCAAGGCGATCCAGCGCGAGCTCGGATCGGAGAGCGAGGAAGACGGCAACGAGATCGCCGAGCTCACCCAGAAGATCGCCAAGCTCAAGCTCAGCAAGGAAGCCCGCACCAAGGCGACCGCTGAGCTCAAGAAGCTCAAGACGATGGCGCCGATGTCCGCCGAGGCGACCGTCGTGCGCAACTATCTCGACGTGCTGCTGGGCCTGCCGTGGGGCAAGAAGAGCAAGGTCAAGCACGACATCCCCGCCGCCGAGCGCATCCTCGACGAGGATCATTATGCGCTGGAGAAGGTGAAGGAGCGGATCGTCGAATATCTCGCGGTCCAGGCGCGCACCAATAAGCTCAAGGGCCCGATCCTCTGCCTCGTCGGCCCGCCCGGTGTCGGCAAGACCTCGCTGGGCAAGTCGATCGCCAAGGCGACGGGGCGTGAGTTCATCCGCCAGTCGCTGGGCGGCGTGCGCGACGAGGCCGAAATCCGCGGCCACCGCCGGACGTACATCGGCTCGATGCCGGGCAAGATCGTCAACAACTTGAAGCGCGCCGGCACGAGCAATCCGCTCTTCCTGCTCGATGAGATCGACAAGCTCGGCCAGGATTTCCGGGGCGACCCGGCGTCGGCGCTGCTGGAGGTGCTCGATCCGGAGCAGAACGCCAAGTTCCAGGATC
>DATJWN010000144.1:0-12502 GCA_035501235.1 Reyranella sp.
GACCGGCGAAGCGCCGCGCGCCATTTCCGCCGAAACGAGATGCGCGATCACTTCGGTATCGGTCTCGGTGGCGAACCTCGCGCCCTTGGCTTCGAGCTCGCGGCGCAGTTCGCTGAAGTTCTCGATGATGCCGTTATGCACGACCGCAAGTTTTTCGGTCGCGTGCGGGTGGGCGTTGTTCTCGGTCGGCCTGCCGTGCGTCGCCCAGCGCGTATGGCCGATGCCGATCGTGCCCGGCAGCGCCTGCTCGGCGAGCTTGGCCTCGAGGTTGACGAGCTTGCCCTCGGCCCGGCGTCGCTCGATATGGCCGTTCACCAGGGTGGCGACGCCGGCCGAATCGTAGCCGCGATACTCGAGCCGCTTCAGCGCGTCGACCAGCAACGGGGTGACGGGCGCTTTGCCGATGATTCCGATGATGCCGCACATGGAAAGGTCGTCCGGGAGGGGGTAGGTCTATTTCTTCTTGGACCGCTTGGCCGCGGCCGCCTTGGCCTTCAGTTTCGCACGAAGTGGCCCTGCGCGCCCCTTCTTTGTGACCTGCCGCGCCCGGCCGAAGGCCAGCGCATTGGCCGGCACATCTTCTGTGATCACGCTGCCCGCGGTCACGTTGGCGCCCTTGCCGATCCTGACCGGGGCGATCAGCGAGCTGTTGGAACCCACGAAGGCGTCGGGACCGATCACCGTGCGGTGCTTGCCGTAGCCGTCGTAGTTCACGGCGATGGTACCCGCCCCCACGTTGCTGTCCGCGCCGACGTCGGTATCGCCCAGATAGGCGAAATGATTGGCCTTGGCGCCGCGACCCATCTTGGTCGCCTTGAGCTCCACGAAGTTGCCGATATGCACCTCGTCGGCGATCTCGCTGCCCGGCCGGATGCGCGCGAAGGGTCCGACGATCGCGCCCTTGCCGATACGCGCCCCTTCGATGTCGCAAAAGGCCTTGATCTGGACGCCGCCGCCGACGCTCACTCCGGGCCCGAAACGGACATTGGGACCGATCGTCACATCCGGGGCGAACTTCGTGTCGGCGGCCAGCCAGACCGTGTCCGGGTCGGCCATGGTGACGCCTGCGTCGAGCGCCGCCGCACGCAGGCGCCACTGCAACGCCTTCTCGGCCACGGCGAGCTCGGCGCGCGAATTGATGCCCTGGAACTCTTCTTCGTCGCCTTCCACAGCGATAGCGCGGTGGCCCATCTTGCGCGCGATCGCCACAGCATCGACCAGATAGTATTCGCGCTTCACGTTGTCGTTGCCGATCCCGGCGAGCAACGCGGCAAACAGCGCGCCGTCGAGGCACATCACGCCGGAATTGCAGAAATTGATCGCTCGCTCGGTCTCGTCGGCATCGCGGCTCTCGACGATCTTCTCCAGCGCACCGCGATGCATGACCAGACGGCCATAAGGCGTCGGATCGCTCGCGGTGAAGCCCAGCACGCCCACCGCCGCCTTCTCGCGTTGGCAGGCCTCGACAAGCTTGCGCAAGGTCGCGGTCGTGAGCAGCGGCGCGTCGGCATAGACCACCAGCACCGGCCCGCGATGGCCCTTGAGCTCGCCAAGCGCTGCCTTGGCGGCGTCGCCCGTGCCGAGCGGCTTGCGCTGCACGACGGTCGGATGAGGCGCGAAGGCCGCCGCCACCTCCTTGGCGCCCGGAGCCAGGACGCCCACGATCCTGGCCGGCTTCAGGCGCGCGACGTTCTCCAGCACATGGCGCACCATGGGCCAGCCGGCGAGCGGATGCAGGACCTTCGGGAGGGCCGATTTCATGCGCGTGCCGGCCCCCGCGGCCAGCACGACCACCGCAATCGGGGATTTCATGGCGTCCGGATGCCATGAGGGCGACGGTCCCGCAAGACGGATGTGCTATGGGGAGGGCCATGCAAAATACCGACGCCCTGATCGCCCGCCGCTTCGACACTGTCCTTTACGACCTCGACGGCACCCTGATCGAAAGCGCCAAGGACATGCAGGTCGCGGTGAGCCGCGTGCTGGCCGACCATGGCTTGCCGGCGGCGACCGAGGCCGACATGCGGGCCTTCATGGGCCAGGGCAGCAAGGTCACCATGGACCGGGCCTTCACCAAATACGGCCGGAAGCTCGACGAGGAACAGCTCAGCACCGTGACGCGCGAGTTCGTGCGCTACTACGAGGCCGACCCGGTGAGCCACACCTTCGCCTTCCCCGGCGTCGCCGAGGTCGTGGCGCGCTTCGGCCGGCTCGGCCTGAAGCAGGGCGTCTGCACCAACAAGTTCGAGAAGCCCTCGCGCATCATCCTCGAGCATCTCAAGCTCATGCCGCCGATTGCCGACGTCGCCGGCGCCGATACCTTCGCCCCCGTCCGCAAGCCCGACCCCAAGCACATCCTGATGCTCCTCGAGCGCATGGGCGGCGATCCCAAGCGCGCCGTCATGATCGGCGATTCGATCCACGACGTTGAATCGGCTCACGGCGCGGGGCTGCCGGCGGTGCTGGTGAGCTGGGGCTATACCGACAAGCCCGCCAGCGAATTGGGCGCGAATGCCGTGATCCAGCAGTTCGACGCCCTGCCCGACGCGCTGGGCCGGCTGGCAAGTTGACGGGCCGCTTCCCAGGCCCTATACGCGCCCCTTCCGGGCGCTTAGCTCAGCGGGAGAGCACACCCTTCACACGGGTGGGGTCGTAGGTTCAATCCCTACAGCGCCCACCATTCCCCCCCGGGACTTCTGCCATTCAGGCGCGGCGCAAGGTGAGGATCGTGACCTCGCCGCGGCAATTGAAACGCACCGGCGGATCGGAAACGCCGAGGCCCGAGCTGGTGTAGCCGATCATCCTTCCCTGCCGCCATAAGCCGACCGCGGCGTGCTTGCAGCGCACGAGTTGAGTCACGACCGGCTGGCCGCCCGGCAGGCAGATCTGGCCGCCATGCGTGTGGCCGGCGAGATAGAGGTTGTAGCCCGCTGCCTCGGCAACATCGGCCAGTTCGGCCGAGTGGACGAGCGCAATGCCGCCCTCGCCCGGCATCGCCAGCGCCTCGCGCGCGGAGTCCGTATAGAAGCTGTGCACGTCGTCGAGGCCGGTGACACGAAGACGGCCATCGCCGCGCTCGACGAAGCGCGAGGTATTGACCAGCACCTCGAAGCCACGCGCCGCCAGGAGGTCGACCATCTCCACGGGATCATGGTTGCCCAGGATCGCGAAGCGCGGGCCCGTGACGCGCACCTCGGCCAGTGCCTGCATCAGGAGATCCGCCGACTGCTCGATCGCATGAGGCGGATGGCCATAGATGTCGCCCGTCAGCGCCAGCATGTCGACCTCGACGCCCGCCAGCAGTTCGCGCGCGGCCTCGGCGAGCGGCGGCATGACATCGAGATGCGTGTCGCTGAGCTGCAGGATGCGGTAGCCGTCGAAGGGCTGGGGCAATCCGGGAATGGCAATGTCCAGCTCGACCCTTCGCAAGGCGAGCGCGTTCGCGACGCCGCGGCGGTGAAGCGGCGTCAACCGCAGCAGGAGCGCGAGCAAGGCCAGCAGCCGATTGAAGATCGCCTTGCGCCAGCGCGTGCGCGGGCCCGCGGGGCTCACCCAATAACGGCTCGTCGCGATGGCGCGGCGGCGCTCTGCCCATCCTTCTTTCATCGCGCCAGATAGGCGTGCCGTGGCTCGGTTGACAAGAAACCTCCGCGCCGCCACAGGAGGCAAATGAGCTCCGCGCTGCAGCTTCGCCCCGGCGATCGGCTTCCAGACTTCGCCCTGCCCGGCCTCGACAGCAAGCTGCGCAAGTTCGTCTGGTCGTTCACCGGCGAGCCGGTGGCGCTGGTCATCGTCGACGATATCCGCACGCTCGAACCCGAGCCGCTGGCAGCGCTGCTCGCCGCATGCAAGATCGCCAAGACGAGCGTCGTCGTGGTCTGCGGCACGCCGATCGCCGCCGCCGCGACCGCCTGGACCAAGCTCGGCCTGAAGGACGAGCCGCTGCTGCTTTGCGACCCCGAACGCCGCTTCGTGCCCGCCTTGCTCGCCCAGGGTGGCGTCGGTTTCGGTGGCGCGGGCGGCTTGCGCCAGCGTGTGATCGTCCTCGACCCCAACCAGCGGGTCGCCGCCGCCTTCGATACGCGCGCCCTGCCCGCGGCCGCCGAGGCCATCAAGGTGCTGGCGGATAGCGTACGCAGCCATAGCGGTGCGGACCAGGTCCTCCGATCGGCCATGGCGCCGGTGCTGGTGCTGCCGCGGGTGTTCGAACCGGAGTTCTGCACCCAGGTCATCCGGCTCTGGGAAAAGGGCGATCATCAGGACAGCGGCGTGTCGAGCCGTTATGGCAACGTCGGTGTGCTCGAGCTCAAGCGCACCGAGGACTACATGGTGAGCGAGCCGATGATGCAGAAGGCGATCTCCGACCGCCTCGCCTATCGCATCGGGCCCGAGCTCACCAAGGTCTTCGCCTTCGACCGCCAGTTCACCTTCGACGCCCATGTCGTGCTGTCCTACAGCGCCGAGGGCGAGCATTTCTTCGGCGCCCACCGCGACAATGGCGCACCGACCACGGCAGACCGCGCCTTCGCGGTCTCGCTCAATCTCAACGACGATTTCGACGGCGGCGAGCTGGTGTTTCCCGAATATGCCGGCGTCAAGGTGAGTCCGCCCAAGGGCGCCGCCGCCGTCTTCTCCTGCTCGGTGCTCCATCAGGCGCTGCCCGTGACACGCGGCCGGCGATTCGTCCTCACGTCCTTCTTCCGGGCCAAGAAGTGATCCGACTTTTGCTGCCGCTGCTGCTCGCGGCGACGGTGGCGCTTGCCCAGGAAGCCGTGGCGCCGCATCTCGAAGGCTGCCTGATCTGGAACACCAGCGGTCGCGTCATGGTGCGCAACGAATGCAGCCGGCCGATGACCATCCAGTTCATGTCGCTTGCGGACCAGCATGTCTCGACGGTCGAGCTGGCCGCGGGCGGTCGCGCCCAGTTCGATGCGACCTGGGGCGCCGACGGCTTCATGTTCACCGCCTGCCCACCGACTTACGTTCCGAACCTGCGCTTTGCGATCGAGAACAAGGAGCCGATCTCGGTCAGCCTCTACAACTGCGTGAGCGGACGGCCGAATTCCTAGCCGGGTTGCTTGCCGGCATAAGGATCGTTGACGCCGTCGAACGGCCAGATCGGCCGGCGCAGCTTGGTGAACTTGAGCCGCTCGATGTCGGGCGAGCAGATGCCGCCCGAATCGACCAGCACGATCTGGCGCGCGATGGGAGCATAGGCGGCGCGGAAATGCTGGACGCTCTTAACGACCAGCACGTCCTTGGCGTGCGGATCGATGCCCTGGCTGAGAAAGACCTGCAGATCGGTCGTCTGGATGCGGTTGGAGATCGTGATCACGTCGATGCCGTCGATGCGCAGGACGGCGGTCGGGCCCATGTTGCTCTCGACGCCGGCGTTCATCGGCCCGTCGTTCCGGAAAACGCCGTCCGACAACATGCGGACCAGCGCCTTGGCCTTGATCGGCCTGCCCATCGATTCGTCGGTATGGCCGCCCAGCTCGACATCGATGGTGGCGCCCACACCTGCCTTGATTGCCTGCTGCACGGTGCCCGGATCGTAGATCGTGCCGATGGCGGCGTTGGCGACCTTGCCGTCGAGCAGCGCCCTCAGGATGCCGGTCGTATCGTTGTATCCGCCGCCGCCTGGATTGTCGGTGCCATCGGCGATCACCAAGGGGCCAGGCTTGGCGGGCTTCGTTCGCACCACCGCCATGCCGTCGGGGATGCTGAGATAGTCGCTGGTGCGCGACCTCACCGTTTCATCGCGCCGGCGCCAGATCTCGTCGATCAGCTCGCTGCAGATCGCGCGCGCCCGCGCCTCGGCGCCGGGTTCATGGCTCACCGCGATCGAGGGACCGGTATAGGGAATGTCCGACCAGGTGAAGCCGACCTGGATGCTGACGACATTGATGCCGGGCTCCTTCTCGTAGACATCGGCCTTGGCCAGCAAGTCGCGCATCTCGCCGGGCTCGGTCGTGCGGCCGTGGTTGGCACCTTCGAGCATCGCCGGCTGAACGAGCAGGCACTTCGGCTTCTTCCTGCCGTCGAGCACCTCTTTCACCAGAACCGCCGCCTGCACTGCTCTGTCGTATCCATCGATATGCGGATAGGTGCGGAAGCTCACCAGCGCATTGGCGTTGCGCGCCATCTTCGCCGTGGCGTTGGCATGCAGGTCGAGCGTCGCCACCATCGGCACACCGGGCCCAACCACGGCCCGCAGCGCCTCGAGCAGCGCGCCTTCGGCATCGTCCTCGGTCTCGGTGACCATGGCGCCATGCAGCGACAGGCAGACGGCATCGAGCTTCCCGGCCCCCTTCGCCGCGTTGAGGATCTTGTCGCGGATGGTCTCCCAGGTCTCCTTCGTCAGTGTGCCCGAAGGTGTCGCATTGGCCGCCGCCCCGAACACCGGCTCCCAGCCGTATTTCGCCGCTGAATCGATATACCCGCCGACCTCGTTCCGCGTGCCCTTGAACCGGCCGATCATCGCCTCGCCCTCGATGAGCCACCGCCGGCGATAGTCGTCGAGCGTCGTCTTCAGGCGGCTGAACGTGTTGGTCTCGTGCATGAATTGCGCGATGAAAACGCGGGGACTCATTGACGCTTCTCCTACAGCTTCGCCGTCTTCAGCCACTCCGCCTGCCCTTCCTCGCCTTCCACGCCGGTGGTCTCGAGGAAGCGGCAGACCATCATGTAGTAGCCGATCGTCAACGTGAGCTCGACGACGGCGCCGGGGCTGAGGAACGCCTCGACGGCCTTCAGCGTCTTGTCCGACGCCTTGACGTTGCGCACCACGTCGTCGGCGAAGCGCAGCACGGCCTTGTCCTGATCGGAAAAGACCGCGGCTTCGATGGTAGCATCGCGCAGCGCCGCGATCTTGGCCTCCTCCACGCCGACCTCGCGCGCGATGCGCTCATGCTGGAAAACCTCGTAGGCCGCGCGGCTCAAGCGCCCGACGCGCACGATCGCGATCTCACGCAGCCTGGGATCGAGCTCGCACCGGTGCAGGAGCGCATTGCCCATGCGGATGAAGCCTTTCAGCCCTGCTTCGGAATTCGCCAGCATGCGATAGATGTTGAGATGGGGCTTCAGCTTGTCGAGGAACTCGGCGTGCTTGCCGGTGGCGGTCTCGACCTCGAAATATGGAATGCGCGACATGGCTCCCTCCGAAGGGACAGCCTGAAGCTACATCCAACCCCAGCGCAAGAGCGGATTGAGCCAGCGTCCTAGCTTGCTGGTGAGCACGATGGGCTTTTCGACCACGATCAACGCGATGCACGGCTCGCCCGGATCGGCGATGGGCTCGTGCTCCTGCGGTCCCGGCCCCACGGCGAAATCGCCGACCGCGTAGCTGCCGGTATTGTCCGTGTAGCCGCCCTGCAGCACCACCGTGTATTCGTTGGCGACATGCTTGTGCAGGGGCAACCCCTTGCCCGGCTCGAGCCTGAGCAGCGCGACGCGATGTGTGTCGCCGTGCAACGCCAGTTCGATCCGCTCGAAGCCGCCGAAAGCACGCTTCCAGTCTTTGCCGACAATGTAGGATCGAAGCGGCGCCGGCGCCCATGCCTGGCCCTGCTGTGGCATCGGCGGGGCGGGCCTCGGCCCGACCGCCACGCCATCGAGCCTGGCGAGCGCACCTTCCAGATCGACGTCGCCAACCGCCTCCTCGGTCTCCAGCAAGGCGCCGCCCAGTGCGCGCAATCGATCGACCGTGCGCCGCGCCTCGGGATCGAGTGCAAGCTTCAACGCCACCGCGAGCGCCGGCCCTTCGGGCAGGACGCCGGTGGCGTAGTCGAGCAGCAGCTCGTCGGGGGCCGGATGCCGGCTCATCTGTCTCCTTCTTCCTTCTCCAACGCCACACGCAGCCGCCCCAGGGCCAGGCGGATGCGCGACTTCACCGTCCCGAGGGGCAGCCGCAATTCCTCCGCGATCGCCGTATGGGTCTTGTCCTCGAAGAACGCCTTGCGGATGACGACGAGCTGGTCGGCCGGCAGGCCATCCATGAGTTCTTTCATTCTCATGTACGTTTGTCCGTCGAGGACGGATTTGTCGGCAGCGTCCCCTTCGGTTGAAAAAATCGTCAACCAGTCTTCCGTCTCGATCGGCGGCCGTCCGGTCCGGCGCAGGAGATCGATCCGTTTGTTGCGTGCAATCGTATAAACCCAGGTCGCCGCCGAAGCGCGGCTGCGGTCGAAGCTCGCGGCCTTGCGCCACACCAGGATCATCGCCTCCTGCGCCACTTCGGCCGCGGCGTCGGCATCGGCGCCGCCGCGCATGAGGAAGGCCTTGATGCGCGGCGCAAAGTGCTGGAACAGCCTGGCGAAGGCGGCACGATCCTGACGCGCCGCGATCGCTTCGATCAGCTCCGCGGCCTCGTCGGCGGACAGCATCCGGCGATGCTTAGGCCGGGCGCCCCTCGGCGCCGAGATCCCAGAACAGGCCGGCCATCAGTCGCAGGCCCTCGCGCGCCACGGGAGCCAGCAGATGCTCATCAGGCGCATGCTGCGAGCAGGCAGCGTAGGAATGCGGCACCCATACGGTCGGCATGCCGAGGATGTCGGTGAAAACCTCGTTGGGCAGCGAGCCGCCGAGGTTGGGCAGCATGTTGGGTTTCTGCCCCGCCGTCTTCTCGAGCGAGCGGGCCGCGAACCTGGCCCAGGGATTGTCGGGGTCCAGGCGCGTGGCGTGCATGATCACCTCGCGCGAGGGCTTGAGCTCGATGTCGCCGAAGCCGTGACGCTCGAGATGGCGCTTCAGCGCCGGCAGGATGTCGTGCGGGTCGGTGCCGACGACGAAGCGCAGCTGGCAATGGGCGATGGCGCTCGGCGGGATCGCATTGACCGGGCGATCAGGATTGCCCGTCTTGAAGGCCAGCACCTCGAAGGAATTCCAGCCGAACACGCGCTCGACCGGGGTCAGCCCCTTCTCGCCCCAATCCTCATGGATCCGGGGTGCATTGTCGCCGGCATCGATATGGGCGTCGGCGAGAGCGGCGCGCACCGAGTTGGTGAGCGTCTGCGGCCGCCATTCCGGCACCTTGATCTGGCCGCGCTCGTCGGTGATCGAGGCCAGCGCATGCGCCATCACGATGCCGGGATTGGCGAGCAGCCCACCCCAGTTGCCCGAGTGATGGCCGCCCTCGCGATAGGTGAGGGTCAAGGTGAAGTTCAGCGTGCCGCGCGTGCCGCCGAAGATGCACGGCCGGCGATGGTCGAGCCGCGGGCCGTCCGAGCCGATCAGCGCATCGGCCTTCAGCGCCGCCTTGTTGGCCTTGCAGAAGTCGGCCAGGCCCGGCGAACCCGTCTCCTCGCCGGTCTCGATCAGGATGGTCGAATTGAAGCCGAGCGTGCCGCGCTCCTCGAGCACGCAGGCGAGTGCTGCGATGTTGATCGTGTGCTGGCCCTTGTTGTCGGCGGTGCCGCGGCCGTACATGCGGTCGCCCTCGACCACGATGTTCCACGGCGAGAGACCGCTGCGCCACTGGTCCTCCTGGCCGCGGATCACATCACCGTGTCCATAGGTGAGCACGGTCGGCTTGGCCGGATCCTCGACCCGGCGGGCGATCAGGAACGGGCCGAACTCGGCCTTCGGGTTGGGCAGCACGGTGCAGTCGTAGCCCAGCTTCTCCAGCGAGCGCGTCATCTCGCCCGAGACGTATTCCTGCAGGGCGGGCATCGAGCCCTGCTCCTGGCTGGTGGTGGGAATGGCGACGCGGCGCTGGAGGTCCGAGAGGAAGCCGCCGTCGTCGAAATACTTCTCTGCGCGCGCGATGGCGCCGTTACGTGTACCGGTCATCCCGTCACGATAGCGGTCGCGCCGCCCTAGGCAATAGCCCCGTGCCCGGCGTAAACTCGGACGTCATGAGTGGGGCGGGCGAGTACGACATCTTCATCAGCTATACGCACGAGGATTCCGCGGCGGCCAAGCGGCTCGCGGAGGACCTCACGTCGCGGGGCTGGTCGGTTTTCTGGGATCGCGTTCTGCTGCCCGGCGCCACCTGGCGCACCCAGATCCAGTCGGCGCTGATGTCGGCGCGCGTCGTGCTCGTCATGTGGTCGGACAAGGCGGTCAACAGCCGCTGGGTCGAGGTCGAGGCCGATCACGCCTTCCAGCGCGACGCCTATGTGCCGGTGACGATCGGCAATTCGCCCCTGCCGCTCGGCCTGTCGCATGTGCAGGTGGCGGACCTCCGCCACTGGCATGCCGATCCCGCCCTGCCCCTCCCCGACGTGCTGGTCTCCGCCCTCACCTACCGGCTTGCCCGCGGCGGCGGTCCCACCCTGCAATCGGTGCCGATTGCGCCGGCGGCCAATCCGGCGGCGCCGCCCGTCGGTCATGCGACCGTGGCCGCCGACGCCACGATGATGGCCGCCGACATGATGCTTCACCTGACGGGAACCGATCACACCGGCACGAAGTTCGAGATCATCGTGCGGCTGTCGCAGCTGCGCATGAAGCCCGCCGGCCTGGTGATCGGCCGCAGGGCCGAGCAGGCCGATCTGGTGCTACCGCATGTCAGCGTCTCGCGCCGCCACGCTTTGCTCTCGTCGGTCGACCAGCGCTTGACGCTGAGCGATCTCGGCTCGCTCAACGGGACATTCGTGAACAACCAGCCTGCAGCTGCCGACCGTCCGCTCGAGCTGGCGAAAGGCTCGATCGTGCGGCTCGGCGATGTCGAGCTGACCGTGGGCGATATCACCCACTGATACGGCCATCGTCGTCGACCATGACGACGCGATCGCAAACCGCACGCAGGCTCGCCAGCGCCGCCTCCTCGCCCGCCTCCTGAGGCGCGAGCACGAAGGCGCGGTCCGCCGCCGCGATCAGGTCGCGCGCGCGCTGGCGATCGAAGGTCTGGCCGATGTCCAGCGGATGGGCGGGACCGCGGATCAGCGCGACATCGACGCCGACGCTGTTCGACTTGGCCAGGGCGAGCGCCAGCGCGTACTCGGCCGGCACGCGCAGCGGCAGCACGAGCTGCAGATGCAGGTCGGCCTTGCCGGCCAGCAGCGAGGCGACTTGCGCCGCGACATCGGCGATGCGCGCGTTGGCCGAGGCGGCGGCCTTGGTCGCGAACCAGATGCCGACGCGATGGTCGCGCTTCAGCCCGATGCCGAGCTCGCCGAACAGCGCCGGCAGGCTGCGAACGGTCTGGCGGTCGAGATCGCGAACCGCCTCGCTCAGCGCGTCGTAGGGCACGAGATCGGTGTGGCGACGCCGCGCATCGTCGCGCTTGTCGGCGAGCGTCCAGCCGGCCAGCCAGCGGTCGCGGCACCAGCGTTCGTGCTCCTGGCGGCCGAGCGCGTCGAGCCGCTCGGCGTCGATCTCGATCTCTGCCTTCGGCGCGCCCGCAACCGCATGCAGGCCGAGACCCCGCAGCTTGGCGAGCATGTGGTCGGCCTGGGAGCGGTTGGCCGAGCGATAGACGTCGGCGAGCTCGGACCACGGCTGGCTGGCCGGCGTGGGCGTGCCGCCCATGCGCTCGCGGCTGCGCAGATATTCCTCGTGGACCAGCCGGGCGAGCGCGTCGATCTCCTCGTCGAGCAGGTAAACGGGATCGGCCTCCTGCTCGAGCCCGCCGAACGGCAGCACGCGCAGGCCGTCGAAGATGTCGGCATGGATCTGCGGCAGGCCTTCGACCAGCATCGGGCCGCTGCGCTGATAGACGTAGATCGGCACGGTCTGCGCGCCGGCATGGGCATAGGCGCGGCGGAGCCCCAAGGTCATCGACAGGTTGGCGTGGTCGTTGCCGCAGCACACGTAGATCGCCGTCGCCGGCAGCGGCGCCAGCAGCCAGGCGGTCGCGTCCTCGGCCTTGACGGCGCTCGCCCTCACGTCGGCCGAGATGAAGCGCAGCTCGGCGCAATGGTCGAGGCCCGGATGATCCTGCAGGAACTGCTGGCGCAGCGCCTCGGCATCGCGGTCGACGACGGTGATGATCGTGCGGCGTCGGGCGGCGGGGATAGCGGTGCGCGCGAGCTGCAGCAACAACTCGGCTCCCATGTCGCCCAGGCCCACGATCACGGCGTGGATGTCGAACGGCCCCGGCGGCAGCCCCCAGTCCGGCGGATAGCGCGACACCAGCGCCCGCGCGACGGTCCGCTCACGGACATAGAGCTTGAGGTCGACCCGGTTCTGGCGCATCGCCGAGGCGATCTGCGAGCCCATCAGGGCGCGCAGCTCGCGATGGCCGAGGCGTACCAGGAAGGTGAGCGGCGGAGCGCCGGCCGCCCGATGGGCATTGGCCGCTGCGAGCGCGCCCGCCAGCGCCATCGTGGCGGCATCGTCCTCGTCGAGCGCGACGACGGCGGCGGCGCGGTGAACGGCGGCGCGATGCAGCGGCCGCGCCCACTGGCCGTTGTTGACCACGATGCGCGCGCCCGCCTCTTCCATGGGCGGCACGGCCTCGTCGGCAACAGGCGGCACGATGGCGATGAAGCGGCGGCCGAGAGTGTCGTAGGCGCGGGCGAGCGCCAGGGTCGCCTCGGAGCTGCCGATCAGCACGACA
>DATJWN010000145.1:0-6320 GCA_035501235.1 Reyranella sp.
ATCCTGGCCGACGGCGGCGAGCCCAAGGCGCTCGCCTTCATCGAGGAGGTGATGGCCTATCCCGACGTGCCGGCCTCCTTCCGCAAGCTCCGCTTCGAGGAGCGGCCGCAGCCGGTGCTGACGCTCGACTACATCGTCGGCGGCAAGTCGCTCAGCGTCTTCACCACGATCGCCACGCTCGGCACGCCGCAGGACGTGACCCTGCAGGAGGTCCGCATCGAGTGCTTCTTCCCCGCAGACGAGCGCAGCGACGCTCTGTTCAAGAGCCTCGCTGCGAAGGGCTAGGCCAAGTCGTCGACATCGTTGCGCAGCTTCCGCCCGCCGCGGAAGCGCGCGAGGTTGTCGAGGAAGATGTCGAAGATCGCCTCGTTCTGGCCCTGCGAGTGGCTGGCCGTGTGCGGCGAGATCAGCACGTTCGGCATGTCCCAGAGCGGCGAGGCCTTGTCGAGCGGCTCCTTCTCGAAGACATCGAGATAGGCGCCAGCAAGCCGCCCGCTCTGCAGGGCCGCGATCACGTCGGCTTCCACCGCGACCTCGCCGCGCGAGGCGTTGACGAACGTGGCGTCTTCGGGAAGCGCCGCGAAGACACGGGCATTGGCGAGACCGCGTGTGAGCGGCGAGGCCGGGCAGCACAGGATCAGCCAGTCCGCGGTCGGCAAGGCCTCGTGCAGGCGGTCGTACGGCAGCACGGCCTCGAAGGGCTCCTGCGGCTGGGCGTTGCGCCGCACGCCGACCGAGACCATGCCCAGCATCTTCAGGAGCGAGGCGATCGTGCAGCCGATCGGACCCATGCCGACGATCACGGCGCGCTGGCCCTTGAGGTCGCGCGGCGAGCGCTCGCCGAGGCGCGGCTCCCAGGCATGCCGACGTTGCGCGTCGGCCAGCAGCGGGAAGCGGCGGTTGAGCGCGATCACCGCGCCCAGCACGCTGTGCGCCACCGTCACCGCCGTGGCGCCCGACGCCGTCGTCACCTTGACGCCGCGCCCGCGCAGCTCGCGATAGATCGGCCGCTCGGCACCGGCGGGATGGATCTGCAGCCATTTGAGCTTCGGCGCCGCGCGCACCACCGTGTCGAAGCCTTGCAGCTCGGGCGTGGGATTGCCCGGACTCGACTTGCCGGTGACCTCGCGCGTCATGAAGGCGAGGTCGGCGTCGCAAGGGACACCCGCGGCCAACGCCTGCTCGGCGGTCACGAAGGCAAGGCTGCCGGCCGGCACGGCGGCCTCGATGCGCTTGCCCCAGAGCTTGAGCGCATGCGCCGACAGCAGGAGCTTCACGGGATCGCCTTGGCGCGCTCGGCGGCGTCGGTGAAGTCGGGCGGCGTGTCGGCGCGGCAGGACAGCGGATAGCGCGGATCGGGCGCGTCGATGAATTCGTCGCGCAGGCGCGCGGCACAGCTGTCCTGCGCCGAGACGCCGTGGCCCTGGCTTCGGAAGATGACGTGGCGCGACAGCGACAGGTGCTTGGCCGCGTCGCGTCCCCAGGAGGGCGGCGTCAGCCAGTCGTAGCCGCCGCTCAACAGCAGGGTGGGAATGCCGGACTCGACCGGCATGCGTTCCGAAGGCGGCGCCACCGGCACGCGCCACACCGGGCAATAGCCGCCGAGCTTGCTGGTGAGCGCGCTCAAGCTGTAGAAGCCGCCGGCCTGGATGGCGTTGTCGCGCGCGGCCTGGTCGACGCCCGCCCAGGTCTCGCGGCATTCGATAGTGTTGAACAGACCGCCGAACTGCTGGGCGTTGGTCTCGAGCAGGGCGCCCTCGTCGTCCTCCAGGACCTCGGCGAACTGGCGGATCAGGCGATAGTCGCCGCGCTTGATGGCGCTCACCGTCTCGGGCACCAGCGCCACCTCGCCCTCGCGCAGCATGTGCATGAAGATCAGCATCAGCTTGGTGGCGTTGAGCTTGATCATCTGCGGGCCGTCGTCGAGCTCGAGCGTCACCTGGATGGGCGTCACGTCGGCGCCCGTGATCACCGCGCGGAAGACGGAGCTGAGGTTGGGATTGCGCTCGCGGCAGACCTTGTCGGAGGCGCAGTCGGCGAAGAGCTGCTCGAAGGCGGTGCGCACGATCTCGGGCTCGTTCTGCTCGCCGTTGATCTCCGGCGGATAGACGCCGTCCAGCACCACCGAGCGGACGATCCCGGGATGACGGCGCATGACCTCGAGCGCCCAGCGCGTGCCGTAGGAGATGCCGTAGAGGTTGACCTTCTGGAGCTTCATCACCTTGACGAGGTCGGCCACGTCGTCGGCCAGCGCCGGCGTGCCGTACATCGCGAGGTTGATGCCCTTCTGGTCGAGCGTGGCCCGGCACTTCAGCAGGATCTCGCGCTCCTGCGGCTCGGTGACGGCACGGCGGCGGAGACGGGCCGATTCGGTCGTGCGCGGCTCGAAGCAATCGAGGTTGGGGGTCGAGCCGCCGGCGCCGCGCTGGCTGATGATGATGACGTCGCGATGCTTGCGGATCGCCGCCGTGTCGTTCCACCAGTCGCCTTCGGCCAGCGGATCGGCTCCCGAGGTCTGGGCCACGAGAGGCGCATCGCCCGGCCCGCCCGACAGGTAGATCACGGGATCGGTCGCGCCGGGGCGCCGCGCCTTCAGGACCTGGACCTTGAGCCGCACCTCGCGGCCCTGCGGCTCGGCGCGGTTCTCCGGCACGACCAGGACGAAGCATTCCAGCCGGTCGTTGCGCGGCGGCCGGAAGGTGCAGCGCTCGCGCTCCAGCCGCGGCTCGGCCGAGGCGGCCGCTCCTGCCAAAATGAGCAGGATTGCTGCCAGGCCAAGGCGAGAAAGCCACGACGACAAGCTCATGGCATCTCTTGTGCCACATCGAAGCTTGGGAGGGCATGAAGTATTTCTATGCGTGGAATGCATATGAACGCCTTAAGTTGGCGGCCATGACCTCCCGTTCCTATTGGACCGCCGTGTGGTGCGGCTTCGTGGTGCTCGCCATCGGCTTGGGCGTGCGCCAGAGCTTCGGCATCTTCCTGAAGCCCGTCTCGGCCGAGCTGCATGTCGGCCGCGAAGTCTTCTCCTTCGGCGCGGCGGTTGCGCAGCTGCTGATGGGCGTGTTCGCGCCGATCGCCGGACGCTTGGCCGACCGCTTCGGCTCGGCGCCCACCATCGCGGGCGGCGGCGTGATCTACGTGCTGGGCATGATCGTCACGGCCACCATGCACAGCGACGCCATGCTGGTCCTGGGCAACATCCTGGTCGGCACCGGCCTCTCGGCCGCGTCGTTCGGCCCGGTGCTGGGCGTGATCCTGAAGACGGCACCGCCGGAGAAGCAGGCACTGGCGGTCGGCATCTGCTCGGCCGGCGGCTCGTTCGGCCAGTTCTTCATCGTGCCGCTGGCCTCCGTGCTGCAGAACCATTTCGGCGACTGGCGCCTCACCATGTGGGCGCTCACGGGCCTCGCGGCGCTGGTCATCCTGCTGCCGATCGGCCTCAACGACCGCCAGCAGATCGCGGCGGCCAAGAAGGCCGCCGGCGACAACCAGACCTCGCGCCAGGCGCTGGCCGAGGCCTTCCGGCACAAGAGCTACGTGCTGCTGATGATCGGCTACTTCGTCTGCGGCTTCCATGTCGCCTTCGTCGGCACCCACCTGCCGGCCTATGTCTCGGACAAGGGGATCGGGCTGTCGCTGTTCGGCTTCACGCTGTCGCCCGCGGAGCTCGGCGGCTGGAGCATCGGCATGGTCGGCCTGTTCAACATCGTGGGCTCGATCCTGTGGAGCTCCCTGGGCGGCCGCTTCCAGCGCAAGAACCTGCTGACCTCGCTCTACCTGCTGCGTTCGATGGTGTTCCTGGCCTTCGTGGCGACGCCGCTGTCGGCCGCCTCGGTGCTGGCCTTCGCGGGCGCGATGGGCTTCCTGTGGCTCGGCACCGTGCCGCTCACCACGTCTCTCGTGGGCGTGATGTTCGGCCGCGTGCATCTCACCATGCTGAACGGCTTCGTGTTCCTCGGCCATCAGGTCGGCAGCTTCTTCGGCGGCTGGGGCGGCGGCAAGATCTACGACCTCACCGGCAACTACGACGCCATGTGGTGGATCGCGATCGCGCTCGGCGTCATCTCCGCGCTCCTGCACTGGCCGATCGTCGAGAAGCCGGTCGAGCGGCTGCAGGTCGGCCTCAGGCCCGCATGACCGCCGGCTGGCGCTCCCTGCTCTTGTGGGGCGCCGGCGCTCTCGTGGTCGCGCTGACACTGGTGACCTTCGTGCTCTGGGGCAAGAACGGCGCTGCGTACCTGGTCGACCTGATCCAGACGTACTGCATGTAGGCTAAAGAACAAATTTCGACAGGTCGGCGTTCTTGGCGAGCGAGCCGACGCGGTCGCGCACGTAGGCGGCGTCGATCTCGATCTTCTGGCCGGGCTTGTCGGAGGCGCCGAAGCTGATCTCCTCCAAGAGCTTCTCCATCACCGTGTGCAGGCGGCGGGCGCCGATATTCTCGACCGTCTCGTTGATCTCGGCGGAGAGCCGCGCCAGCTCGTCGATGGCGTCGTCCTTGAACTCGAGCTCGACCTTCTCTGTCGCGAGCAGCGCCTTGTACTGCTTGACCAGGCTGGCCTCGGGCTCGGTCAGGATGCGCTTGAAGTCCTCCTGGCTGAGCGACGCCAGGCTGACGCGGATCGGCAGACGGCCCTGCAGCTCGGGCAGCATGTCCGAGGGCTTGGCGAGATGGAAGGCGCCGGAGCAGATGAACAGGACGTGGTCGGTCTTCACCGGACCATGCTTGGTGTTGACCGTCGTGCCCTCGATCAGCGGCAGCAGGTCGCGCTGCACGCCCTCGCGGGAAACGTCGCCGCCGCCGCGGAACTCCGAGCGCGCGGTGATCTTGTCGATCTCGTCGATGAACACGATGCCGTTCTGCTCGACCGACTCGCGCGCCTCGCGCACGACGCGCTCCTGGTCCAGGAGCTTGTCGCTCTCCTCGCGCATCAGGGTCTCGTAGGCCTCGCCCACGGCCATCTTGCGCTTCTTGGTGCGCCCGCCGAATGCCTTGCCCAGCATGTCGCCGATGTTGATCATGCCGACGGAAGCGCCGGGCTGGCCGGGCACCTCGAACTGCATGGGCTGGCCCGGGTCGGCGACCTCGATCTCGATCTCGCGATCGTTCAGCTCGTTGCCGCGGAGCTTGTGGCGGAAGCGGAGCTTGGTCTCCTCGCTGGCGGTCGGCCCGCACAGCGCCTCGACCACGCGATCCTCGGCCGCGAGCTCGGCCTTGGCCTTGACGTCCTTGCGCAGCCGCTCGCGCGCCATGTCCAGGGCCGCCTCCATCAGGTCGCGCGCGATCTGCTCGACGTCGCGGCCGACATAGCCGACCTCGGTGAACTTCGTCGCCTCGACCTTCAGGAACGGCGCATTGGCGAGCTTGGCCAGCCGCCGCGCGATCTCGGTCTTGCCGCAGCCGGTCGGACCGATCATCAGGATGTTCTTGGGCAGCACTTCCTCGCGCAGCGCCTCGGGGAGCTGCAGGCGGCGCCAGCGATTGCGCAGCGCCACCGCGACGGCGCGCTTGGCGTCCTGCTGGCCGACGATGTGCTTGTCGAGCTCGGAGACGATCTCGCGGGGGGAAAAGTCGTTACTCATGACGGAACTCAAAGCTTCTCGATGACGAGATTGTGGTTGGTGTAGACGCAGATGTCGGCGGCGATGTTCATCGCCTTGCGCGCGATCGCCTCGGCGTCCATCCCGTCGACATCGATCAGCGCCCGCGCGGCCGACAGCGCATAGTTGCCGCCCGAGCCGATCGCGATGATGCCGCCTTCCGGCTCCAGCACGTCGCCCGTCCCCGACAGCAGCAGCGACACGTCCTTGTCGGCCACGGCCATCATCGCCTCGAGACGGCGGAGATAGCGATCCGTGCGCCAGTCCTTGGCGAGCTCGATGCAGGCCCGCAGCAGCTGGCCCGGATGGCGCTCGAGCTTGGCTTCCAGCCGTTCGAAGAGCGTGAAGGCGTCGGCCGTGGCGCCAGCGAAACCTGCGATGATCTGGCCGTTGCCCAGGCGCCGCACTTTCTTGGCATTGCCCTTGACGATGGTCTGGCCCATCGAGACCTGGCCGTCGCCCGCCATCACCACTTGCCCGCCCTTGCGGACGGAAAGGATGGTCGTGGCGTGCCAGCCCGGAGAGGGTGAATTTTCGGGAGAAGACATCGAGGCTAAATAGTCATTTAGAGCAATAAATCAATCAGAGCGCTTTCCTCCCCATTCAGATGGGGAGGTGGCGCGGTCATCCGCGACGGAGGGGTCATATCGCGGGCCGAAGGCCCGCCGTCTGACCCCTCCGCCCCTTCGGGGCACCTCCCCATCTGAATGGGGAGG
>DATJWN010000146.1:0-22718 GCA_035501235.1 Reyranella sp.
CCCGCAGCGGCCGGCGCGTGCGCTCATCTCTCTCCCAGCCATTTGTCGTGTCTCCCCACACGCTGATCGGAGCGGATTGTGAGTGCTCGGTAGCTGCAGAAAGAGTGCCCATTTGGTCGCAGCGACGACGCGCGCATCCGCTCAAAATGGGCATTCGGACGGGCGCGACGCCCATGGCTGCTTATCCACCGTCGCGCGCCCGTAACAAAAGAGTCGCCCCCTTGCAGCCTGCGGTGGGTACGCAACGAGCTAGGCGCATCGCGGGGTATTTGCATGTTGCGGCTGGACGGCATCGTCAAGAAGTTCGGCGACAAGCGCGCGGTGGACGGCATTTCCCTGGTCGTGCCCGAGGGCCAGCTGGTGGGCGTGATCGGCCAGTCGGGCTCGGGCAAGTCGACCTTGCTGCGCATGATCAACCGGCTGAACGATCCCAGCGACGGCTCCATCCACTACGGTGACACCGACGTCACCGCGCTCGCCGGCCGGGACCTGCGCGCCTGGCGGGCGCGCTGCGCCATGATCTTCCAGCAGTTCAACCTCGCCGGCCGCCTCGACGTGCTGACCAACGTCATGATGGGCCGCTCCTATCATGCGCCGGCGTGGCGAACCCTGCTGAAGCTCTGGACGGACGAGGAGAAGGCGATGGGCCTCTCCGCCCTCGAGAGCCTCGATATCGCCCGCGTCTCCGCCCAGCGCGCCGACACGCTGTCGGGCGGCCAGCAGCAGCGCGTCGCCATCGCCCGCGCGCTCCTTCAGGAGCCCGAGATCATCCTGGCCGACGAGCCGATCGCCTCTCTCGACCCGCGCAACACGCAGGTCGTGATGGACTCGCTGCAGCACATCAACAAGCACTTCGGCATCACCGTGATGGTGAACCTGCACAGCCTCGACCTGGCGCGGAAATACTGCGACCGCCTGGTCGGCCTCGCCGCCGGCCGGCTGGTGTTCGACGGCGTGCCGGCCGAGCTCACCGACAGCGTGGCGAGAGATCTCTACGGCCTGGAATCGGGCGACGTGGTCGGCCATGCCGTCACCCCGGGCTTCGCCGCGCAGCCGGGCTTCGCTCTCGCCAATCCCTGATCGTTTTTCGTCAACGAGGAGATAGACCATGTTCAACCGTCGACAGATGCTCGGCACGTCGCTCGCGGCAAGCTCGCTCGCGATCACGCGGACCGGCTGGGCCGCCGACTGGCGCGCCAAGTATCCCGAGCTGGTCCTCGCCGTCGTGCCGGCCGAGAACGCCTCGGGCGTCACCGACCGCTATGCGCCGTTCTGCGAGTACCTCTCCAAGGAGCTCGGCGTGAAGGTGACGCTGCGCGTCGCCAACGACTATGCCGCGGTGATCGAGGGCCAGCGCAACGGATCGATCCACCTCGCGGGCTACGGTCCCGCCTCGTATTCGCGCGCCATCGTCACCGGCGTGAAGGTCGAGCCCTTCTGCACCACCGTGAACAACGACGGCACGGTCGGCTACTACTCGGTGTTCTACGTGCGCGCCGACAGCCCGTACAAGTCGATCGCCGATCTCAAGGGCAAGAACCTGGGTCTCGTCGATCCCAACTCGACCTCGGGCAACAACGTGCCGCGCTTCATCCTGAACAAGCTCAAGATCGTGCCGGAGCAATACTTCGCGCACGTGACCTATACCGGCAGCCACGAGAACGCGGTGATCGCGCTCCAGCAGAAGACGGTCGACGTCGCCGCCAACTGGTGGAACTCCGACGAGGATTCCAACCTCACCCGCATGGTCAACAAGGGCCTGGCGAAGAAGGAGGACTTCCGGATCATCTCCAAGTCCGACCTGATCCCCAACTCGCCCTACGCCTGGCTGAGCGACCTGCCGGCCGACGCCAAGGCCGCCATCTGGAAGGCCTTCCAGGAAGCGCCGACCAAGAACAAGGTCGCCTACGACAAGCTGTCGGACGGCAAGGACCGCGAGTTCAAGCAGGTCGACGCCAAGTACTACGAGGGCGTCATCGAGCTGATCAAATTCATCGACAGCTTGCGCAAGCAGAAGACCTAACGGCAGCCCGCCGGGGAGACGACTGACCCCCTCGGTCGTCTCCCGTCTCCCTTCTCCCGAGCCCGCTTTCGCAGGTGAAAGAGCGCCGTGGCGTCGCCCATCGTCCAGCTCCCCGACGCGCAGATGCGCCCGCTGCTTGCGTCCTACGACGCGGCGGTGCGGGCGCGGCGCCTGCAGTCGCTGCTGGTCGTGGCCTGCATCGTGGCGGCGGTGGCGCTGTCGTCGATCTCGGCCGAGGTGTCGCTGCCCAAGCTCTTCGGCAATATCGGCAACTTCACCAGCTATATCGGCCGGCTGTTCCATCTCGACAGCGGCAACCTGGTCTTCAGCGATCCGGCCGAATGGTACTGGGGCCTCGGCCGCTGGCTGCGGCTGCTGGGCGAGACGCTGCTGATGGCCTATGTCGGCACGGCGCTCGGCACCTTGGGTGCCTTCTTCCTGTGCTTCCTGGCGGCGGCCAACGTGACCCCGAGGCCGTGGATGCGGCTGCTCGCGCGCCGCTTCTGCGAGCTCTGCCGCACGGTGCCCGAGCTCGTCTTCGCCTTGATGTTCGTGATCGCCTTCGGGCTCGGGCCGCTGCCCGGTGTGCTGGCCATGGCGATCCACACCTTGGGCGCGCTCGGCAAGCTCTTCGCCGAGGTGGTCGAGAACATCGACATGAAGCCGGTCGAGGGCGTGTCGGCGACGGGTGCGCCCTGGCATGTCGCGATGCGCTTCGGCGCACTGCCGCAGACCCTGTCGAACTTCGTGAGCTACGCGCTGCTGCGCTTCGAGATCAACGTGCGCAGCGCCACCGTGCTGGGCTTCGTCGGTGCGGGCGGCATCGGCATGGACCTGATCGAGTCGATCCGCAAGTTCTACTATTCCGACGTTTCGGCCATCCTCGTGCTGATCATCATCACCGTCTCGGTGATCGACACGGCCACGGGCTACGTCCGCCACCGCCTGATCGGCCGGGAGGAGCGCCGCTGATGGCCGACCCCGCCGCCCTCGATATTGCCTCGATCCGCGGGCGCCATCCGCACCATTTCGGCCAGCCGAGCCGCGAGCGCCGGCTCCTGCTGGCCCTGGCTGTCGCCGCGGCGCTGCTGCTCCTGATCGGCATGGGCGCTTTCGGCTTCTTCGGCGCCGCCTTCTGGCTCGGCCTCGGCAAGCTGGGCGAGGTGGCAGGCCTGATGATCCCGCCCAATCCCGGGGGCTGGGACAAGGCCCTCGTCTTCGCCCTGTCGCTGGTCGAGACCATCGCCATCTCGCTGCTGGGCACCCTGGGCGCGGCCGTGCTGGCCGTGCCGCTCGGCCTGCTCGCGGCCAACAACGTCACCACGGCGAAAGTGCTGCACTTCTTCGCCCGGCGGTCGCTCGACACGATCCGCAGCGTCGATATCCTGATCTGGGCGCTCATCTGGGTGAACGTCGTGGGTCTCGGCCCCTTTGCCGGCGTACTGGCCATCATGACTTCCGACATGGGCAATTTCGGCAAGCTCTTCTCCGAGGCGATCGAGGCGGCCGACCGGCGGCCCGTCGAGGGCATCGTGTCGACCGGCGGCGGCAAGCTGCTCGGCATCCGTTTCGGCATCCTGCCCGAGGTCTTCCCGGTGCTGGCGAGCCAGGTGCTCTACTTCTTCGAGTCCAACACGCGCTCGGCCACCATCATCGGCATCGTGGGCGCGGGCGGCATCGGCCTGCATCTCGCCGAGGCGATCCGCACGCTCGAGCTGCAGCAGGCCTCGTTCCTGATCCTGATGATCCTGGTCGCCGTCGCGGCCATCGACATCGTGTCGAGCCAGCTGCGCTTCGCCCTGATCGGCCGGCGGAGTGCCGTCGTTTGAGCGACGCTCCGCGTTACGCCCTGTACTACGCGCCGCGTCCCGAGGAAGGGCTGGCCGTCGCGGCCGGCCAATGGCTGGGCTGGAATCCCGACGGCGGTCGCGCCCAGCGGCTGCTGCCGCGCTCCTCGGGCATCGATCCCGAGCGGCAGGCCGCGATCACATCAGAGCCGCGGCGCTACGGTTTCCACGGCACGCTGAAGCCGCCGATCGTGCTCGCCGAGGGCTGCACCGAAACCGACTTCCTCACCGCTGTCGGCGCCTTCGCGGCCACCCAGCGCGCGATCACCGTGCCCTCGCTGGCGCTGGCCGAGATCTCGGGCTTTCTCGCGCTGATCCCCAATGCACGCCTGCCCGAGCTGCAGGACCTGGCCGATCGTTGCGTCATCGAGTTCGACGAGTTCCGCCGCCCCGCCGACGAGGCCGAGCTGGCGCGCCGCCGCGCCGCGAGCCTGTCGCCCCGGCAGGAGGAGCTGCTGAAGCGCTGGGGCTACCCCTACGTGCTGGAGGAGTGGCGCTTCCATCTCACGCTCACCGGCCGCATCGCCGATACGGCCGAGCGGGCGGCCGTGACCACCCTGCTGCGCCAGCGCTTCTCGGGCTTCATCGACCGGCCGCTGCAGGTGCGCGATCTCTGCGTCTTCCGTCAGCCCGCGTCCGACCGGCCGTTCACCGTGCTGGCGCGCTATCGGCTGGGCGGCGGCCGCCTGGTCAGCACTGAAGTCTGGCGAGCAAGCTGACGAAGGCTTGTGCGGCTTCGTCGAGCGCCCCGTCATTCACGATCGTGAGCAGCCGCCGGTCGGTCACGTCATAGGCGTCGCTGCGCTCCAGCCGTTCGGTAGCGGACCCCGCATCCTCCCGGCCGCGCGCGGCCAGACGCTCCGCCAGGCGCTCAGGCGAGGCGGTGATCAACACCGGATGGGTGTCGGCATCGATGCCGGCCTCGCGCTGGAAATGCTCGCGCGAGCCCGAGACGATGACGGTGAGGCCTGAGTTGCGCCAGGCATGGATCTCGCGGCCGACGCCGTAGTCGTTGCCGTGCGCCTGCCAATGGAAGGCGAACAGGCCGCGGGCGCGGCGCAGCGCGAACTCCGGGACGGTCAGCGCGACGTGGTTCTCCCCGCCCGTGTCGGCCGGCCGCGTGATGTAGCGGTGGGCGAAGACCACGGGAGCGTCGGCCGCCAGCAGCGCCCGGGCGCGCGCCATGACCGAGTCCTTGCCCGCGCCCGAGGGGCCCATGACATAGACCAGGGGAGACGGCATCAGACGACGCGGTCGCCCTCGCGCCATACCGCGCGCACGACCGGCGAGCCGCCCAGCACGCGCACGCGCACGAGATCGGCGCGGCGCTCGGGGGCGATCTCGCCGCGATCGCCGAGGCCGACCGCGCGGGCCGGATTGAGCGTCGCGAGCTTCACCGACTGAGCGAGGCTGATGCCGGCCTCGCGCGACAGGCGGAACACCGCCTCCATGAGGCTCGCCGGCACATAGTCCGACGACAGGATCTCGGCATAGCCTGCGCGGACCAGGTCGATCGCCGCCACGTTGCCCGAGTGCGAGCCGCCCAGCACGACGTTGGGCGCGCCCACCAGGATGGCAAGGCCCGCCTCGTGCGAGGCGACGGCCGCCTCGGTCGTGGTCGGGAACTCGGCGATGGTCATGCCGTCCTCCACCGCCTCGCGCACATGCGCGGCCGTGGCGTCGTCGTGGCTGGCGAGCGGCAGGGCGCGCGCCTGGGCGCGCTGGACGATCTCGCTGCGATGGCGTGCGGCGTTCTTGGCGTGCAGCGCCATCGTCTGGGTGCAGAAGGTCTCGAACTGCTCGTCCGTCATCCCGTGCTTCTTGGTGTAGTAGAGCTTGAGCTTGTCGGGATCGAGGAACTGGCGCTGGCCGGGCGTGTGGTCGTTGATCGAGACCAGGCCGACGAGCGGCAGGTCGATCCAGCGGTCGACGGTCTCGACCGCGTCGTCGGCCACGATCTCGCAGCGCAGATGCAGCCGATGTTCCACGCGCGTCAGGCGCTTCTCGTGGGTGGCGCAGATCGCCTCGATCATGCGCTCCTTGTTCTGCACGCGGTCGGTCTTGCCCTGCACGTCGCCGAGCGAGATCGAATCGAACACCGTGGTGATGCCGGCGGCGGCGACCTGCGTGTCGTGCGCCATCACCGCCGGCAGCGCCGGCCACATCACGCCGGGCCGCGGCGTGAAGTGCTTGTCCATATTGTCGGTGTGCAGCTCGATCAGGCCGGGCACGAGATAGTCGCCCTCGAGGTCGATGGCGCCCGCGACCTGCGACCGGCCGGGACACAGCTCGGCGATCCGGCCGTCGCGCATCACGACCGTGCCGTCGAATTCCCCGTCGGCGGTGACGATGCGGGCGTTGGTCAGGACGGTCTCGGCACTCATGCTTGTACTCCGGGCAGCGCTACGTCGTGCAAACGCGTGGCGAGCGCCTCGCGCACGGCGATGTCGTGGAAGATGCCGACGATCGCCGCACCCTGCTCGCGGCGCTGGCGGATCAGGTCGATCACGCCGTCGCGGTTTGCGATGTCGAGCGAGGCAGTCGGCTCGTCGAGCAGCAGGATCGGATAGTCGGTGATCAGCGAGCGCGCGATGTTGACCCGCTGCTGCTCGCCGCCGGAGAAGGTGGCGGGTGGCAGCGCCCACAGCCGCTCGGGGATTCCCAGCACGCCCAGCAGGAATTCGGCCTTGTGGCGCGCTTCCTCGGGCGAGGCGCCACGGCGCAGCATCGGCTCGGCCACGACATCGACGGCGCCGACGCGGGGAATCACGCGCAGGAACTGGCTGACGAAGCCCATCGTGTGCCGGCGCACGTCGAGGACGACCCTCGGCTCGGCGGCGACCAGCTCGACCCAGTCTTCTCGATGGCGCACCTGGATCGAGCCCGATTGCGGACGGTAGTTGCCGTAGAGCGACCGTAGCAGCGTGCTCTTGCCGGCGCCCGACGGTCCGACCAGCGCGAGACACTCGCCCGGCCGCACCTCGAGCGCGACGTCCTTCAGCACCGGCAGCGCAAGGTCACCCTGTGCATGCATCACGAAGGATTTCTGGAGGCCGGAGACGCGGAGCATGGGAAGCATGGGCTAGACCGGCAGGATCGAGGCGACGAGCATTTGCGTGTAGGCGTCCTGCGGATCGTCCAGCACCTGGTCGGTGAGGCCTTCCTCGACGACGCGGCCGCCCTGCATGACCATCAGGCGGTGCGTCAGCAGCCGCGCCACGCCGAGATCGTGCGTCACCAGCACGGCCGAGAGATGGAAACGATCGACCAGCCCGCGCAGCAGGTCGAGCAGGCGGGCCTGCACCGAGACGTCGAGGCCGCCCGTCGGCTCGTCCATGAACACGAGGCGCGGTTCGCTTACGAGGTTGCGGGCGATCTGGAGGCGCTGGCGCATGCCGCCGGAATAGGCGGTGGGGCGGTCGTCGAGCCGCTCGATGTCGAGCTCGACCCGCTCCATCCAGTCCGACGCGACCTCGCGGATATTGCCGTAGTGGCGCGCACCGATGGCCATCAGCCGCTCGCCGATGTTGGCGCCGGCGCTGACGCCCATGCGCAGGCCCTCGCGCGCGTCCTGGTTGACGAAGCCCCATTCGGTGCGGGCGAGCAGTCGGCGCCGCGCCTCGGAGAGGCGATGCACGTCGACCGTGCCCATGGACTTGGTCTCGTAGGAGACGATGCCCTCGTCGGGCATCAGCCGGCCGGCCAGGCAATTGAGCAGCGTCGTCTTGCCCGAACCTGACTCACCCACGACGCCCAGCACCTCGCCGGGCCAGAGCTCGAAGCTCACGCCCTGGCAGGCGATGCGCCCGCCGAAGCGCTTGGTGACGCCCTTCGCCGAGAGAAGCGGTCCGCTCACTTCTTCTGCTCCGATTGTCTTTGCGTTTCTTGGCGCTCTTGGCAGTAGTCCGTGTCGGAGCAGACGAACAGCCGTTGGCCGTCGTCGTCGACGATCATCTCGTCGAGGAAGCTGTGCTTGGAGCCGCAATAAGCGCAGGCCTGCTCCCACTTTTCGATCTCGAACGGATGGTCGTCGAAGTCGAGGCTCTTCACCGGCGTATAGGGCGGCACGGCGTAGATGCGCTTCTCGCGGCCCGCGCCGTAGAGCTGCAGCGCCGGATTGCGGTCGAGCTTGGGATTGTCGAACTTCGGGATGGGCGAGGGGCTCATCATGTAGCGCCCGTTCACCAGCACCGGATAGTTGTAGGCCTTCGAGATGCGGCCGAAGCGGGCGATGCTCTCGTAGAGGCTGACCTGCATCACGCCGTATTCGGAGAGCGCGTGCAAGGTGCGCGTCTCGGTCTCGCGCGGCTCCAGCATGCGCAGCGGCTCGGGGATCGGCACCTGGAAGACCAGGATCTGGCCGTCCTTGAGCGGCGTCTCGGGCACGCGATGGCGCGTCTGGATGACCGTCGCCTCCTCGGTTCGCGTCGTGGTCGCGACATCGGCCACCTTGGCGAAGAAGCGGCGGATGGAGACGGCGTTGGTGGTGTCGTCGGCGCCCTGGTCGATGACCTTGAGCGTATCGTCGCGGCCGATGATGGCGGCCGTCACCTGGATGCCACCGGTACCCCAGCCATAGGGCAGCGGCATCTCACGGCCGCCGAACGGCACCTGATAACCCGGCACGGCGACCGCCTTCAGGATGGCGCGGCGGATCATGCGCTTGGTCTGCTCGTCGAGATAGGCGTAGTTGTAGGCGCCGGTCTCCGAATTGACGTCGTCGTTGTAGGTCTGGTCGGGCATCCGCTACTCCGCCGCCCTGTCGAGCGCTTCCTGGCGCTTGCGCTTCTCGACCTCGGCCCTGAGCGTGCGCACGACGACCAGCTCGGACTGGAAGTCGACGTAATGCGGCAGCTTCAGGTGCTGCACGAAGCCCGAGGCCTCGACGCTGTCGCTGTGGGCCAGCACGAATTCCTCGTCCTGCGCGGGCGAGGTGACGCTTTCCGACAGCTCCTCGACCCGCAGCGCTCTGTCGCACAGCGCCATGGCCATCGCCTTGCGCTCGGCATGGCCGAAGGCGAGGCCGTAGCCGCGCGTGAATTGCGGCGGGGTTTCGCTGTTGCCCGCGAACTGGTTGACCATGTCGCATTCGGTGACGTCGATCTCGGCGATCTCGATCTCGAAGCCGAGCTCCTCCGGCACGAAGGAGACCGGCACCGAGCCGAAGCGGATCTCGCCCACGAAGGGGTGGTTGTTGCCGTAGCCGCGCTGCGTCGAATAGGCGAGCGCCAGCAGGAAGCCTTCGTCGCCGCGGGCCAGGTTCTGCAGCCGCACCGGCCGCGAGGCGGGAAAGGTGAGCGGCGTGCGCGTGATGTCCTGCGCCGGAGCGCCTGAAGAAGCGGGCGGCGGCGGCTCGAGCATGCCTTCGCGCTCGAGGATGTCGCCGACCCGCGGCAGGTCGCCTGTCGTGTCGGCGGGCGCGGTCGGCGCCGCGGGGCGCTCGCCATTGGCGGCCAGGGTGAAGTCGAGCAGGCGGTGCGTGTAGTCGTAGGTCGGGCCCAGCACCTGGCCGCCCGGCACGTCCTTGAAGGTCGATGAGATGCGCCGCTCGGCCAGCATGCGGCTGGTGTCGAGCGGCACGGAGTCGCCGAAGCGCGGCAGGGTCGTGCGGTAGGCGCGCAGCAGGAAGATCGCTTCCACGAGATCGCCGCGCGCCTGCTTGATGGCGAGCGCGGCGAGGGAGCGGTCGTGGCAGGAGCCCTCGGTCATCACGCGATCAACGGCGAGGCCCATCTGCTGGTCGATCTGCTCCAGGGTGAGCTCGGCAATGGCGCGATCGCCGCGGCGCTTGTCGGCGACCAGCTCCAGCGAATGGGCGATGGCGGTCTCACCGCCCTTGACGGCCACGTACATGGTCAGCCCTCCACGACAATGCTGCGGGGCAGCGCCAGAAGCTCGGTTCCCGCGGTGAAGACGATGTCGACGCCGCAGGGGAAGAGCGCGTGGTTGGTTTGCCACTCGCTCCAGAAGGTCTCGCCGAGGCCCGCGACAGCGAAAGCCGCACGATCCTCGATGCCCGGGCCGCGCAGCTTCTTCTGCGGGCCGCCGGTGAGTGCCGGCACTTCGATCACCAATGTCGCCGACCGGTCGGGATAGGGATCGCTGCCGATGGCGAAGCCGTCGAGCAGCGGTGCACGCTCGGGCGTCAGCACGGCGAACAGGGCGTCGGCTTCGCTCGCGACGATCGGCGCGCCGGTATGAAAGCGTACGAAATCGCGCACGCTGTCCGTATCGCAGGCGGGGGCGAGCCATAGCGGCGTGTCGCGATCGACCAGGGTCAGCACGAAGGCCGTCGCCGCGGCGCTGAGCGGCTTCGCGGCTTCGGGCCGCCGTGGCAGCGCAACGATGCGGCCGGGATGCGAGAAGGCGTCCAACACGGCGCGGAACAGGCGCTGGCTGTCGTGCGCGGGATCGGCGAGGCCGGGGGCGATGTCGGTCATGTGCCGGCCTCGCGGGCGACGGTGAAGAAGTCGACCTTGGTAGCCGCTGCCTTCGACGCGCGCAAACGGCGGCGCGCTTCGGCCTCCTGCTCGAGCGGCGTCACGATCTGCTCCTCGATGAGCTGGCGCCATTCCGGCAGTTGGCCCAGCGCATCGATCGCCGCCACGGTCTCGGCCTGCTTGGGATGGCGGCCGCCGACATAGCCGATGCCGAGCTGGCCCGTTTGCAGGCGGACTGCGGCGCGCGTCACGGTCATCTCGCCGGCGGCGAAGGGCGCGCCGCTGCCCGAAATGCGGCCATTCACCATCACCAGGCCGATCTCGGGTTTCCTCAAGACCGTGTAGGCGGGCACCGGCCCCAGCGCGTCCCATAGAGCCTGCAGGCGGTCTGCGGGCGCCTTGGCGAGAATGGAAAGCCACCGCTGACGCTCTTTCGGCGCCGCGGACGATGACGTCACTTGAGGCATGGATGCACCGATATGGGGACCGTCCATGAACTTATCATGACGGTCCGCGACGGCTAATCCCCTACCTCATCACGTCGTGCAATCCGACCAGCAGCGAATGGTAGTCGTAGGGGTTGTTGAGCAGAACCAGCGGCACGTGTGCGCGGGCCAGCACTTCGGCGACAGGCGTCTCGTCATGCACCGCGATGCTCACGACGGCGCCGTCGACTTTCTCCTCGGCCAGCTTGCTGACGGCCTCGTCGAGCGACCTCACCGGACCCACGACACGATAGCCCGTGCCGTCCAGGAACCTCTGCAGCTCGAAGGTGACGATGGCTTCATCGCCGATCACAAGTACCGAACCCTGAATAATGTCCGTCATGCGTCCATGTCCCGTTCCCGGAGTCGAGAACGAATGCGCGCGCGGCGGAAAAGGTTACGGCTTCCAGCGCAAGAAATTCCCGATCAGCTTGAGGCCGGTCGCCTGGCTCTTCTCGGGATGGAATTGCGTGCCGGCCAGATTGTCGCGGCCGACGACGGCGGTGATCTTGCCGCCATAGTCGGTAACGGCAAGCAACGTCTCCGGCCGCGCGGTCTTGAGCTGAAACGAGTGCACGAAGTAGGCGTGATCGTGCTCGGCGATGCCCTCGAGCAACGCGTGCGGCTTGAGATCGAGCAACTCGTTCCAGCCCATGTGCGGGATCTTTAGGCGGTCCTTGCCCGTCGCGCCTTTGGGCTCGATGCGCACGACATCACCTGCGATCCAGTCGAGGCCGGGGTGCACGCCGTACTCGACGCCGCGCGTGGCCATGAGCTGCATGCCGACGCAGATGCCGAGGAAGGGCTTGCCGCGCTCGATCACCTCGCGTTGCAGGGTGTCGACCATGCCCGGCACGCCATAGAGGCCGGCGCGGCAATCGGCGAAGGCACCGACGCCCGGCAGCACGATGCGATCGGCGGCGGCGACCTCTTTCGGATCGGCGGTGACCAGGATGCGTTCGTTCGTGCCGCTTTCTCGCGCGGCACGTTCGAAGGCTTTCGCGGCGGACCGGAGGTTGCCCGAGCCATAGTCGACGATGGCGACGGTCATGGCGTTCGAGCTAGAGCGTGCCCTTGGTGCTGGGGATCGCCGACGCCTGGCGCGGATCGATCTCGCAGGCAACGCGCAGAGCGCGCGCCAGCCCCTTGAAGCAACTCTCGACGATATGGTGGTTGTTCTCGCCGTAATGGTTCCAGACATGCAGCGTCAGCCCGCCGAGCTGCGCGAAGGCCTGGAACCATTCCTTGAACAGCTCGGTATCCATGGTGCCGAGCTTGGGCTTGGAGAAGTTCACCTTCCAGATCAGGTAAGGCCGGTTGCTGGCATCGAGCGCGACCTCGGTCAGCGTCTCGTCCATGGGGATGACGGCGCTGCCGTAGCGACGGATGCCGGCGCGCGTGCCCAGCGCCTTCTGCAGGCACTCGCCCAGCACGATGCCTGAATCTTCCGTCGTGTGGTGATAGTCGATGTGCAGGTCGCCCTCGGCGCGCAAGGTGATGTCGATCAGGCTATGGCGCGAGAGCTGCTCCAGCATGTGATCGAGGAAGCCGATGCCGGTCTTGATGTCGTACTGGCCGGTGCCGTCGAGATTGATCGCGGCGGCGATGCGCGTCTCCTTGGTCTTGCGCGCGACGAAGGCCCGCCGACCGCCCGTGCCGGGGGTCGTGAGGTCCTGGGGCGCGGCCTTGGGAGAGGCCTTTTTCACTGCGGTTTTCACGGGGCTTTTCTACCCAAGGCGGGCGGCACGGTCGAGCGTGACGCGGGTCAGGATGACGCCCAAAAGCACGATCAGCCCGCCCAGGACGCGGGCCGGGGTCAGCGGATCGCCGAAAAACGCCGCCGACAGGCCCACGCCCGCCACCGGGATCAGGTACATGTAGACCATGACCCGGCTGACCCCCAGCCGCTCCAGGCCGGCGCTGATGCCGAGGAAGGCGACGCCCACGGGGAAGATCGCCGTATAGAGCCAATAGCCCAGCAGCCGGGGCGGCATGCGGCCGAACTCGCCGAGGGAGTCGAAGGCAAGCGAGATCGGCATCAGGACCAGCGAGCCGATGACCGTCGTCCAGGCCATGACCCGGAGCGCGCCGAGGCGGATGTTGTAGGGTGCGCAGCGCTCGACATAGAGCGCCCAGGCGAAGGCCGCGAGCATCCAGATCAGCACGCCGTCGACGCTGGTCGCCGCGAGCGTCAACCGCGTCAGGCTGTTGTTCACCACCAGCACGATGCCCGCGAAGGCGATGACGATGCCGATCCAGCCCAATGCCGGCAGCCGGCGGCCCGACAGCCGCGCCAGGATGGCGGCGAAGGCCGTCGTCGTGGTCATGGTGATCGAGCCTATGCTGGGCGAGGTCCGCGAGGCGCCGAGTCCCCAGCACGCCTGGAACAAGGTCACGCCGATCAGCGCCAGCCCGATCATCGGCAGCCAGTCGCGTTGCGGCAGCGCGACCGGCTTGCGCTGCACGATCAGCACGGCGAACAGGAACAGGCCCGCGATGAGATAGCGTGAGAAGCTGAACAGCAGCGGGCTCATGACGTGCAGCACGTCCTTGGCCAAGGGATAGCTCGATCCCATGAGCAGGGCCGTCCCGAACATGATCGCGTCGCCGGTGAAGCGGCTTTTAGTCATTTTCCACCCCCGTCTCGGGGGAGGTGGCGCGGTAATCCGCGACGGAGGGGTCAGAGGCACCCGTACCGTCGCTCATGACCCCTCCGTCAGCGTAAGACGCTGACACCTCCCCCGAGACAGGGGAGGACATCTGAGCAACGATCACTGCTTCGGCGCCGTCGATGCCTTCTGCGCGCCCCAGAAGCCGAACAGCGCGCCCGCGACGCGGCGGATCTGGATCTCCTCGGAGCCCTCGGTGATGCGGTAACGGCGGTGGTGGCGATAGATGTGCTCGAACGGCGTGTGGCGCGAATAGCCGATGCCGCCATGGACCTGGATCGCACGATCGGCCGCGTCGCAGACGAGGCGATTGGCGCGGTAGTTGGACATCGCGACCCACTCGCTGACGTTCATGTGGTGCTCGCGGTCGAGATGCCAGGCGGTCTTGCGCACCAGCCCGCGCGTCATCTCGGCCTCGGTGTGGAGCTCGGCGAGCGGGAACTGGATCGCCTGGTTGGTGGCCAGCGCCTTGCCGAAGACCTTGCGGTTCTTGGCGTAGGCGACCGACATGTCGATGCAGTATTGCGCGGCGCCGAGGCTCGAGGCGGCCTGGCGGATGCGGTTCTCATGCACGAAGGTCTGCGCCACGTCGAGCCCGCGGCCTTCCTCGCCCAGCATGGTCGACGCCGGCACCTTCACGTTTGCGAGCGAGACCTCGGCATGGTCGCTCGGCATGTTGAAGGTCCACCACATATGCTCGACCTTGAAGCCCGGTGTCTTGACCGGCGTGATGAAGGCCGAGATGCCGCGCGCATCGCCCGGCTTGCCCGAGGTGCGGGCGAAGACGAGATCGGCCGTCGCGGTGTGCATGCCGGTATTGAACCGCTTCATGCCGTTGATGACCCAGTCGGAGCCCTGCTTGACGGCGGTGGTCTCCATGAAGGTCGCGTCCGAGCCGTGCAAGGGCTCGGTGAGGCCGAAGCCGATGCGCTCGGTGCCCTTGAACATGCCTTCGATGTAGCGGTCCTTCTGCTCCTGGGTGCCGAAGCGGTGCAGCAGCAGCACGACCGGGAAATTGCCGACGATCGAGCTCTCGTTCTGCAGGTCGTTGTGCAGGCCGAGCCCCTTGTGCGCGAGATGCTCGCGGATGATCGCCATGGCGAGGTTGGAGCCCTCCTTGCCGCCCAGCTCCTTCGGCAGGCCGAAGCGCAGATGGCCGGCCTTGTCGGCGCGACGCTTCATCTCCTGCAGCAGCTCCTCCCATTCGTGGCGCGGCTGGCCGTCATTGTCCCAGTCGGTGCGCGCATGCTCGCGGCGATGATCGAAGAAGCGGATATTGTCGTCTTGGCTCTCGAGCGGCTTGATCTCGCGGTCGATGAAGGCGTCCAGCTCGCGCAGATAGGCCGCGATATCCGCGGGAATCTCGAAATCCATGGCGCTTCCTCCGGCTGAACGCTCGTTCACCCAGTCGTATAAGTATCCATGGCCCCGCTCAAGACCGACCGCCTGAGGCTGCGTCCGCTGGTTCCGCAGGACGCCGCGGCCTATGCCGCGATGCGCTATCACCCCGAGGTCGCGCGGTGGCTGGTGCCTGCCGATGGCGATCCGATGATGGCCGCCAACGCCACCATCGCACGCTTCGCCACGTCGTGGCGCGAGCGCGGCTATGCGCCGTGGGGCGTCTTTCGCGAGGGGCGGCTGATCGGCCAGTGCGGGCTGAACTTCGTACCGGAGTTCGACGAGACCGAAGTGCTCTGGGCCTTGCATCCCGATGCCTGGGGCCGGGGCTACGCGACGGAAGCGGCACGGGCGGCGCTCGAGTTCGGCTTCCGTGACGTCGGTCTGAAGCTGATCTTCGCGATCACAAAGCCCGACAACAGCGCATCGCGGGCGGTCATGAAGCGGCTGGGTCTCACTTATCGCCGCGACGTCGTCTACAAGGGCTTCGACACGGTCTGGTTCGACATCGACCGCGACGGTTTCGCCTAACGCTTGTCGTCCCGGGATGACAACGTGCGTTTATTCCCAGCCGATCCATTGATCAGAATCCGGCCTGCCCGGCGTTTTCGACTAAGCTCGGCGGTCTGGAGACCCGGATCCAGGACTGTTCGGTCGAAGCGCGGGAGACGCTGCACGGTGGGGCAGATCGAGCGCGGTGACAGGAGGCGTCAGGACATATTTTCCCGTCAGATTCGATACGTCTGACGGTAACCTTTGGTAACTGCCGCTATATGTAGTGGGTGGCGAAGCGGCCTCAATCGCCCGAGCTCGGCTCGACGATCGCCTCCGCGATCGCCCGGCTCTTACGCTTGCGGCCGGCAGGGGCCTCTTCGACTTCGGCCGCCTCGACCAGCGTCCAGGCAAGCGGCGTCCCCGTGCTGCGCGACAGCTCGACTTCGAGCGACGTCGCCGGGGCATCGGCGGAGAGGACGCGCACCTTGAAACGGCCGGGCTCGGGCAGCCAGGCGGCCTGGCCCGTCGCGACTTTCCATGTCTCGCGATCGAGGAAGTAGAGCAAGGCGTGCGGCTCGTCGGCCTCGTCGATGACGCGCAGCACCGGGAGGTCGCGATGCTCGCCAGGCGCCAGGTCGAACGGGCCGCTCACGACCTGGATATGCGTCAGGTTGTTGAAGAAGAGTTGGCAGCGATGGATGGGCTTGTCGCCGCGATTGGTGATCCTCGCCCTGTACGCACGCGACACCGGCAGCTTGCCGCCCGAAGAATCGATGGCGGCGGTCTCGTGCATCTGATCGTGCAGACGCACGTCGATGCGCGGCAGGACCTTGCGCGGGGCGGGCGCGGCCTTGATGGGTTCGGGAGCAGGCGGAAGCGCAATCGTCGCGACGGGCTGAGGGATCGGCCGCTCCAGTTGCGCGCGCAGCTCTGCATCGAACCGTGGCGGCACGGCGATCATCTGCACCAGGAAGACCGTGAGCCAGGCGACGACGATGAACAGGCCCGTGCCGATCGCCAGCGCGAACTCGCCTTCGCCGGGGAAGGTAAGGTCGAGGCCGGCAAGTCTCGCGCCGCCGTAGAGGACCAGCAGCGCCAGCACCGGCCGCCAGGCATTCGCGGCATCCCAGGACCGGCGCCAGGCCTCCCGGGCGCAGCGAGCGTAGAACCTCATGAACACTTTCCTCCCCGACGGCGGAAAGTATAGCCCTAGTAGGTCGGGCGACGCTTTGTGGAAGGTTTTGTGTCTAACGGCTCAGAAGGGCCTGGGCCGCGCGATGAACGGCGGCATCGCCGGCGGCCAGCATCGAGCCGTCGGAATTCATGTCGAGCTCCGCCCCGCGCCAGTCGGTGATGCGGCCGCCCGCCCCTTTGACCACGGGCACCAGCGCCGCGAAGTCGTAGAGCTTGAGGTCGTTCTCGACCACGAGATCGACATGACCCGCGGCGAGCAGGCCGTAGGCATAGCAGTCGCCGCCCCAGCGGAAGAGCTTCACCTCGCGGGTCAGGGCCGCGTGCTTCTTCTCGATGGCTTCGGAGAACATGACCGGCGAGGTCGAATACATGTAGGCGCTGGCAAGCGCGCTGCAGGCGCGCGTATGGATCGGCTTGTCGTTCAACGTAGACGCCGCGCCGTCGACGCCCAGCCAGCGCTCGCCCAGGATCGGCTGGTCGATGATGCCCAGTACCGGCCGCTTGTTGTGCAAGAGCGCGATCAGGGTGCCGAAGATCGGCAGGCCGGTGATGAAGGCCTTGGTGCCGTCGATCGGATCGAGCACCCAGACATATTCGGCGTCGGTGCGCTCCGCGCCATGCTCCTCGCCGAACACGCCGTGCGCCGGGACATGCCTGGACAGGAGCGCGCGCATCGCCGTCTCGGCATCGCGGTCGGCGATGGTGACGGGCGAGCTGTCGCTCTTGTCGTCGATCTTGAAGGCTGTCCGGAAATGGCGCGCCACGATCGGGCGCGCCGCGTCCGCCAGCTGATGGGCCAGAGCGACCAGTTCGGCGGGAACCGATCCGGTCACGGGAAGACGGTTCGTCTACTTCTTTTCAGCCGGCTTGGCGTCGGCCGGCTTGGCATCGGCGGGCGCGGCCTCGGGCATCGGCGGCGGATTGTCGTTCATCGTCCGCAGATAGGCGATGAGGTCGGCGCGGTCCTGCTCCTTGGGGAGGCCCGCGAAGGCCATCTTGGTGCCCTTCACGAAGGCCTGCGGCTTGAAGATCATGTGGTTGATGTCTTCATAGGTCCACTCGCCGCCCTTGGCCTGCATGGCCGAGGAATAGCTGAAGCCGGGCTCGGCGGCCTTCTTGCGGCCGACCAGATCCCACTGGTTGGGACCGACCTTGTTGGCGCCGCCCTTGTCGATCGTGTGGCAGGTGAAGCACTGCTGCTGGAACAGGGCCTTGCCGTGCTCGACATTGGCGGTCGCGAGCTTGGGTCCGATCGGCGGCAGCTCGGCGGCGGGCGCGGGGCCCGAGGCCTCGTGCGCTTCCTCGGTCACGGCGATGGCCGGCTTTTCCAGATGGTGCGGCTCGACCAGAGCGTTCGACACCTTGCCCACCACCATCGCAAACAGGGCGGAGGCCAGGAAGCAGCCTGCCATCGTATTGAAATTGGCCATAGATCGAGTCCCGCTACGCAAATTTTCGGACGTTGCTGTAGCACGGCTTCGCCGCCACAAGTAGTATTCTTCCGCATCGTCTGGCTCGCGCGGCGGAACGTCGCAAACCCCGGATTTTGCAGGGTTTTTTGCCTTTTACGGCACGTGAGCAGGCTCAGGGAGACATGAGGAAAATGGCCAAGGCGCGGGTCAACAACAGGGCCGGCAACACGATCGCGTTTCAGGGCGAGCCGGGTGCCAACTCCGACATGGCCTGTCATGCGGCCTTCCCCTACATGACCACCCTGCCGTGCCCGACGTTCGAGACGGCCATGGCGGCGGTGCAGGCGGGCAAGGCCGAGCTCGCCATCATCCCGGTCGAGAATTCGATCGCGGGCCGCGTTGCCGATCTGCACAGCCTCTTGCCGCACACCCGGCTCAAGATCGTGGCCGAGCACTTCCAGCGGGTCGAGCACTGCCTCGTGGCGTTGCCGGGCGCATCGCTGAAGTCGATCAAGACGGTGAAGAGCCATGTGCAGGCGCTGTCGCAGTGCCGGAACTTCCTGCGGAAGCACCACTTCCAGCCGATCGTGCATGCCGACACCGCGGGTGCGGCGCGCGAGATCGCCGAGATCGGCGATGCGAACGTGGGCGCCATCGCCTCGTCGCTCGCGGCGCAGATCTACGGGCTGAAGGTGCTGGCGAAGAACATCGAGGATGCCGACCACAACACCACGCGCATGCTGGTCTTCTCGCGCGAGGAGGCCAAGCCCATCGACTGGCGCACCGTGCGCTGCATGACGGCCTTCCTGTTCCGCGTGAAGAGCGTGCCCGCCGCCCTCTACAAGGCGCTGGGCGGCTTCGCCACCAACGGCGTCAATATCGTGAAGCTCGAGAGCTATCTCAGCGGCGCGCATTTCGAGCAGGCGCAGTTCTATGCCGAGGTCGAGGGCCATCCCGAGCAGCGCAGCCTGCAATTCGCGCTGGAGGAGCTGCGCTTCTTCTCCGAGAAGGGCGAGCTCAAGATGCTGGGGACGTTTCCGGCCCATCCCTTCCGCCGCAAAGGCTGGGATGCGCCGACGCGTCCGGGAACCTAGACTGCCGTCATGGCCCAGCAAGCCGTCCGCATCGCGCCCTCCATCCTGTCGGCCGATTTCGCCGAGCTTGGCCGCGAGGTCGAGGCGGTCGACGCCGCCGGCGCCGACTGGATCCATGTCGACGTGATGGACAACCACTTCGTGCCGAATCTGACGATCGGCCCGATGGTGGTGAAGGCGATCCGCAAGCACAGCCAGAAGCGCTTCGACGTGCATCTCATGGTGACGCCGGTCGATCCGCTGATCACCGCCTTCGCCGAGGCGGGCGCCGACGGTCTTTCGTTCCATCCCGAGGCGGGCCCGCATGTGCATCGCTCGATCCAGCACATCAAGAGCCTCGGCAAGCGCGCGGGTCTGGTGCTCAATCCCGCGACGCCCGTGTCGGTGCTCGACAACGTCATGGACGTGATCGATCTCGTGCTGGTGATGAGCGTCAATCCGGGCTTCGGCGGCCAGGCCTTCATCGAAAGCCAGCTGCCGAAGATCGCGGCGATCCGGAAACTGGTCGATGCGACGGGCCGCGCGATCGATCTCGAGGTCGATGGCGGCGTCAACCCCGAGACCGCGAAACGCTGCATCGCCGCCGGCGCCGACGCGCTGGTCGCCGGCACGGCGGTGTTCTCGGGCGGCCCGGCCAAGTACGCGGCAAACATAAAGGCATTGCGTTCATGAGCGATCTCATCCTGCATCACTATGCCGGCTCGCCCTATTCGGAGAAGGTACGCGTGGCGTTCGGCATCAAGGGGCTGGCCTGGAAGTCGGTGCAGATCCCCAACATCATGCCCAAGCCCGACCTGATGCCGCTCACCGGCGGCTATCGCAAGACGCCCGTGCTGCAGGTCGGCGCCGATATCTTCTGCGATACCCAGCTCATCATGCTCGAGATCGAGAAGCGCGCCGGCAAGCCGCCGCTGCTGCCGGTCGGCCAGGAGGGCGAGGCGCGCGGTCTCGCCATGTGGATCGATCGCACGATCTTCTGGGCCGCCGTCGGCGTGGTCATGGGGCAGGTCGGCGACAAGATGCCGGAGGCCTTCAAGAAGGATCGCAGCGATTTCTCCGGCCGCTCCTTCGACGCCGAGCGGCTCAAGGCCGCCGCACCCATGGCGCGCGACCAGGCCTATGCGCAGCTGGTGATCGCCGAGCAGATGCTGCGCGACGGACGGCCGTTCCTTCTCGGCGCCGCGCCGAGCCTGGCCGACTGCGCGCTCTACAATCCGATCTGGTTCCTGCAGGCGCGCATGGGGATGGGCAACGCACCGTCGCCGCTCGATCGGCTGCCCAAGATCGTCGAATGGTCCGAGCGCATGAAGGCCTTCGGCAACGGCAAGCCGACCGAGCTGACGGGCGCTCAGGCGCTCGACATCGCCAAGGCCGCAGCGCCGGAGACGGCCAAGGTCGACGAGAAGGATCCGAGCGGGCTCAAGGCCGGCCAGAGCATCACGGTCACGCCCGACGATACCGGCAAGGTGCCGGTGAGCGGCACGCTGGTCGGTCTCACCAACGATCGCATCTCGATCATGCGCTCCGACGACCGGGTGGGCGACGTCGTCGTCCATTTCCCGCGCGCGGGCTTCATCGTCTCGACGTCATAGGACGACTTCGCCGCTCAACACCGGCACGCAGTCGCCGCCGACCGTGGCGCGGATGCCGTCGCCGGTGCGTCGCGCCGTGCAGAGCAGCTTGCTCGGCCGGCCCATCTCGACGCCCTGTACGATGTCGTAGCGCCGCTGGGCTTCGCCGCCGAGCGACAACAAGAGGGCTGCGAGCGGCGTCGCGGCGCTGCCGGTCGCGGGATCCTCGATCGTGCCCGAGAGCGGCGAGAACATGCGCGTGCGTATATGCTCGCCATCGGGCGCGTAGAGGTAGAGCGGCAAGCGGTCGGGACCGGCGGCTGTATAGGTCTTCACGGCTTCGCGGAAACGGCTGATGTCGGGCGCTGCACGGGTCAGCGCCTCGCCGGTGACCTGGGCGATGACGAAGGAATTGCCGACCGTCGCCAGCACGGGCCGGTGGCTCGCGGTGACGATGTCGCGTGCCCCGAGGCCGACGCAGCCGGCCAGCAGATCGGCCGGCATCTCCGCGCCCAATGACAGAGGCTGAGGGGCCGCAATGGTCGGCCGGCCGTCGGCGATCTCGACCTCGACCAGGCCCGCGATCTCCTCGAAGCGGAGCTTGTTGCCACGATCGCGCAGCACCCAGGCCGTGCCGACATTGGGGTGGCCGGCGAAGGGCATCTCGGCCCGCCGGTTGAAGATGCGCACCCGCGCGGTGTTGGCCGGATCGGCGGGCGGCAGCACGAACGTCGTCTCGCTGAGATTGAACTCGGCCGCGAGCTGCTGCATCTCGGCGTCGCCGAGGCCCCGCGCATCGGGAAAGACGGCCAGCGGATTGCCGCCGAAGCGGCGGTCGGTGAAGACGTCGACGGTGACGAAGGAATAGGTCGGCATGCCCCGTCTTTAGACGACGGCGACGCCGATCTCCTCCGCAATTCTTCTCAAGGCGGCCACTGATCTGGCTGTGGCATTGCGGCCGTCCTGCGGGCAATGCGTTTCCATGCTGGCGACGATCTCGGGCGACTTCACGCCGGCCAGCAGGCGCGCGAGCTCGGCGGCCCAGGGGACATTGCCGTCGCCCAGGGGGACGGTGCGCCTGGCCGACATGTCGCGATCCTTGAGATGGATGTAGTCGACCATCGGCGCCAGGCTCGCGATGTCGGCGTCGCTCGGCGGGGCGTCCATGAACCAGCTGTTGCCGATGTCGACCAGCGGCCGGAGCTTGTCCGGCACCCCGTCCTGCGCGCGGAAGAAGTCCGCGAGCTCGGCGATCGAGCCGATGTTGCAGACGGGCTCGTTCTCCATCTCGACCGCTATGTCGGCTGTGTTGGCGAGATCCATCAGCCGGTCGATGGCGCCGTTGAGGTCGGCCGGCTTGAAGCCCGGGTAGCGCAAATGGCTGAACACGCGGATCCTGGTGGCGCCCAGGACGGCCGCCACGTCGAAGGCGTGGGAGAGCGGATTGCCGGTCGGGCAGGTCGTCGGGTCGAAGGCGAAATCGACCTTGCCGCCGGCCGGCGCCTTGCCCGCCATCGCCCATTTGAGGACCGGCGAGACGAAGGTCGGCACCGTGATGCCGGCATTCGCAAGCGTATCGGCGATGAGGGCGACCTCGTCGAGGCTCATGCCGAGGAGGTTCCTGCCGTCGACGGTACGCATGTCGAGGCGGCTCAGGTCGTTCTCCTTGCAGAAGGAGATCATCTCGGTGAGCGTGGGACCGATCTCATCGCCGATCGCGGCGATGGCAAGGCGCGGCAGGGGCATGCCGGGAGCCTACACCGCTCCCGGCTGCCTCGCGATGTCTTTAGGCCTCGACGATCAGCGTGCCGCCCATGTCCTCGTGGCCATCGCCGCAGAAGACGTCGCAGAAGAAGGCGAACTGGCCGGCCTTGGTCGGCGTGATGGTGACACGCTGTTCCTGGTCCGGGATGATGTCCATGCGGACGCCGAATTCCGGCATCTTGAAGCCATGGATGCGGTCGATCGAGGTGAGGACGAAGGTGATCGGCACGCCGACCTTGGCCTTCACCGTCTCGGGCGTGAAGTTGAACTTCTGCGCCATGATCTCGACTTCGTTGGGGCCGGCGGCGAGCGCGTGGCTCGCCGCG
>DATJWN010000147.1:0-30123 GCA_035501235.1 Reyranella sp.
GCGACGATGAGCATCCAGCCGAACCACTTGGTGCCGGCGGTCCGAAGCATTCGTCCGCGTGGCGACTGCCCGGCCGAGAGGAAGCGATGATTGGCCCACGGCCAGATCGTGCGGACGATGATCAGCACGCCGCCCAGCGCCATGAACCAGTGCAGGAACTCGGACGGCAGCCGCACCGGCGAGGCGCCGAGCCCACCCATCGCCGCGCCGAGGATGAGCGCCGGCCAGCGCTGCCCCTCCGCCGCCATCAGCAATCCCAGCCTGCCGACGAAGATCGTCACAATCGCGATTCCGAGATCGACGAACTGGTAGTCGAACTGGAGCCCCGTACCCGATGCGTCGTAAGTGCGGAAGCCGACCACGAAGATGCCCAGCGCGGCCGCCACGAAGGCGGTGAGCCCGGCATCTTTCAGCATCGATGGCAGACGTGGCCCCATCCCGTCAGACCTTCTCGATCTCCGGTTTGCCAAGCAAACCCGAAGGCCGGAAGATCAGCACCAGCACCAGGATCGAGAACGCAGCGACGTCCTTGTATTCGCTCGAGAAGTAGCCGGCCCAGAAGACCTCGATGATGCCGATCAGCAGGCCGCCCAGCATCGCGCCCGGCAACGACCCGATGCCGCCCAGCACCGCCGCCGTGAAGGCCTTGATGCCCGCGAGGAAGCCGATGAAGAAATCGATGATCCCGTAGTACATCAGGAACAGCATGCCGGCGACGGCGGCAAGCGCTGCCCCCATCACGAAGGTGAGCGAGATGGTACGGTCGACGTTGACGCCGAGCAGGGACGCCATCTTCATATCCTGCTCGCAGGCGCGTTGCATGCGGCCGAGAGGCGTCCTGGCGATCACCCAGGAGAAGCCCGCCATGAGCAGGATCGTCACGACGACGATGATGATCTGCAGCCATGTCACGCGGACGTCGAAGCCGTCGGACGTGAACAGCGTGAAGCCGCCCTCGACGACGCGTCCGCCGGGCTTGGCCCGCGCGCCCTGCACGAGCTGGACATAGTTCTGGAGCGTGATCGACACGCCGATCGCCGAGATCAGGGGGGCCAGCTTGAAGGAGCCGCGCAGCGGCCGATAGGCCAGCCGCTCGATCGACCAGCCGTAGACCGAGGTGAAGACCATGGCGAGCAGCAGCACCAGCACGATGGCCACGGGCGCCGAGCTGATGCCCAGCAGGGCGCAGATCATGAACCCGATCAGGGAAATGAAAGAGCCGATCATGAACACTTCACCATGGGCGAAGTTGATCATGCCGATGATGCCGTAGACCATCGTGTAGCCGATGGCGATCAGCCCGTAGATGGCGCCTAGGGTAACGGCGTTGACCAGCTGCTGCGTGAAGTACGCCATGCCCCCTGCTTTCTCTCCCCGCCTGCGACGTACGACGGTTCGCGCTGCGCTGGCAAGCCGCCAATGCGCCGGCCATGCGGCCATCCATGCAGCACGTGCAAATCGCGGACCACACGAATAGCAGGTGCCGGGGCGGCGGCGATGCGCTAATCCGGCGCCATGGACACGCCTACCTACGATCTCATCGTCGTCGGCGCCGGCCCCGCGGGCCTCAGCGCCGCCACCGACGCCGCCCGTGCCGGCCTCAAGGTGCTTTGTCTCGACAAGCTCGCTCCCGGCGGCGCACTGATCAACCTCGGCGAGCTCGAGGATTTCGAGGAGAGCTTCACCGGCCCGGATTGGGCTTCGCGCATGACAGATGACGCCACTGTCGCCGGCGTGGAGATCGGTTTTGGCGAGGTGTCCGGTCTCTCCGGCAACGGCCCCTGGACCGTCGAGACTTCGGACGGCGAGCAGCATACCGCTCGCGCGATCGTAGTCGCGACTGGCCTCAACAAAGGGACACTGGGCCTAGACAACGAGGGCGACTACGAAGGTCGCGGCCTCTCCCACTGCGCCCATTGCGACGGTCCGCTCTACGCCGGCCTGCCTGTCGTGGTGGCCGGTGCCCAGGGCTGGGCCAGACAGGAAGCCGAGACGTTGAAAGGCCTGGCGGGCGACGTGACCGTCATCGAGAGGCCGAGCCGCATCGTGGCGCTGGAAGGCAGCCAGGGTCTTCAGTCCGTGACCATCGAGACGAGCGGCGCGCGAAAGTCGATTCCGGCAAGCGCGGTCTTCGTCTACACCGACCAGTCTCCCGCTGCGGAATTCCTGCCGGATTCGCTTGCGCTCGACGGGTCCGGGCATATCGTGGTCGATGCCGAAGGCCGGACGTCGGCCTCGACGGTCTTTGCCGTGGGCGACGTACGGGCCGGAACGCGCTATCATCTGTCGGACGCCATTGCAGACGGGCAGCGCGCCGCCAAGGCCGCCATCGCCGCGCTGAAGAAGAATTGAGGAGGAACCTCCATGCGTATCTACAATCCGACCTTCGGCCTTGCCGGTGCGGGTGGCCCGGCGATCGCGCTGAAGCCCGTCAACTGGGCAACCGATGCGATCGCGCTGATGTCCAATTCCAAGCCGAACGCCCGTGAGCTGTTGATGGGCATTCGCGAAAAGCTCGGTGCGACCCGCAAGATCGACAACATCGAATTTCTCGCCAAGAACAGTGCAAGCCAGCCCGCGCCCAAGGATCAGATCGCGCAGGTCGCCGGAAAGTATCGAGCAGCGCTTCTAGCGCTGGGAGATTGAGGAAGCTGTTCATCGTGGAGTTTCCACGACAGCATCGAACTCGAGAAACTCGGCATCACGGCCTACGTGATCGCCACTGAGACCTTCAAGCCGCTGGTTCTTGCCCAGGCGAAAGCCCGCAAGATCGAGCCCAAGCTGATCGTCGTGAAGCACCCGGTCGGCGGCCTCAACGCCGAGGAGCTGCGTGAACGCATCGAGACCGCGACCAAGGGACTGATCGAGGCGACGAAGAAATGAAGGATATCGCCGACCAGGAAGTGATCGATCTCGACGACATGGACGTCGAGACGTTCAACGAGTTCGCGGTCGAACAGGGCTGGAGCGACGGCATGCCGCTCTTCGTCCCGACCGAGTCCAAGGTCGCGAAGTTCGTCGAGACGGTACGGGGCGACAACCGCCCCTACCCGCCCGTGCCGCCGCGCCAGATCGTGCCGACCATCCAGGCGCTCGCCGCCAATGCCGTCATGGCGGGCTGCAAGCCCGAGTATTTCCCCGTGGTAACCGCAGCCCTGCGCGGCGTGCTCGATCCCGAGTACAATCTCCACGGCACGCTCGCCACGACGCATTCCTGCGCGCCGATGGTCATGGTGAGCGGCCCGATCCGCAAAGAGCTGAACATCAATTGCGGCTCCAACTGCTTCGGCCAGGGCTGGCAGGCCAATGCCACGATCGGCCGTGCGCTCGGCTTGATGCTGCTGAACGTGGCCGGCGCCAAGCCCGGCGAGATGGACCGCTCCACCCAGGGCAATCCCGCCAAGTACACCTTCTGCTTCGGCGAGAACGAGGAAGAGAATCCCTGGACGCCCTATCATGTGCAGCGCGGCTTCGCGCCGACCGACGGCGTGGTGACGGTGATGTCGGGCGAGGGCCCGCACAATCTCAACGACCACGGCTCGACCACGGGCGATGGACTACTGACGACCTTCGCCGGCGGCATGGCCAATCCGGGCGCCAACACGGTGTACGGCAAGGGGCCGATGTTCGTGATCATCGGTCCGGAGCATGCCGCGACATTGAAGCGCGACGGGTTCACCATCGACAGCATCCGCGAGGAGCTCTGGAAGCGTTCGCGCATCCATCTCTCGCGCGTCTCGAAGGAAAATCTCGCGACCTACGAGAGCACCGGCCACAAGCCGGACGGTGACTGGCTGCCAATCGGCCGCAGCCCCAATGACATCCACATCACCGTAGCCGGTGGGCCCGGCAAGCACTCCGCGTTCATTCCCTCCTTCGGCGGCACGACAGTCGCCTCGGTCCGCATCGCACGATGACCGAATGGTGCGGCTGGCCTGTCGTCTCCGAGTCGACGGGCTGGGAAGCAGTCCAGAAGATCCTGATCGAGGCCGAGCTCAGCGACGGCCTCCCACTCGTGCCGCCGACGCAGGCACGCCTCGAAGCCATGGTCGCGGGCATCGCCGACCGCGCTCAATCACTTGGCATGATGCCGCCGATGTTCGGCGAGATCACGCCCGAGGCGGCCGCCTACCAATGCGTCATCGCCGGCGCACTTCCTGCGGAACTGCCGATCGTGCTGATGGCGGCGCAGGCCATCGTCGAGCCGGAATTCAATCTGCTGGGCGTCGCCACGACGACCGGCAGCGCCGCCGTGGCGCTCTGCGTGCATGGTCCCATCGCGAACAAGCTCGGCGTCAATGCCCTCACCAATTGCATCGGCCCCGGTGCGCGCGCCAATGCCTGCATCGGCCGCGCCCTGCAGCTTTGCCTGCGCAATATCGGCGGCGCGAAATCAGACACGGGCGACATGGCCACCATGGGTCAGCCCGCCAAGTACACGCTCTGCTTCGCGGAGCGCGATGAAGGGCCCTTCCCCTCCCTCACCGAACGCCGGGGGCTCGGCAAAGGCGCGAATGCGATCACGGTCATGAGCATTTCCGGCACGGCCGAGGTGCTGCCGGGCGACGGTGAAGGCGCCACGCCCGAGGCGATCCTCGATCCGGTCATTGTCGGCATGAAGGCCGAGATCGTGATGTCGAGCCAGAGCCGCAAGAACGACCGTGGCGAGCAGGTGTTTCTCCTGCCGCTCGAGCTCGCCGAGAAGATCGCCAAGCACGACGCCTGGGACCTCAAACGCGTGCAGCGATACATGTTCGACAAGGGTGAGGACGTCGCCCTCTCGCCCGAGGCCATCCATCCGATCGTCACCGGCGGCGCCGGCTACAAGAGGGCCTACCTGCCGATCTGGGGCGGCGGCTCGCAGATGGTGATGCGCAAGCTCTGAAGCGGACCTGGAAGTCCGCAATCAGCTACTTCCAGCCGAGCCAATCGCAGATGCCGCGGCCCATCACGCCTTCGAGGTCAGAGCCCTTCAGCCACGGCAGCTCTTCCGTGAACATGGTGACGCCCTGCTTGTAGCTGCACGGCAGCCGCGACCAATCGGTGCCCCAGAAGGTGCGCTGGGGCCCGAAGGCTTCGAACACGCGCCGGATGTGCGGATGCACCGACTTGAAGGGATAGGTCTTGTCGTCGGCGTAGCACGGCATGGCCGAGACCTTGGCCGCCACGTTGGGGCGCTTGGCGAGCGCCAGCACATTGTCGAGCGTGGCGAAGTTGTCCGCCTGCTTCACGTCCTTGGCACTCTTGAGGCCCAAGTGATCGAGCACCAGCCGCAGGCCGGGATAGCGTTCGGCGACTTTGTCGGCGAGGTGCATGTACTCGTGATGGAACAACACCATGGCCGGAATGCCTAGCGTCTCCATCTCGCCCCACACCCAGTCGAACTTGCCGTCGAGCAGAGGCTGACGCAGCACCGGCGTGTGGAACGTGAAGCGCATGCCGAGCATGCCGGGCTGCTTCTTCCAATCCTTGATCGTCTCGCGGGCGTTGGGCGCGTCGGGATCGAAGCGGCCCATCGTGGCGAAGCGCTTCGGATGGCTGGTCGCGGCGTCGTTGGCGACGTCGTTGCGGTCGCCCTCCCACGACGGCGGCACGATGATCACGCGATCGACGCCGGCCTTGTCCATCTCGGCGAGAAGCTCCTCCTTGCCGAGCGGCGCGCGATGGGGCTCGGCGCGCGCCGGCCAGGGACGTTCGGGCGTGTTGGCCGCCCAGATATGGACCTGTGCGTCGCAGATCATCATGGCCGGCGGTTCCTCCAGGGTCTTGCTTGTTCGAGCTGCGCCGCGAGCGAATAGAGCGTCTCTTCCGCGCCATACTTCGCGACGAAGTGCAGCCCGATCGGGAGGCCGTCATCGGTCGATTCGAGCGGCACGGACATGGCCGGCACGCCGGTCGCATTGCAGACAGCGGTGAACGGCGTCATCGGCGCGACCTGCTCGTCAAACGCCTCCAGCGTGCCATCCATGCGCACGGTGCCGAGCGGCAGGCTGGTCCGGGAGATGGTCGTCGACAGCAGCACGTCGTATTTCCCGAAGAAGGCGCCGAGCTGGCGGCCGGTGCGATGGAAGGTCTGGACGCCACGGATGTAGTCGTTCGCGCTGACCGCCTTGCCGCGCTCGGCGGTGAGGCGCGTCACCGGCTCCAGATCGCCCAGACCCGGTACCCTTCCGGCCGACCGGAGCTGGATGTTCGTGTAAGTGTTGGCGCTCATCACCATCCAGAAGGCATTGTTCAATGCGGCCGCGTCGTAATCGGGCGACGCCTCCTCGACATGATGGCCGAGCTCTTCCAGGAGCTTCGCGGTCCGCTCGATCGCTGCCACCAGCACCGGGTCGAGCGGCTTGCCACCTACCGGCCGGGTCATGAAGGCAACTCGCAATCGGCCCGGCGCGCGCCTCGTCGCTTCGAGAAACGAGCCTGCAGCCGGCGCTGTATAGGGATCGCCCGGCTCGCTACCCGCTGTCGCATCGAGCAGCGCTGCCGAATCGCGGACGGAAATCGACACGCAATGCTGCGCGCCCGCCCCTGCTAACGTCTCGCCAATCGGCGCAAGGCTGATGCGCCCCCGCGACGGCTTCAGTCCGAACAGGCCGCACAGGCTCGCCGGTATGCGGATCGAGCCGCCGCCATCCGTGGCGTGGCCCATCGGCAGGCCGCGTGCCGCCACGATAGCTGCCGATCCGCCTGAAGAACCGCCGGGAGACAGGTCCTTGCGCCAGGGATTGATCGTGGCGCCGCCGAACGCGGGCTCGGTGGTCGGCGCCAGTCCGAACTCGCTGGTGTTGGTGCGGCCGACGATCACCAGGCCGGCGCGGCGCAGGCGGGCCACGGCGGCACTGTCAGCCGCGGCAACCGGCTGCTGGGCGAAGAAGCGGGAGCCCAAGGTCGTCGGATGGCCAGCGCAGTCGGCCATGAGCTGCTTGATGACATAGGGCACGCCTTCGAACGGCCCGTCGGCCGCGGCAGGCGCGTCGTCGTAGAAATCGGTGATCGCGTTCAGGTTGGCGTTGAGCCTGCGCAGGCTGGCGAGCGTGCCATCGAGAAGCTCGCGGGCGCCGAGCTTACGCGTCTTGACCAGCTGCGCGACGCCCAAGGCGTCGTGCGTCGCGAAGAGATCGTCCACCTCAGTTCCGCCAGCGCGCCAGGTTGGCGGCGACGAAGGCGTCGTCGTTCAGCTCCGGATAGGTGGCGTAGAGCCGGTCGATGCTCTCGCTCTGCCCCGCGCTCAGCTTTTCGTGCGGATCGAGGCACTCGATGGACGTCATCAGCCCCTGCCGCCGAAGGATCTCGTGGCAGCCCGGAATGCAGCCCGCGAAATCGTGCTCGACGTCGAAGACGACGGAGTTGCAGTCGGTCACGAAGGAATCGAGGGCCAGGATCTCGGGCGGGATCGCGCCGGCGGACACCGAAAGCTTCAGCTTCTCCAGCATCTCGACGGCGCCGCGCGTCCAGACGCTCCAATGGCCGAGCAGGCCGCCCTGGAAGCGAAGCGTCACCTCGCGATTGCCGGTGCGCACGACCATGGGTGTCACGAGGTCGGCCACGATGTGATCGTCGTTGCCGGTATAGAGCGTGATGCGGTCCTCTGCCTGCGCCTGAACGATGCCCATGGCCACGTCGAGCGTTCGGTAGCGATTGAAGGGCGCGACCTTGATCGCCACGACATTGTCGATCGCCGCGAACCGCGCCCAGAAACCGCGCGACAGCGGAATGCCGCCGACCGCCGTCTGCAGGTAGAAGCCGACCAGCGGCATTTCCCTGGCGACCGCCGTGCAATGCTCGATCAGCTCGTCCTCGCTCGCCCCCTTGAAGGCCGCGAGCGACAACAGCACCGCGTGATAGCCGAGCGAGCGCGCCAACTGTGCCTCTTCGACCGCCGGCGCGGTCTTGCCGATGGCGCCCGCGATCATGACCAGCGGCCGGTCGGTCCAATCGCGCGCCGTCTCGATCGCGAGCTCGAGCACCGGGCGATAGAGGCCGACCTCCCGGATGGCGAACTGGGTCGAATGAACGCCGACAGCCAGGCCGCCCGAGCCCGCATCGACGTAGTAGCGGCTGAGCGCTCGCTGCGATTGCGTGTCGAACTGCCGGTCGGGACCGAGCGCCAATGGATGCGCGGGAATCACGGCACCACGGCGCAGGATGGACAGGACCGGCGACGGCAGATCGTTCCAATGCATGGCGATATTCTATCCCAGTTCGGGCCCGGCAAGGGCAAAGACATGGCTCGGATCGTCGAGCTTTTTCGCTGTGCCGAGCGTCATCCGCATATAGGCGCGCGGCGTCACCGCGCCCTGTTTCTCCAACCAGACCCTGATCTCGCCGTGCGCATCGGGCACGTCGATGATGAACGACCCTTTGGCTGTCGTCGTTGCCTTGGTGATCAACGCCAATGCGACGGCTTCGGTGTCGGCCACGACCGGGCCGATGGAGCTGGCGCCCCTGCCCTCGCGGCCGAGGCTGAAGCCTGCGAGCTTTCCGGAAGGCGTTTCGGCGATCCAGGCCAGGCTGGGCTGCCGCGTCGCGAGATGCGCCAGCAGACTCGGACGCTCCATGCCGGAGAGCGGCCGGTCGTACGTCGCGAGCTTGGGCAAATCGGCGATCTCGAACGGCCGGATGGAAACACCCGTTGGCGGCGCGACCACATCCCTCGCGCCGTCGAGATGCCATCGTGAGATCTTGTAGAGATCGCGGAAACCGAGCGGCAGATAGATCGGCCGCCCCTGCTCCGTCGCGTCGAGCCCGGCGACGGCGTCGTTGGCGCGGACTTCGTCAATGCAGCACTTCAGGAGGCGCGTGCCGACACCGCCTCGGCGCCGTGCCTTGGTCACAAGCACCATGCTGATCCAGGCGAGGTTCCGGCCGAGCGGCAAAACGAGCGAGCTTGCTTCCCAGACGCCTCTATCGTTCCTGAGTCCGAAGCCACGGCCTGCACCCAGCATGAACCGCCAGTCGGCGACATTCTGGTTCCAGCCGGCCTCGATCGAGAGCGGCCAAACCGCTTCGGCGTCGTCGGGACTTATCGGCTCAATACTTGCCATCGCGCACCTCGTAGTGCGTCGGCTTGTTGAGCGTCTTCATGTCCCGGGCCAGCCAATCGGCGGTCCATTCGATCATCGCCTTGAGTGGCACGCTGGGCGGACCGAACTCCTTGACCATGCGGCTCGAATTGTTGAGCCACCCTGTCGGCGCGGGTTTGCCTGTGAGCTTTGGCGTCTTGCTCAGCAACTTGCCGAATTCACGCGCCAGCCAGCTCACCTCGATGGTCTCGGGGCCGGTGACGTTGATGGGCGTGGTCGGCGTCGTCGCGTGCGCGAGGCAGCGCAATGCCACGGTGTTGGCGTCGCCCTGCCAGATCACGTTGACGTGGCCCATCGAAAGATCGATCGCCTCGCCGTCGCGCACCTTGCGGCCGACGTCGTGCAGCACGCCGTAACGCATGTCGATCGCGTAGTTCAGCCGGAACAGCCGGCCCGGCGTGCCCAGCCTGCTGGAGAAGTACTCGAACATGCGTTCACGACCGGCGCAGGTGACCGCGTAATCGCCGGGCGGCGGGATCGGCGGCATATCCTCGGTGGCACCGCCGCTGTCGACGGGCACGAAGGGATAAACGCAGCCGGTCGAGAAGGCGACGATACGCGAGTCCTTGAAGACCTCGGCCACCATCGCCGGCACCTGCACGTTCATCGCCCAGGTGAGGGGCACGTCGCCCGCCGCGCCGAACTTGCGGCCGGCCATGAACACGACGTTCGCGGCCTGGGGCAGCTTCTCCAGCGCCGCGCGGTCGAGAAGATCCGCCGAGATAGGCTCGACACCGGCCTTCTGCAGCCCTTCCTTCACGCCGGCCTCGCTGAAGCGCGCCACGCCGATAACGCGCTTGGACGGCGCCGCACGCTTGGCCAGCCGCGCCAGGGTCGGCCCCATCTTGCCACCCACGCCCAGCACTAGAATATCGCCCGGCGTGCGGCCGAGATCGTCGATCAACGCCTGCGACGGCGTCGTCATGAAATCCTCGACGGCCTCGACCGTCGCGAACGATTTGGGAAGGCTCATACCGTCACTCCGGCCATGGTCCGCATGGACTTGAAATCCATCTCCGCGCCGACCGCAAAGCCCGGCACACCGAGCGAGCCCAGCGCGATCCTGCCGCCAGTTGCCTTCAGCCGCGCAGGATGGCCATCGTCGATCCCATAGAGATCGGGATGCGCAGCAGCGAAAGCCTTCTGCTCGCCCGCGGGCGCGAAGGACATGCCGTCGACGAAGTGATGCGCGTTACGCTCGACATGCGTCATGCCGAGCAGCGACACCAATGCGAGATCCTGCTGCACACTCGCGCCCGGCAGGGTCGTGAGGTCCTCCGCCGACATGAAGTGACCCGCGCCGAGCCTGCCAACGCGCAGCGCGTTCAGGATCGATTTGTAGAAGCCCTTGCAATTCTTGCTCGAAACGCCGGCATAGCCCAGTTCGAGCGCGCGCGGGAGCGATGACAATTCGCCGTCCGACTCGTCGATGATCACCGGCCGAAATTTGGCGAGCGGCTCGATCGTCCGACTGAGCGCCACGCCGCGCTTGATCGGCTGCTCGATAAACAGCGTCGATTTGACCAGTCGCGCCAGCTTCGGCTGCTCCTCGACCTTGCGCCACAGCTCGACGATGCCTTCGACACTGTCGTACTGCTCGTTGCCGTCGAGCGTCGCCTTGTAGTCCGGCATCGCATCGAGCACCGACGCGATGCGCGAGAGCCGATCGAGGTCCGCCTTGATATCGCCCGCGACTTTGAGCTTGTAATAGCGACCGCGATAGTAGGCGACGACCTCCTCCAGCGTTTCCGGCAGCCCATCGTTGACGCGATCCGCTGCGGACCGGTCGGCTGCCGTCAGCGGATCGACGAGGCCGACCGTGTGGCGAAGATCAATCGAACTGGCGGGCTTCAGTTTCGCCAGAAAGGGGGCGATCTCGTTGGCCCCTATGTCAGGCGTCAGTTCCGTCGCCTCGATGCCGGCTACGTTCGCCGCGATCATTTCCGAGAAGGACTGGCCTGTCGCCTTACCGACAGCATCGATGATCGCGCGATCGAGCAGCGCCGGCCCGTACGAGGCGACCAGCGGATTGAGCCCGAGCGTCGCGCCGCGGCGTTGCTGCGTCGTGTAGGTGCCCGCGAACAGACCGAACGGCGTGTCCGCGCCATGCGCCTTGTAGTGCTCGATGGCGATGGCGAGCGATTGCCGGAGCTGGTCGAGGTTCTGATCGTCGGTGAACTCCGGGCTTTTCTCGAACCACTTGGCGGCGAGCGCTTCGGCCGCGACGCCCTCGCTGCGGCGGCCGTCGACCGAGACGTGGGCACGGATGACGGCCTGCACGCCTTCGGTCACGGTGATGACGCCGAAGCGGAAGGCGAGCCGCATCTTCATCGGCCGTTCGTAGCGCTCGACCTCCTCCAGCTTCACCTTCATTTCGCCTGCTCCAGCAATCCACTCACGTAGCCGATCATGCGCGCGGCGCAGGTCGGCCCATCGGGCTCGTAGATGAACGGTTCCATCGCGACCCAGCCGTCATAGCCGGACTCCCGTAAGGCGGCGAGCACGCCGGCGAACTTGTCCTCGCCCTGCCCCGGTCCGCGCTTGTTGCGGTCGTTGAGCTGAACGTGGCGGATCAGCCCGGTCGGCATCCATTTGCGGATCGCATCGGCCACGGGCTTGGCTTCCATCAAGGACGCCGCGAGCGTGTCGACCATCGACTTGAAGGCGGGATTGCCGATGCGCTGGACCATGGCCGACGCCTCGGCCAGCGTGTTGATGAAGTTGCAATCGGGCTGGGCAAGCGGCTCCAGGCAATAGACGACGCCCGCCTTCTGCGCCGCTTCAGCTGCGATCGCCCACGCCTCCTCCGCGCGCTTGGCATCAGATGCATCGGCGACCCGGCGTTGTGCCGGAGAACCGTGCACCAGATAGGCACCGTCCAAATCGGCACACAGCTCGACCGAGGCGCGCAGAACGTCGACGCTCCTCTGCCACACCGTGCGATCTGCGGTCGTGATCGAGAGGCCCGCGGGTGCAGCGAGCAGCCAGTGAAGCCCGCTCACCTCGAGCCCGTTCGCCTTGCAGACGTTCCGGATATCGCCACGCTTGGAAGCCGGCATGCGCCATGCATCATCGCCGAAGGTGAACGGTGCGAGCTCGAGACCACGATAGCCGAGGCCTGCCACCAGAGCGCATTGCCGGTCGAAAGCGAGCTCGCGGATCACCTCATTGCACAGGGAAAGCTTCACCGATGATCCTTACCTTGACGGCCAAATCCGTGTTCGTCAGTCTCGCTGCAATGCGCAGCACGTTATCACGAAAATGATCGACTTGAGTCGTCGGTACTGGCCGACAGCTGCGTTGTTCGTCGCCCTGATCGTCGCCTGGCAACTCGCCGTCAGCCTGAGCGGCATCCGCGAATATCTTCTGCCCGCGCCGCTCTCCGTATGGAACGCGCTCTGGTATCCCGAAGTACCGTGGGCGCAGCATCTCTGGACGACGACCTGGGAGATCATCGGTGCTTTCATCATCGCAGGTGCCGTCGGCGTATTGCTGGGCGTCGCCATTGCCTGGTCGCCGCTGGTCGCCAACGCACTCGTGCCGTTCCTGGTGTTCGTGAACACCTTGCCCAAGGTCGCGGTAGCTCCGCTGTTCCTGATCTGGATGGGCTACGGCATCTTCCCCAACATGCTGATGGGCGCGCTGATCGGGTTCTTCCCGGTCGTGATCAACACCGCCGTGGGGCTGAGCCAGGTCGAGGCCGACATGCTCGACCTCGGCCGTGTCTTCAGCGCGCCGAAGTGGAAAATCTTCCTCAAGATCCGCATCCCCAACGCGCTGCCTTACATCCTGAGCTCGCTCAAGATCACGGCGACAGCCGCGGTCGTGGGCGCGATCGTGGGTGAGTTCGTGGCCTCGCAGCGCGGCCTGGGCTACGTCATCACGACGACCCAGAGCAGCATGAACACGCCGCTCGCCTTCGCGGCGCTCGTCTGGATTTCCGTCGTGGGCCTCGTGCTCTACGGCCTCGTCGTTCTGGCGGCGCGCCTGTGGGCGCCGTGGGCGGAAGGCATCGAATAGGAATTTTTTGGGGAATTGGGAAAGGGGTTGCTCATGAGTCGTACGATCGCATTGGCGCTTGCCGCGCTCATCGCCGTGACCGGCAGCGCGTCGGCACAGGAGAAGTGGACATTCGCGCTCAACTGGTTCGCCGTCGGCGACCATGCGGCCTACTGGGTCGCCCTCGACAAGGGATACTACAAGGCGAAAGGCCTCGACGTGACCTTGGAGAATTCCAAGGGGTCCGGCGATTCGATGGCCAAGGTCGATAGCGGCCGTGCCGACGCCGGTCTCGCCGATGTCGCCGCCATCATCCCCTTCATCGCACGTGGCGGCACGATCAAGACCGTCGGCATGGTGTTCGACAAGACGCCGCTCAACATCTTCAGCCTGAAGGAAAAGCCGCTGCTCAAGCCGAAGGATCTCGAGGGCGTGACCCTGGCCTCGCCGCCGGGCGATGCGCAGCGCCAGGTCTTCCCGGCCTTCGCCAAGCTGACCGGCATCGATGCCAACAAGATCACCTGGGTGAACATCGATCCCGCCGCAAAGATCCCGGCATTGTCCGAGAAGCGCACGGTCGGAGTCAGCGACTACACGACCGGCCTGCCGCTCTACGAGAAGGCCGCCGGCAAGGGCAACGTGCTCATGATGCCCTGGGCGAATTTCGGATTCGATCTCTACGCCATGTCGATCATGGCGAGCGCCAAGACGATGAAGGAGAAGCCCAAGCAGCTGAAGGCCTTCGTCGAGGCGTCCTACATGGGCTGGCGGGACGTCATGAAGGATCCCGATGCGGCCTTGGCGATCCAGAAGAAGTACGTGCCCGAGATGGACCTCGGCACGATCAAGGAAAACATGAAGATGGGCCTCGATCTGATGCGGACCGAGAACTACGCCAAGAACGGCATCGGCTCGATCGACGACGCACGCATGTGCCACTCTGTCGATCTGATGAACACCTACATGAAGATGCCCAAACAGGTCGATTGCAAGGACGCCTACACTAAGGAGTTCTACACAAGGATCGACATGCCCAAGTAAGGGCGCGGTCTTGGCTCTGATCGACCTCGCCGGGGTCGGCATGACGTACGAGGCGGCGAGCGGCCCGGTCGAGGCGCTCGCCGGCATCTCGCTCACAGTCGGCACGGGTGAATTCGTCTCCCTGGTGGGCCCGAGCGGTTGCGGCAAGTCCACCTTGTTGCGCATCGTGGCTGGCCTGCGGCCGGCGACGAAAGGGACGGTGACTGTCGCCGACCGCAAGGTCACCAAGCCAATCCCCGACATTGGCATGGTGTTCCAGTCGCCGATCCTGCTGAAGTGGCGTTCGATCCTGGAGAACGTCCTTCTGCCGGCCGAGCTGGCGGGCAAGAACACCTCCTCGCTCAAGGGCCGAGCCCTGGAGCTGCTCGACATGGCGGGTCTGGGCGGCTTCGCCGACAAGCTGCCGCGCGAGCTATCCGGCGGCATGCAGCAGCGCGCCGCGCTTTGCCGCGCCCTCCTCCTCGATCCGCCGCTACTGCTGATGGACGAGCCGTTCGGCGCGCTGGATGCCATGACGCGCGATGACATGGCGCTCGAGCTGCTGCGTATCTGGGGCGAGCGCGATCTCGGCCGGGACAAGCGCAAGACCGTCCTGTTCGTCACCCATTCGATCGGCGAGGCCGTGTTTCTGTCCGACCGCGTCGTGGTGATGTCGCCCCGTCCCGGCCGGATCGCGGCCGACCTCAGGATCGACCTGCCCCGCCCGCGTACCGTCGAGATGCGTGCCGCCGAGCGTTTCGGCCAGTACAGCCTCGAAATCTTCCGCACCCTGACGGGCCGGCCGGCGGTTGGCGGGGCCACCGCGTCCTGATAAGACGCGGCCGTTACAGACGAGGAGCAGCCATGGCCACCGCCGCCACCCCGATGAAGAGCGCCGCCCGCGGCATCGCCGCCGACGCCAAGCCGTTCGACTGGGAAGACCCGTTTTTCCTCGACGACCAGCTCACCGAGGAGGAGATCGCGATCCGCGATGCCGCGCGCGCCTACTGCCAGGACAAGCTGATGCCGCGGGTCATCGAGGCCAACCGGCACGAGAAGTTCCACCGCGAGATCATGAACGAGATGGGCGCACTCGGCCTGCTGGGCTCGACCCTGCCGGAGAAGTACGGCTGCGCCGGCGCCAACTACACGACCTACGGCCTGGTCGCGCGCGAGGTCGAGGCGGTCGACTCGGGCTACCGCTCGGCAATGAGCGTGCAATCCTCGCTGGTCATGCATCCGATCTACGCCTATGGCACCGAAGAGCAGCGCATGAAGTACCTGCCCAAGCTCGCGACCGGCGAGTGGGTCGGCTGCTTCGGCCTCACCGAGCCCGACCACGGCTCCGATCCCGGCGGCATGAAGACCCGTGCCGTGACCGTGCCCGGCGGCTTCAAGCTCTCGGGCTCCAAGATGTGGATCACCAACTCGCCGATCGCCGACGTGCTGGTGATCTGGGCCAAGCTCGACGGCGGTGCGATCCGCGGATTCATCCTGGAGCGGAGCTGGAAGGGCATCGAGACCCCGAAGATCGAGGGCAAGTTCAGCCTGCGCGCGTCGGTGACCGGCGCCATCATGCTCGACGAGGTGTTCGTGCCGGTCGAGAACCTGATGCCCAACGTCTCGGGCCTGGGCGGTCCGTTCGGCTGCCTGAACAACGCGCGCTACGGCATCGCCTGGGGCGCCATGGGCGCGGCCGAATTCTGCTTCAAGCGCGCGCGCAACTACACGCTGGACCGCAAGCAGTTCGGCCGGCCGCTCGCCGCCAACCAGCTCATCCAGAAGAAGCTCGCGGACATGGAGACCGAGATCGCGCTCGGCCTGCAGGCCTGCCTGCGGGTCGGCCGGCTCAAGGACGAAGGCAAGGCGCAGCCGGAGATGATCTCGATCATCAAGCGCAACAATTGCGGCAAGGCACTCGACATCGCCCGCGTCGCGCGCGACATGCACGGCGGCAACGGCGTATCGGACGAATATCACGTGATCCGCCACGCCATGAACCTGGAGGCGGTCAATACGTACGAAGGGACGCACGACGTCCACGCCCTGATCCTCGGCCGCGCCATCACCGGCATCCAGGCGTTCACCGCCGCGGGCTGATCCGTGATCCTGCCGCCCGCCGATGACATTGCTCTCGTCGTCATCGGCGCGCTGGCGGCGGGCTATGTCAACGGATTGACCGGCACGGCCTATGCGCTCGTGGCCATGAGCTTCTGGCTGCATGCCATGCCGCCGACTTTCGCCGCCCCTCTGGTCTGCCTATGCGCGGTCGGTGGGCACCTGCAGGCGCTGCCTCAGATCTGGCAAGGCGTGCGTTGGCCACGGCTCTGGCCCTTCCTGATAGCTGGGCTGATCGGCGTACCGCTGGGCACGATGTTGCTGACGAAAGTGCAGCCCAGTCCGCTGAAGCTCGGCGTGGGCTTGCTGCTGGTCGTCTACGTCTCCTGGAACTTCTTCGTCCGCCGTCCGCCGGCCGTTCGCCGCTGGGGTGGCCGCATTGCCGATGCCGTGGCGGGCTTCATCGGCGGCGTGCTGGGTGGCATGGCGAGCATCTCGGGGCCCGTGCCCGTGACCTGGGTGCAGCTTCGCGGCTGGACCCGCACCGAGCAGCGCGGCGTCAACCAACCCTACAACATGGCGATCCTCGCTCTGGCACTGGTGTCGGCGGCCGTGAGCGGCTTGCTCGACTCGCGTTGGCTGTTCTGGGCCGCGGTAAGCCTTCCGGTATCGCTGATCGGCACGCGATTCGGGCTGCTGGCCTATGGCCGCGTGAACGACCTGCAGTTCCGAAAGATCGTGCTGGCGATGCTGGCCGTGTCGGGCGTGTCCCTGATCATCTCCGGACTGACATGAGGCCTCTCAACATCGTGGCGGGCGCCCTCGGGATCTGCGCGGTGCTGGCCGGTCTGGTCGCCTTTCTCGAGCCGAGGCCACCAACCGACGATCTGCCCAGGGAGGCTGTCGCGCGGCCCTCGACCTGGCCCGACTACAGCCCCAGCGGCCCCGGCTTCGTGCCGCCCGCTACACCCGACGGGCACATGGTCGCCTACGGCTATCGCCTGATCGCCGACACGCCTTCCGTCATCGGGCCCTCGGTCAACGACCAGGCACTGCGTCTCGCCGGCAACAACCTCGCCTGCCAGAGCTGCCACCTCGATGCCGGCACCAATCGCTTCGGCCTGCCGCTGGTGGGCGTTTTTCGTACCTACCCCAAATTCTCGACGCGCAGTGGCCGCGTCATCTCGCTCGTCGAGCGCATCGACGAATGCATGACCCGCTCGATGAACGGGCGCCGCCTGCCGGAAGGCTCGCGCGAGCAGGAAGGCTTCCTCGCCTACCTCAAGTACATCGGCACACCCGAGGCCGTCGTCGTCCGGCCCGCGCCCGGCGCGCCCGAGCGCCTCGATGCCGCTCGTGGCGCAGACGCCTATGGTCGCCTCTGCGCCGCCTGTCATCAATCCGATGGGCTGGGCAAGCGCCGCAGCAGCGCCGACGCCACGCGGGGCTACGAGTTTCCTCCGCTCTGGGGTCCCGACAGCTTCAACGACGGGGCCGGCATGGATCGCTACGAGCACGTCGTCGGCTTCGTCCGCCGCACCATGCCGCGCGGCGTGGATCCTGCAAAACCGTCCGTCAGCTTGCAGGAGGCGTGGGACGTGGCGGCCTTCCTTCAATCCAGGTCGCGCCCGCCTTATGCACCCGGCCGCTGAGACTTACGCCACGAGCCATTTCAGGCAGCCGGTCTTCTCCAGCACCTCGTTCAATCCAGGCGCGTCCTTGGCTGCCGCATATTTCCGGCGGATCTCGGACAGCGAGCGGGCGTGATACTTCTGCGGCTCCTGTGACCAGACCGCGCCGCCCAACGATACGTCGAACGACTTGGCGCCCTGCGCGATCGCCGCGGCATTCGCGACCGACCACGGCAGGAAGAACGCCCCGACTTCTTCGGCCAACAACGGCATGAGGCTCGCCGACAGGACCGACCAGCTCGCGAACGGCCCTTCGTTCTTGGGCGACACCATGCGTTCCACCCAGGCCATGACGTTGGGCGCCGAGGCGCGCATCTTGCCGCCCGGCGTCGGATCGGTAGCCGCCTCGTAGAACTGTCCCCACAGGCCGAAATCGGCCAGCGCCGGCCGGCCACCCAGAAGATAGGGCCGCGAGGCGAGATGCTTGTCGAGCAAGCCGAGCACGCGCTTGAACGACGTCTCGATCAGCGGCTTGGTCTTCTCGCTCGAGCCGACGAAGCCCAGCCGGCCGGTCATGCGGTCGGCCACCATGGCGCGCGCCTTGGCGACGGCCAGAGGCCCCTGCGCGCCGGCCATCTGCAGCGCAATGCGTTCGGCGGTCGACCAGCGGTCGGCCTTGTAGTTCCAGCGATAGTGGAACATCCACTTGTTGCCCCACTCGTCGCCATATTCCTCGAGCAGCGCCGAGAGGAAGGCGAGCGCCTTGTCGTCCGGCACGATGGAGGGCTCGGGCTGCTCGGCCTCGAAGCGCTCGATGATCGGCGTCGAGTCCTGGACACCCTCGCCCGCCGGCGTGACGACCATTGGGACCAGCGGCAGCTTGGCGTACTTCTGGAACTCGGCCTGGTTGGCGGGCGAGCGCGGCAGCCACTCGTGGGCGATGCCCTTGTAGCGGAGGTACGATCGGACCTTCACCGAGTAAGGCGACAGCTCCGAGCCGAACAGGCGATTGACGCTCATGGCATCAGACTTCCTGCATGACCTGCACGTCGGGCCGACCGGCGAGATAGTCGCCGAGCTTGCGGCCGAGCTCCTTGAAATGCGACGCCGAGCGATGGGCGTCGAGCGCCGCCTGATCGTCATAGCGTTCCAACATCACGTAGACGCTGGGATCGGCCGTCTTGTGAAGCGCATAGAGCTTGTTGCCGGGCTCGTCGGCGCGGACCTTGGCCTGCAGCGCCTTCATGGTCGCTTCGAAATCGGCATTGGCGCCGGGCTTGATGGTGAGCTTTGCGATGACGCCGAGCATGGTCGTTTCCTCGAATTTATTGCGGACGCTTGCGGACAAGGTACTTGTGCTCGCCGTCGCACACCAGAACGCCCTGCTGGTTGTGGATGGTGAGCTTCATGGTGACGGTGCCCGTCGTGCGGCCGGGCTTCAGCTCACTCACCTCCAGCAAGGGATAGAGCGTGTCGCCGCAATAGACCGGCTTCAGGAAGCGCGAGGACTGCTCGAGGAAGCCGATCAGCGACTCTCCTATCACATGCGGGAAGATGCCCGCTCCCGCCGCGCCCTGGATGGCGACCTGCAAGCCGTGCGCCAGCAGGTCGCGATGGCCCTGCGCCTTGCAGTACTCGCGATCGTAGTGGATCGGATGATTGTCGCCGCTCGCGAGCTGGAAGGCCGCGAACAGCGCCTCGGTCTGGGTGCGCGAGTTGATGTAGAATTTCTGGCCGACCTTCAGATCCTCGAACCAGTGCGCCGGCCCGAAGCGGTGCTGGGCCGGATCGAATTTCGCCGTCTCGCTCACGCGTCCTCCTTTTCGGCCGACCTTAGAGCAGCTCGCGCAGCCGTTTCGACCGTTTTCCGCCGTTTTAAAACGGTGTTTTCACGTCCCGGGCCGTAAAAGCCCGCCGCCATTGCACTTTCCCTTGTCACGCCCGCCGGTAAACGGTCGAAAACGGTGCCTAACCGGCTCAAAAACGGTTCGACCGGCAGCGATCGTGGGAATGGACATCGGCGACCTCTCTGCATGCAACTCGAACGCCGGGGAGTCTAAACCTCTTCGCCTTGCCGACCGATTATGATCAATGGCCGCGACGCCCCGGCGTCGCCGATCACGCCGCCGGCGCTTTGCGCGCAAAGCCGTCGAACAGGTCGAACATGCGCTCGCGCCAGGCATGGACCGGATCGCTTTCCTCCAGCAGCGCGAGCGGGCTGATGGTGCGCGGCCACATCAGGGTACCGAGCAGGATGTAGTCCGGATAGGCCGGCGCCGCGCCGGACAGGAACTTCTGCTCGGCCAGCACCCGGCGCGCCGGTTCGAGCACGGCGCGAAAGGTCGCGAGCCCCTTCTCCCGCGCCTTCGCCTGGAACCCCGCGAAGTCGGTCGTGCCGAGCCGCTTGCCGCGCGATTCGACGATGTAGGCCTTGTCCTCCGGCCGCACGCGCTCGGCCAGATCCGAAATGATCAGCGGGAAGATCGCGCCATTCACTGCCGTGTCGGCCCAGCCGTTGACGAAGCGCGTGTAGGACTGATCGGTCAGCAGCGGCTTGTCGGGATAGGTGCTGTCGAGATGGCGGGCGATCGCCCAGCTGTCCTTCACGATCTTGGTGCCATCGTGCAGCACGGGCACCGTCTGCGATTGCGCGAACGCGATCTTCTGCTTTTCGCCGAAGCCCACCGGCTCGTCGCGCCAGGTGAGCCCCTTGTGCTTGAGCGCCAGCTTGATGCGCCAGCAATACGGGCTCGGCCGCCGATCCTGGGCGAAAACCAGGTCGTAGAGCGTGATCATGGGCCTACTTCCCCTCGATCATCTTGATGATGCCGGAGAAATCCTTGGCGGCATTGCCTGAATTGGCGAACAGGCTGAAGAGCTGGGCCGCCTCGGCGCCGAGCGGCGTGCTGGCGCCCGATGCAGCCGACGCCTGCTGGGCCAGCAGGAGATCCTTCAGCATCATCGCCGCGGTGAAGCCCGCCTGATAGTCGCGATTGGCGGGCGAGGTCGGCACAGGGCCGGGCACGGGACAGTAGTTCACCAGCGACCAGCACGAGCCCGACGCGGTCGAGACCACATTGAAGAGTTTCTGCGCATCGAGCCCCAGCTTCTTGCCCAGCATGAAGCCTTCGCTGACGGCGATCATCGATATGCCAAGGATCATGTTGTTGCAGATCTTGGCCGCCTGGCCGCTGCCGCTGTCGCCGGCATGGACGATGTTCTTGCCCATCTTCTCCAGGATCGGCCTGGCTTTGGCGAAGACCGCCTCCGGTCCACCGACCATGAAGGTGAGCGTGCCCGCCGTGGCGCCGCCGACGCCACCGGACACCGGCGCGTCGATCATCTCGAAGCCCGCCTTCTTGGCCGCCGCGGCCACGTGCCGGGCGCTCTCGACATCGATGGTCGAGCAGTCGATCAGCAGCGCACCCTTGGCGACATGGGGTAGCACGTCCTTTTCGTAGACCTCGCGTACATGCTTGCCGGCAGGCAGCATGGTGACGACGATCTCGGCGTCCTTCACCGCTTCAGCAGCACTCGCCGCCTTGTGTGCGCCCTTCTCGACCGCTCCGGCGACGGCCGCGTCGGAGAGATCGAAGGCTTTGACGTGATGCTGGGCCTTGCAGAGATTGGCGGCCATCGGACCGCCCATGTTGCCGAGACCGATGAAGGCGACTTTCGCCATCTTGTTCCTCCCTGAATGTGCGTCAGTCGAAGACCAGGTCGTTCGACACCGACTTGAAATGCTCCTCGACCAGCGCCTGGGTCACGCCTTCGATGGTCGGCGGATTCCACTGCGGCTTCTGGTCCTTGTCGATCAAGAGCGCACGCACGCCCTCGAAGAAATCGTGCCCCTTCTGCATGCAACGCTGCGACATGCGGTATTCGATGGTCATCGAATCCTCGAACGATCGGTTGGCGCAGCGCTTGAGCTGCTCCAGCGTGATCGCCATCGCGAGCGGCGAGAGCTTCATGAGGGCGGCAAGCTGCTTGTCCGCCCATTCCCCGCCAAATTTCTTGAGATTCGCCTCGATCTCGCCGACCGATTCGGCCGAGAAGCAGCGGTCGATATCGTGCATCATCGCCGGTAGGGCGGGCAAGCCTGGGTCGGCCTTGAAGGTCGCGATCACCGCATCCACCTGCCGATAGGCCTCGGGCCCCGCAATGTCGGCCGCGCCCAATGCCGCCTGCAGGTCGTTCATCCTGGCGCTCGGCACATGAGCATCGACGATGCCGGCCCATACGGCATCGGCCACTTTCAGGCGATGGCTGGTCAACGCCAGGAAGGTCCCCAGCGCGCCCTGAAGGCGGGTCAGGAAATAGCCGCCGCCGACATCGGGGAACAAGCCGATGGTCGTCTCGGGCATGGCGAACATGAACTTCTCGCTCGCCACCGAATGGCTGCCGTGGACCGACAGTCCGACGCCGCCGCCCATGTCGATGCCGTCGATCAGCGAGATCCATGGCTTGGCATAGCGATAGATGCGCCGGTTGACGATGTACTCGTCATAGAAGAAGTCGCGCCGCAACGTACCGCTGCCGGGATTCAGGCTCTCGCGATAGAGGTTGGTGACGTCGCCGCCGGCGCAAAAGGCGCGATCGCCCGCGCCTCGCAGCACCACCGCCTTGACTGCCGGGTTCTTCTCCCAGTCGGGAATGACCCGTTCGAGCTCGACGATCATGCCGTGCGTCAGCGCATTCAGCGCCTTGGGCCGGTTCAGCGTGATGACGCCCAGCCCGTCTTTCACTTCGAACAGAATCTCCGCCTCAGACATCCCTCATCCCATCAGCAAGCGACGCGCAATGATCACGCGCATGATCTCGTTGGTGCCTTCGAGGATCTGGTGCACGCGAAGATCGCGGAGATAGCGTTCGATGGGGAAGTCCTTCAAGTAGCCGTAGCCGCCATGCAGTTGCAGCGCCTCGTTGACGACCCGGAAGCCGACGTCGGTCGCAAAGCGTTTGCCCATGGCGGCGGCCTGCGTCGCCTCGGGGGACTTGGCGTCGAGCAGCGAGGCCGCGCGCCAGATCATCAGCCGCGCCGCATCGAGCTCGGTCGCCATGTCGGCGAGCTTGAACTGCGTCGCCTGGAAGTCGGCGATCGGCTGGCCGAACTGCTTGCGCTCGACGACGTAGCGTGACGCTGTCTCCAGACAGGCCCGCGCGCCGCCCAGCGAGCAGGCCCCGATGTTGATGCGCCCGCCATCGAGTCCCATCATGGCGATCTTGAATCCATGGCCTTCGGGCCCGAGCCGGTTGGCGACCGGCACCTTGCAGTTCTCGAAGATCACCGCGGCCGTCGGCTGGCTGTTCCAGCCGAGCTTCTGCTCCTGCTTGCCGAAGGAAAGCCCCGGCGTGCCGTTCTCGACCACCAGGGTCGACACACCGCCCGCCCCCGGCCCGCCGGTGCGCAGCATCACGACATAGATGTCGCTGTGTCCGCCGCCCGAGATGAAGGCCTTGGTGCCGTTCAGGATGTAGTGATCGCCCCGAAGCTCGGCGCGGGTCGCGAGCGCCGCCGCGTCGGAGCCTGCGCCGGGTTCGGTCAGGCAATAGCTCGCAAAATGCTCCATCGAGCACAGCTTGGGCAGGAAGCGCTTTCGCTGCTCGTCATCGCCGAAGCCGTCGATCATCCAGGCGGCCATGTTGTGGATCGAGATATAGGCCGCCGTGCTGGGACAGGCGGCCGCCAGCTCCTCCATGATCAGCGCCGCGTCGAAGCGGCTGAGCCCGCTGCCTCCGACGTCATCCCTCACATAGATACCGCCGAAACCGAGTGCTGCCGCCTCGCGCAGCGCTTCGACCGGGAAAATCTTCTCCGCATCCCATTTTGCCGCATGCGGCAGCATCTTTTCGGCGGCAAACGCCCGCGCGGTATCGCGAAAAGCCTGTTGATCTTCGGTCAGTGTGAAATCCATGTGCGCGGGATCATAGAGAGGGGTCACCCCCGGTCAACCGCGGCACGTGATATGCTGCCGCAAAGACATTGGGGGAACAAATGGACTGGAGAGAAATGACCGAATCGGAGATCGCCGAGCTGCCGGAAGCGCGGCTGGGCGGCTCCTTGTTGTGGCTGGTCGTCGCCGCCGCCGTGATCGTCCTTGTTCCGATCTTGGGCTTCCTCGCGATGATCGTGGCACTGATGAGCGGCTCCCTGCATGGCGGCCCGCTCGAGTTCCTGATCGGCATTGTGGGCGGGCCCGTCCACCTCGGCATGCGATTGATGGTCCCTGTCGGCTTCCTTGTCGTGTGGGCCCTCCTCTTCCTGGCGATGACCGCGTTGCGGCTGAGCGCGACTCCGCTCTTCGCCGGCGCCAGTCTCGTGCTCTGGGTGGCCCTGCGCTTCGCCCTGGCCTATGTCGGCGATTCGGTGATGGATGCACGCGACACCGGCGGCAGCCTCGCCGCGTCATTGACCTTCCTCTGGCCCTTCCTCATGAGCGTGCTGGGCGAAGCCGCGATGGCCGCCGCCTTTTGCGGCTATATGTTGGGGGGTGTGCGTCCCAATGCCTATTATCGGCGTCGCCTTCCCGCCGTTTGAGCGGCTATAAGACCGGCCCATGGCAAAACGTCATTCCACCCTGGGCCGCTATCCAACCACCCGTCTGCGCCGCAATCGCCGCGAGGACTGGTCGCGCCGCCTGGTCGCCGAGACCAAGCTCTCGGTCGACGATCTCATCTGGCCGGTGTTCGTCCAGGAGGGCAGCAACAGCCGCACGCCGGTCGCCTCGATGCCCGGCGTCGATCGCCTGTCGGTCGATCTCTTCGTCGAGGCGGTGAAAGAGGCGCGCGATCTCGGCATCCCGGCCGTGGCGATCTTCCCCGAGACCGATCCCAAGGCGAAGACGCCCGATGCGCGCGAGGCCTACAATCCCGACGGTCTGGTCTGCCGCGCCATCTCCGCCGCCAAGAAGGCGGTGAAGGATATCGGCATCCTCTGCGACGTGGCGCTCGATCCCTTCAATTCCGATGGCCATGACGGCATCGTGCGCGACGGCCAGATATTGAACGACGAATCGGTCGAGGCGCTGGTCAAGCAGGCGATCGTGCAGACCGAGGCTGGCGCCGACATCCAGGCGCCATCGGACATGATGGACGGCCGCATCGGCGCGATCCGCAAGGCACTGGACGCCAAGGGCTATCAGCACGAACAGATCATGTCCTACGCGGCCAAGTACGCCTCGGCCTTCTACAACCCCTTCCGCGACGCCATCGGCAGCTCCGGCGCGCTCAAGGGCGACAAGAAGACCTACCAGATGGACTTCGCCAATTCCGACGAAGCGCTGCGCGAGGTCGGCTTCGACATCGAGGAAGGCGCGGACATGGTCATGGTGAAGCCCGGCCTGCCCTATCTCGACATCGTGCGCCGCGTGAAGGACGCCTTCGGCGTGCCGACCTACGCCTATCAGGTGAGTGGTGAGTACGCGATGCTGCGCGGCGCCTGCGAGCGCGGCTGGCTCGACTGGAACAAGGTGCTGATCGAGACCCTGACCGGCTTCAAGCGCGCGGGCTGCGACGGCATATTGACCTACGGCGCGGTCGACGCGGCGAAGCTGCTCAAGGGCAAATGAGAGAGCGCCCGTCGGCGCGCCTGATCTTGCTGGACGATCGGGACCGCCTCTTCCTGTTCAAGGTTCATCAGCCGGCGGTCTACGACCCGGCCGATCCGTTCCATGGTCCCTTCTGGGTGATGATCGGCGGCATGGTCGATCCGGGCGAGGACTACACCGAGGCGGCCGTCCGCGAAGCGCGCGAAGAGACCGGCATGAGCGTCGCGGGCGAGGTGCGCTGGGTGTGGAAGCGCCAGCGCGTGATGCAATGGCGCGAACGCAAGGTGCAGCACATCGAGCGTTTCTTCCTCGCGCGCACGGCCTCGACCGCGGTCGACACTTCGGGGCTCGACGAGCGCGAGAAGAGCTGGACCCTGGATCACCGCTGGTGGAGCATCGACGAAATCATCGCGTCGAGCGAACGGTTCGAACCGAAGGACCTCGGCCGATACCTGAAGGCGCTTCTGCACGACGGCCCACCCGCCGAGCCACTCGTCATCAGCTAGCCGCTATCCGCTCCAGGAACCGTTCGATCGCGACATCGCACCAGGGCCGCGGGCCGGCATGGCCGTGGAAGCCGACATGGCCGCCGGCGTGCGACAGGACGGGCAACAGCCACGGCGAATCGTCCCACTTGAAGGCGCGATAGTGCTCGATGGGGATCCACGGGTCGTCGCTCGAGGCGAGCACCATGGTCGGCACGCGGATCTCGGGCATGAACGCCTGCGGCTCGCAAAGCGTGTAGTAATCCTCGGCATCGCGATAGCCGTAGCGTGGGGCGATGAAACGGTCGTCGTACTCCTGGACGGTCCGCGCGTTGCGAATGACCTCGCGCTCGTCGTCCGAGAGACGGCCGCCCTCTCCCAGCGTCTCGGCCTTCACCGCGTTCAGGATGTAGGCGTGATAGATGAGATTGCGCGGCCGCATCATGTGGCGGCAGGTGCCCATCAGATCGATGGGTGCGCAGATGCTGACGGCCGCCCGCAACGGCGAGAAAGCACCCTCCTCGCCGAGATACTTGAGCAGCATCGTGCCGCCCAGCGAATAGCCGACCGCGACGACGCCATCGCGAGTGAGTTCCTCCGGCAGCTGCCAGAGAATGCGGCGAAAGTCGGCGGTGCGGCCGACATGATAGTGCTCCCCGCAATAGGGGCGCGACGGTCCCGCACCGCGCACATTCAGGCGCAGCACCGTGTGTCCGCAGTCGAGCAGATGGCGCGCGGCGCTCAGGATGTAAGGGCTGTTCTCATCGCCCGTCAGGCCGTGAACGAGGATCACCAGAGGGGCGCCCCTCAGCGGCTCCGCGGGACGGTCGATCATCCCCAGCAGGATGTCGCCGGTACGGTCGGCCATCGGGAAACAGGTGCGCTCGCTCGCATGCGGCGAGAGATCGGACGCGGCGGATCGCAGCAGTACCGCCAGCGTCTGCAAGTCCGGCCCCCACCAGGGGAAGCGGGGACGAAAAGGCGGCAGCTCCAGGGAATCGATGGACGGGGGCACGGCGACTTCGGTATGCAAGTTTTGTTTCGATGAAAACGCCGGTTCACCAAGAGAGTTCCGCAGCGCTTGGCGTTGCCCTGATCGTCGCCGGCTCGGTCATTTTCAGTTCGGCGGGCGCGATCGTCCGCAATATCGAGCTCCCCTCGTGGGACATCGCGTTTTGGCGGTCGACATTGCTCGTCGCCACTTTCCTGCCATTGCTCGCCTGGCAATATCGGCGGATCTGGATCGATATCCGCAACGCGGGCCGGACGCTGTTGCTGAGCGGCCTGTTCATGGCGGGCACCATGGTCGCCTTCATCGTGGCGCTGAAGCTGGCGCCCGTGGCGAACGTTCTGATCGTCTACGCGACCACGCCCTTCCTCACGGCCGTCTTCGCCCGGCTGTTCCTGGGCGAACCCTTGCACCGCCATACGGTGCTTGCGCTGATCGCGGCGGCCGCCGGATTTTCGTTGTCTGTCGCAGGCTCCCTGCAGGCCGGAGCCTTCGCCGGAATGGCCGTGGCCAGCATCGTGGCCCTGTCGATGGCTTCCAACAATGTCGTCGTCCGCCACCGCCGCGATGTGGGCATGACGCCTTCCCTGATGCTGGCCGCCCTGATCGCGGCCCTCGTCGCGCTGCCCTTCGCCCGTCCCGCCACTGTCGAGCTGCATCAGCTCCCCTGGCTCGCGGCCCTCGGACCCGGACAGCTCGCCGCGGGCTTCCTGCTCTACATGGCGGCCCTCAAGCGCATTCCCGCCGCCCGCGCGGCTCTGGTCGGCCTGCTCGAACCGGTGCTGGGACCAATTTGGGTCTGGGTGATCTATGCGGAGCGACCGGACGACCTCACGCTTCTGGGAGGCGCCATCGTCATCGGTTCCGCAGCGGCCAACGTGTGGCTGGATTCGCGCCGGTCCACTGGCTAAGAACCCGGCATGAGTGAAAAAGCCAAGGGCCCCCTGTCGGGCATCACCGTCGTCGACCTGTCGCGCATCCTGGCCGGTCCCTATTGCACGCTGCTGATGGCCGAGATGGGCGCCCGGGTGATCAAGGTCGAGGCGCCCAAGGGCGGCGACGATGCCCGCGCCTACGGCCCCTTCATCAAGGGCAAGTCGACCTATTTTGCGTCGGTCAATCGCGGCAAGCAGAGCATCGCGCTCGACCTCAAGGCCGAGGGCGACCGCGCCATCTTCGAGAAGCTGCTCGCCAAGGCCGACGTGGTGGTCGAGAATTTCCGCCCCGGCACGATGGAAAAGCTGGGCTATGGCTGGGAACAGCTCCATGCCAAGTATCCCAAGCTGATCTATGCCTCCGCGTCGGGCTTCGGCCATACCGGTCCCAACTCGCGCGATCCAGCCTACGACATGGTGGTCCAGGGCATGGGCGGCATCATGAGCATCACCGGCTCCATCGGCGGCGAGCCGGTGCGCGTCGGCATGTCGATCGGCGATATCGGCGCCGGCCTCTATACCGCCGTCGCGGTGAACGCGGCCCTCGTGCATCGCCTCAAGACGGGCGAGGCGACCAAGGTCGACATCGGCATGTTCGACTGCCAGATCGCGCTGCTCGAGAACGCCGTCATGCGCTACACGGTCGAGGGCGAGGTGCCCGGCCCTCTCGGCGCGCGCCATCCGACCATCGTGCCGTTCCAGGCCTTCAAGACGAAGGACGGCGCCATCATCATCTCGGCCGGCAATGACGGTCTGTTCGTGAAGATGTGCAATGCACTTGGTCTCGGCGCCCTCGCCACCGATCCGGACTACAAGACCAATGCGCTGCGCCAAAAGCATCACAGCAAGCTCGAGCACACGATCGAGACCCTGTTGAAAACCCAGCCGACGTCGCACTGGCTCTCGGTCATGGCCAAGGCCGACATCCCGGCAGGACCGATCAACAACATCGAGCAGGCCCTGGCCCATCCGCAGGTCGCCGCGCGCAACATGCTGGTCTCGGTGCCCGACGGCAGCGGCGGCACGCTGAAGCTCGCCGGCAATCCGCTCAAGATGTCGGCCTTCGCCGACACCGCCACCCGCCCTGCTGCGCCCGATCTCGACGGCGACCGCGCCGACATCCTTTCCTACATCGGCGGCTGATCCGTGCGCGCTCGCGCACCTCTGATCGCCCGCCTCGGTTTCGGCCTGGCGAAACTTTTGGGCACCTTGCTGCTCATGCTCGCCGTGTTCCTGGTCGGCGGCTACTTCCAGGTGCGGGGTGCGCTCCCCTCCTACAACGGCCGCTACGAGGTCAAGGGGCTGAAGGCGCAAGTCACGATCCTGCGCGACAAGAATGCCGTGCCGCACATCATCGCAGGCTCGATCGAGGATGCGGTCTACGGCCTGGGCTTCGTGCATGCGCAGGACCGCTTCTGGCAGATGGAACTGATGCGCCGGCTGGGCGCGGGTCGCCTTTCGGAGATCCTGCCGCCCGCCCTCGTCGGCCGGGGCATCGTCGACACGGACCGCACCATGCGCGGCCTCGGCGTCTACCGTGCTGCCAGTGACAGCCTGAACGCCCTCTCGCCGGGAACACGCGCGATCCTCGACGCCTATGCCGCCGGTGTGAACGCCTGGCTAGCCGACAAGGATCGCCAGTTCGGCATCGAGCTCACGCTGGTGCGCCTGCTGTCGGGCGGCCGATACAAGCCGGAGCCCTGGCAGCCCGCCGACTCGCTGGTCTGGGCCAAGATCATGGCACTCGGTCTGGACGGCAATTGGCGCGCCGAGCTGCTGCGGCTGATGCTGGTCCGCCAGATCGGCGAAGACGGCATGAAGTTCATCATCGACAGGCAGAGCGACAGCCGCGACGCCACCTTGTCTCTCGCCAACGAGGCCTTGAACGGCATCGATCTCGAGCGGCTCTATCGCGGCACCGACAACGAGGCGACGCGCAAGCGCGAGGCATCGAACGAATGGGTGCTGTCGGGCGCCCACACCGTCTCGGGCAAGCCGCTGCTCGCCAACGATCCGCACCTCTCGCTCACCTTTCCCGGCGTCTGGTATCTCGCGCGGCTGGTCGGGCCGGGTTTCGACATCCGCGGCGCCTCCGCTCCCGGCGGCCCCGGGATCGTGCTCGGGCACAACGCCTCGATCGGCTGGGGGTTCACCACGACCAATCTCGACAGCCAGGACCTGTTCGTCGAGAAAGTCGATCCGACCGATCCCGGCCGCTACCTGACCCCCGACGGTGCCCGCGCCTTCGGGGTGCGCGACGAGACGATCAATGTCCTGTGGGGCGAGCCGGTGCACATGCGCGTGCGCGACACCCGCCATGGCGTGGTGGTCAACGACTTCATCCGCGATCCCCAGC
>DATJWN010000148.1:0-12284 GCA_035501235.1 Reyranella sp.
CGCCCCCGGTCCGCCGCTGTCAAATCATTGATTCGGCTATATAATAAGCAATGTTGGACGAGGTCGACGAGTATGGCGCAACGCGTCCGTAAAGCCGTTTTGCCGGTGGCGGGACTTGGCACCCGTTTCCTGCCCGCCACCAAGGCGATGGCCAAGGAGATGCTGACGGTCGTCGATCGCCCTTTGATCCAGTACGCCGTCGAGGAATGCCTGGCCGCCGGCATCGAGGAGTTCGTCTTCGTCACGGGCCGCAACAAGGGCGCCATAGAAGATCACTTCGATTCGGCCTACGAACTGGAAGACACGCTCGAGAAGCGCGGCAACAAGGCAGCCGAGCTGAAGCAGACGCAGGCCGCCACCATCAAGCAGGGCAACGCGATCTTCACCCGCCAGCAGAAGCCGCTCGGCCTCGGCCATGCCGTATGGTGTGCGAAGCCCTGGATCGGCCGCGAGCCCTTTGCCGTGCTGCTGCCGGACGAGCTCATGATCGGCTCGCCGACCTGCACGGCGCAGCTCGTCAGTGCGCACGAGAAGACCGGCGGCAGCGTCATCGCCGTGGTCGAGGTGCCGCGCGAGCAAACCAAGAGCTACGGCATCGCCGCCATCAAGACAGAGAAGGACGGCATGGCCGAGATTACCGGCCTGGTCGAGAAGCCCAAGCCTGAGGAGGCGCCGTCGACCCTCGCCATCATCGGCCGCTATGTGCTGCTGCCCGAGGTGTTCGACCATCTCGACCGGCACGAAACCGGTGCAGGCGGCGAGATCCAGCTCACCGACGCGATGGCAAGGATGATCGGTGGCAAACCCTTTCACACGCTCCGCTACACGGGCGGCCGCTACGACTGCGGCAACCGGGCAGGCTTCCTCGAAGCCAATGTCGCCGTGGCGCTCCAGCGCGCCGACACGGCAGCCGAGACCCGCGCGCTGCTGACGCGGCTCCTGAAAGGCTGAACGATGCGTATCGCCATGATCGGATCGGGCTATGTCGGGCTGGTGTCCGGCGCCTGCTTCGCCCAGTTCGGGCATGACGTGGCCTGCGTCGACAAAGATCCCGCCAAGATTGCCCAGCTCAACAGCAACACGATGCCGATTTACGAGCCGGGCTTGGACAAGCTGGTGGCCGACAACGTCAAAGCGGGACGCCTCAGCTTCGGCACGGGGCTGACCGACGCCGTGGCCCGCGCCGATGCGGTGTTCATTGCCGTCGGCACGCCGACGCGCCGCGGCGACGGCCATGCCGACCTGACCTATGTCTACGCCGCCGCCGCGGAGATCGCCGAAGCGCTGGCGGGCTATACCGTCGTGGTGACGAAATCGACGGTGCCGGTGGGCACCGGCCGCGAGGTGGCGCGCATCATCCGCGAAGCGCGCCCCGGGGCGGAATTCGATGTCGCCTCGAACCCCGAATTCCTGCGCGAGGGCGCGGCGATCGAGGACTTCATGAAGCCCGATCGTGTCGTGATCGGCGTCGAAAGCGATCGCGCGCGCGAGGTCATGTCGGGCATCTACCGGCCGCTCAACCTGATCCAGACGCCGATGGTGTTCACTAACATCGAGACGGCCGAGGTCACCAAGTACGCCGGCAACGCCTTCCTCGCGACCAAGATCACCTTCATCAACGAGATCGCCGATCTCTGCGAAAAGGTCGGCGCCGACGTGCACGACGTGGCGCGCGGCATCGGGCTCGACGGCCGCATCGGACGCAAGTTCCTGCATCCGGGTCCCGGGTTCGGCGGATCGTGCTTCCCCAAGGATACGCTGGCGCTTGCCTACACTGCGCGCGAGGCCAACGCGCCGCAGACGATCGTCGAGCAGGTGATCGAGGTGAACAACAGCCGCAAGAAGCGGATGGCGCGCAAGGTGATCGATTTTTGCGGCGGCTCGGTCGACGGTCTCACCGTCGGCGTGCTGGGCCTGACCTTCAAGCCCAACACCGACGACATGCGCGACGCGCCCTCGCTCGACATCGTGCCGGCGCTACAGAAGGCCGGTGCCAGGATCGTGGCCTTCGATCCCGAGGGCATGAGCGAGGCGCGGCAGCTGCTGCCGTTCGTCACCTTCACCAGGAACGCCTACGAGGCCGCGGCGGGCGCCGACGTGCTGGTCGTGATCACGGAGTGGCACGAATTCCGCGGTCTCGATCCCAGGCGTATCAAGGAGGCGATGCGCCAGCCGCGTATCGTCGATCTGCGCAATATCTTCAATCCGGAGGAGATGCGTGGCCTCGGCTTCGCCTATGAGGGCGTCGGCCGTCCCGGTCCGCGTTCCTAAACTTCATCATCAGCGGAGCAACTCGATGAGCGAGAAGGCCCACAAGTTCGATTCGACGATCCTGCGCGAGTACGACATTCGCGGCATCGTCGGCACGACCCTTCATACGGCCGACGCGCGCGCCATCGGTCGGACCTTCGGCACGATGGTGAAGCGCAAGGGCGGCAAGCGTGTCGCGCTGGGCTATGACGGCCGCCTCAGCTCGCCGGAACTCGCCAAGGAGTGCATCGAGGGGCTGAACGCAGCCGGCGTCGATGTGGTCGAGATCGGCCTGGTGTCGACCCCGATGCTTTATTTCGCGGTCTGGCACCTCGACGCTGACGGCGGCATCCAGATCACGGGCTCGCACAATCCGCCCGACTTCAACGGCTTCAAGATGATGATGGGCAAGAAGTCGTTCTATGGCGCCGACATCCAGAAGCTCGGGGCGATGGCGGCCAAGGGCGATTGGGAAAGTGGGCAAGGCAAGGCCGAGAAAAAGAACATCCTGGCCGACTACGCCGCGCGCCTGCTGAAGGACGTGAAGCCTGGCCGCAAGCTCAAGGTCGCCTGGGACACCGGCAATGGCGCGGTCGGCGTGTCGATCAGGTCCGTGGTCGAGAAGCTGCCGGGCGAGCACTATGTATTGAACGAGAAGGTCGATGGCACTTTCCCGTCGCATCATCCCGATCCGACCGTGCCGAAGAACCTCGAGCAGCTGATCGCCGAGGTGCGGGCGCGCCGCTGCGATCTCGGCATTGCCTTCGATGGCGACGGCGATCGCATTGGCGCGGTGGACGGCAAGGGCCGCATCCTGTGGGGCGATCAGCTCATGATCCTGTGGGCGCGCGACGTGCTGAAGGACCGGCCCGGCGCCACCATCATCGCCGACGTCAAGGCAAGCCAGGCGTTGTTCGACGAGATCCATCGGGCCGGCGGCACGCCGTTGATGTGGAAGACCGGCCACTCGCTGATCAAGACCAAGATGGCCGAGCTCAAGGCGCCGCTGGCGGGCGAGATGAGCGGTCATGTCTTCTTCGCCGACACCTTTTACGGCTTCGACGACGCGCTTTATTGCGCGCTCCGGCTGCTCAACATCGTGGCCGGCGGCAAGACCAGCCTGGCCACCATGCGCGACGGCCTGCCCCAGCTCGTGAATACGCCCGAGCTGCGGTTCGACACGCCCGAGGATCGCAAATTCAAGGTCGTCGAGGAGGTCAAGAAGCGCCTTGTCGCCTCGGGGGCCAAGGTGAACGACATCGACGGCGTCCGCGTGAACACGCCGGACGGCTGGTGGTTGCTCCGCGCATCGAATACCCAGGCCGTGCTCGTGGCGCGCTGCGAGAGCGCCAACGAGGACGGGCTCGAGCGGTTGAAGGGCCAGCTCAAGGAGGCCTTGGCAGCCAGCGGCGTCGAGCTGCCTGAAGAGAGTTCGGGCCACCACTGATGCGGTTCTTCTTCTACGGAACCCTCATCGATCGCGATGTGATGGCGCTGGTGATCGGCCGCCGGCTGCCGCCCCAGGCCTTCGAGCCGGCGAGCATCACCGGTGTCTCGCGCCGTCGAGCGTCAGGAGCGAGCTTCCCGGTGCTGAAGCCCGATCCGAAGGGTCGGGTGGAGGGTGTCGTGGTGCGAGGCCTCAGCGCGCGCGACGTCGCGCTGCTTAACGCCTACGAGGGCAAGGGCTATTGCGTCGTTCAGCGCAACGTCTGGCAGGCTGGGCGGCAGATCTCGGTGTCGGTGTTCAAGTCTCTCGCCGATCGAGATGCGCGGCTCGTGCCAAGCCGCTTTCCATGGGAGCTGATCGACTGGCAGCGGCGCGACAAACGCGCCTATGTGGCGCGCGTGAAGCCCAGGTTCAACGGGCGCCCGGCGTATTCCAGGCCGTGACCTGCATCGCAGCGCAATAGATCTTGCGCTGCTCCAAGCGCTTGCAGCCTTCAAGCGCTTCGGTCTGCGATAGATTGGTGAGCCGCGCGCGGTGGAATGTCTTCTGCGCGAGCTGCACTTCGTCAATGGCGACCGCACCGTGGGATCGCACGACGTCGGGAAGGACGGCGGATGCGCGCTCGAGCGCGGCCTCGGCCGAACGAGAGTCGGCGAACGAGCCGATCTGGATCACCCAGCTGCCGATCGAGGGAGCGGTCGGCTGTGCGACCGGCACGGTCTGCGATGCCGTCGCGACCTGAAGCGGAGAGGGCGGTGGCGTCATGACCGGCACGGCGGCAGGCTCGGCGCGCACGACCTGGCCGACACGCGGGACCTCGGGCGAACCGGCGCCGGGCACGAAGTTGGCGGCCGCATAGCGCGCCGAGGGCGGAATGCGCGGCGCGGTCCAGGCCGAAAGGCGAAGCGACTGGGCCGTCGTGAAGCCCTGGTCCATCAGCTCCGCCATCAGCCGGTCGCGCGCGAAGGGGGTGTTGCCACCCATGACGACGCCGATCAGGCGCCGATTGTCGCGCGTCGCCGACATCACCAGGTTGAAACCGGAAGCGACCGTGTAGCCCGTCTTGAGACCGTCGGCGCCCGCATAGGTCTCAAGCATGCGATTGTGATTGGCGAGCAGCCGGCCGCGGTAGGAATAGCTCTGCACCGAGAAGACCGGATAATAGTGCGGGAAGTCGCGCAGCAGGGCATTGGCAAGGCGCGCCATGTCACGCGCGGTCGTGACCTGCTCGCGGTTTGGCAGGCCGGAGGCGTTCTTGAACACCGTCGAGCTCATGCCGAGCTGGCGCGCCTTCTGGGTCATCATGCGCGCGAAGTTTTCCTCGTCGCCGCCCAATGCTTCGCCGAGCAGGACCGCGGCATCGTTGGCCGAGCGGGTGACAAGGCCCATCACGGCGTCGCGCACGATGACCGGCTGTCCCAGGGTGAAGCCCATCTTGGTCGGCGGCGCGTTCAGCGCGTTCATCGACACGGGGAGGCCGTCGCCGAGCGACAGCTGGCCCGCGTCCAGTGCGGCGAAGGTGAGATAGAGCGTCATCAGCTTGGTCAGCGACGCGGGATGACGCAGATCGTCCGGATTGTCCGAGGCGAGCTCACGCCCGCTCGTGGCATCGACGATCAGATAGGAGTCCTTCGCCGTGACCGCAGGATTTGGAACCCACGGCGAGGCATATCGCTGCGCGTGCGCGGCGTGGATCTTGGCCGGGGGCGCGGCACGCATCTGTGTTGTCTGAGCGCTTCCGGGGAAGGGCAGCAGAGCAGCGGCAAAACAAAAGGCGGCGGCAATTTGCGCTGAAATTGCCGGGAAGCGCCGGAGGAAGGGGGTCATCTCGACAACGCCATTACACTGAAGTCTGATTTCTTGTGCCCGACCAAGAGGTTAAGGGCATTTCTTGAACAATACTAAAGATCGGGTGGATATGCAACTTTTCCACCGCCGTCGTCGTGCCCTACTTGGTTCGGAAACTGCTTCCAACGGAGGAGCCAATGAAAATCATGTTTGCCGCGGTTTCTGCTCTCGCGCTTTGCGCCGCATCGCAGGCGTCGGCACAACGGGTCGACCGCAACGTCGACATGCCGATCGCGCGCAGCGTCACCTGGTTCGGATATGTTGGTGGCGACGATATCCGCTCGGCCTGCACGCCGGGTGCGCGAAGTCGTGTGCGGCTGGTCTACAACGCTCTGTGGGAAGAGCAGGTTCGGACCTACGAACTGTTCCTGCAGCCGGATGGCACTGCAGGCTTGAACATGGGCGTGCTCGCCGATCAGGGCGACGTCAGTAATCTGCTGGTGGGCCAAGGCACCGATGTCCTTAATCCGTGGCGCATGAAGCGCGGTCAGCGCCTGCTCGATGTGTCACAAACGAGTGATCTGATGGCGTCGCTGCAAGCCAGTTCAGCCTTTGGTCCGCCGCGCGATGGCTTGCGGCTCCCCGACAACGATTTCTGGTGGACAGTTTCTTCCTGCCGCAACGGTGTCTGGGGCTTTCAGGCATATCACTACCCGACCGATGGCTTTGCAAATGTCAGGTTCGCGGAGAAACTGTTCGCGCTCGACAACGTTCCAGTGGCGATCAACCGGCCGCGCAAGCTTGAGCCTGCGGAATTTCGTCGCGACTTCGACCGGCACTCCGCGCAGCGCGGCCGGGGAGATCGGTGGATACTGGTTGTGGGAAAGGACGGGTTGAGGCCGAGGTAGCGGAAACGCTTGGCGTGCCTATATAATTCGAGGGTGGAGCCGGGAAAGAGGATCGATCGGGACCATGGATTTGTCGCAGAGCGCTGAGGATCGCCGTCTGGACGGTGACCGGCTGGGGGGGCCGAAGGAGCCGCCCGGCGGGCCGCCGCAACAGCCGCCGCGCCGCGACGAAGGAGAGGGCAACGACGAGGGCCGGGCGGGCGCGCTGACGCTGACCCGCACGCGGACCAAGAAGCCCTCGATGTACAAGGTCCTGATGCTCAACGACGACTACACGCCCATGGAATTCGTCGTCGATGTGCTGGAGCACATCTTCCAGAAGAACCGCGAAGAGGCGACCAAGATCATGCTGCACGTCCATCAGAAGGGCGTGGGCGTGTGCGGCGTCTACACATACGAAGTCGCGGAGACGAAGGTCACGCAAACGGTCGACTACGCGCGCAAGAATCAGCATCCGCTGCAGTGCACGTTGGAGAAAGAGTAGAGTTCACAGGTCGTTTTATTGTCGGGGTGTCCGATGTCCATGTTGTCCAAGAACCTCGAAAAGTCCCTGCATCGCGCTTTCGCTCTCGCGGGCGACCGCCGGCACGAATACGCCACCCTCGAGCATCTGCTTCTGGCGATGACCGAGGATGATGACGCGACGCCCGTGCTCAAGGCCTGCGGCGTCGATATCGACCGCCTTCGCCACGATCTCGAGGCCTTCGTCGACAATCGCCTGAAGGGCATCGTGACGCAGACGCCGAGCGAGCCGCTGCCGACCGCGGGCTTCCAGCGCGTGGTGCAGCGCGCCGCCGTCCACGTGCAGTCCTCGGGCCGCAAGGAAGTGACCGGCGCCAACGTACTGGTGGCGCTCTTCTCGGAGCGCGACAGCCACGCCGTGTCGTTCCTCGAGAACCAGGGCATGTCGCGACTCGATGCCGTCGATTACATCAGCCACGGCAAGGCCAAGGTGCCGGGCCGCGCCCGCGCGCGCCGCGTCTCCGGCTCCGAGGAGGAGAACCAGGAGGGCAATTCCAAGCAGGGCAGCGAGGCGCTCGCGGCCTATTGCGTCGATCTCAACCAGAAGGCGCGCGAGGGCCGGGTCGATCCGCTGATCGGCCGCGAGTACGAGGTCGAGCGCACCATCCAGGTCCTGTGCCGGCGCACCAAGAACAACCCGCTCTATGTCGGCGAGCCCGGCGTGGGCAAGACGGCGATCGCCGAAGGCCTGGCGAAGAAGATCGTCGATGGCGACGTGCCCGATGTCTTGAAGGAATCGGTGATCTACTCGCTCGACATGGGCGCGCTGCTCGCCGGCACCCGCTATCGCGGCGACTTCGAGGAGCGGCTGAAGGCCGTGCTGTCGGAGCTCAAGAAGAAGCCAAATTCGGTGCTGTTCATCGACGAGATCCACACCATCATCGGTGCCGGCGCGACGTCGGGCGGCTCGATGGATGCGTCGAACCTGCTCAAGCCCTCGCTGCAGTCGGGCGAGCTGCGCTGCATCGGCTCGACCACCTACAAGGAATACCGCAACTACTTCGAGAAGGACCGCGCGCTGGTCCGCCGCTTCCAGAAGATCGACGTGCCGGAGCCCTCGATCGGCGACGCCGTGCAGATCATGCAGGGCCTGAAGCCGGTCTATGAGAAGCACCATCATGTCACTTATACCGACGACGCCATCAAGGCGTCGGTCGAACTGGCGGCGCGCTACATCCACGACCGCAAGCTGCCGGACAAGTCGATCGACGTGATCGACGAGGTCGGCGCGGCCCAGATGCTGCGCAAGCCGGAGGACCGCAAGTCGACCATCGACGTGCCCGACATCGAGGAGATCGTCGCCAAGATCGCGCGCATCCCGCCGAAATCCGTGTCCAAGGACGACACCGAGATGCTGCGCAACATCGATCGCGACCTGAAGACGGTCGTGTTCGGCCAGGACAAGGCGATCGACCAGCTTGCGGCCGCGATCAAGCTTGCGCGCGCCGGGCTGCGCTCGCCCGAGAAGCCGATCGGCTCCTACCTGCTGGCCGGCCCCACCGGCGTCGGCAAGACCGAGGTGACGCGCCAGCTCGCGCGCCTGCTCGGCTTGGAGCTCGTCCGCTTCGACATGTCGGAATACATGGAGCGTCACAGTGTCAGCCGCCTGATCGGCGCGCCGCCGGGCTATGTCGGCTTCGACCAGGGCGGGCTGCTCACCGACAAGGTGAACCAGCATCCGCATTGCGTGATCCTGCTCGACGAGATCGAGAAGGCGCATCCCGACGTGTTCAACATCCTTCTACAGGTGATGGACTACGGCAAGCTGACCGACCACAACGGCCGGACGGTCGACTTCCGCAACGTCATCCTTTGCATGACGACCAACGCGGGCGCTGCCGATCTCGCTAAGCCGGCGCTCGGATTCGGCCGCGAGGTCCGGCACGACGAGGACGACGATACGATCAACCGCATGTTCGCGCCGGAGTTCCGCAATCGTCTCGACGCCGTGATCAAGTTCGCCAATCTCGGCCCCGAGAGCATGGGCAAGGTGGTGGACAAGTTCGTGGCCGAGCTCGAGGTCCAGCTCGCCGACCGCAAGGTCTTCATCGAGCTCTCCGACGGCGCGCGCCGCTGGTTGGCCGAGAAGGGCTACGACCGCCTGTTCGGCGCCCGGCCGCTCGATCGCGTCATCCAGGAAAACCTCAAGAAACCGCTGGCCGAGGAAGTGCTGTTCGGCAAGCTTGCCAACGGCGGCGGCACGGTGCGGGTGGATGTCGAGGGAGAAGGCGATGCCCGCAAGCTCGTCTTCACCTTCCTGCCGCCCGAGCGCGGCACGCTGCCGCCTCCGCCCAGCAACCAGGAGCCGGTTCTCGCGACCTAGGACTAGATGCTGCAAAGGCTTTGGCTGTCGCTTCGAGCCGCGGTGATCGCCACCGCGGTGTTCTGGGCCGCGATCAACATCGTGGACAAGCTGAACGTGAAGGTGCCGCTCGGCCTCGCGGATGAGGCGGTATTCTTCGTGATCTTCTTCTGCGGCCTGTTGATGGTGAAGAAGTAGCGCGGTCTTTGCCGCGCACTCGGGCTATTATCCCGGTCAATGAATGCGGAGGAAACAGGCGCCGACCCGGCGAAGACGGGCGGGCGCGCGATTCCGGTCGACTACTGGCGCTTGTGGTACGTCAGCCTGATCGCCTCGACCGTGCGCTGGCTCGAGACGGTGGCAATGGGCGTCGTCGTCTACCAGAAGACCGGTTCGGCCTTCCTGGTCGCCATCAATACGATGCTGCGGCTGCTGCCCATGGGCCTGTTCGGCGCCTTTCTCGGCTCGCTTGCCGAACGCTTCGACCGTCGCCTCACCCTGGCCGGCATTGTCGGCCTGATGGCCGCTACCTCGGCCGCGCTTGCGGCAGTGTCCTGGATGGGGCGCCTCGAGGTCTGGCATCTCATGATCGGGAGCTTCATCAACGGCGTCGGCTGGACCACGGACAATCCGCTGCGGCGAACCCTGATGGGCGAAGCCATGGGCCGCGACCGCATGGCGCTCGCCATGACCTTCGACGTCGGGGTCGGCAATGCGAGCCGAGTTGTCGGTCCCATGGCAGGCGGCCTGTTGCTCGCCGGCATCGGCATCGAGGGCGTGTTCGTGCTCAGCGCTGCGATGTATGTCAGCGCGGTCGTCGCCACCCTGCTGGTGCGTACCCGGATGGCCGCTACGCCCGGTGCGGGCGCGGTGCTCAGGCGCACGTGGGAAAGCATCGTGGTCACATTCGCTGATCGGCGCCTCAGCGCCATCATGGTCGTGACGATCATCTACAACATCTTCGGCTGGCCCTTTACCAGCATGATCCCGGTGATCGGCCGCGACCGGCTGCTGCTGGGACCCGAGGGCGTCGGCCTGATGACCAGCGTCGACGGTCTCGGCGCCTTCGTGGGTGCGCTGGCGCTCGCGCTGTGGCTCACGCCCAGCGGGCACGCCCGCGCCTATGTCGGCGGTGTCGCCGTCTACCTGGCTGGCCTGATCGGCTTTGCGCTGGCGCCGTCGCCATTCCCGGCCGGCGTCGCGCTCCTGATGACGGGCTTGAGCGGCGCTTCGTTCGCGACCCTGCAGGCGACGCTTGTCTATCTCGCCTCGCCGGTCGAGATGCGCTCGCGCGTCATGGGCGTGCTGTCGCTGTGCGTCGGCACCGGGCCGATCGGCTTCATATGGCTGGGCTGGCTGGCCGACCGCATCGGCGCGCCCCAGGCGACAGCGATCACGGGAGCCGTGGGATTGGCGGCGCTGGCAGCGACCTGGAGGGTGTGGCGGAGGATCTGATTCAGCCCTTGGCTTCGTTCTCTTGCCGGAACGGCGAGTACTGCTTCAATCCTTCGATCTCCTGCTCGACGGCGGGCCGCTCGCGCTTCAGGTAGTCGTCGACGGCGGCACGGAAGCCCTTGTCGACGATCCAGTGCGCCGAGAAGGTCGGTACGGGCAGGTAGCCGCGCTGGATCTTGTGATCGCCCTGTGCGCCCGCCTCGACCCGCTGCAGGCCGTGGGCGATGGCATAGTCGATCGCCTGGTAGTAGCAGGCCTCGAAGTGCAGGAAGGCGTGGCTCTCCAGGCAACCCCAGTAACGGCCGTAGAGCGTGTCATCGCCCTTGAGGTTGAGCGCCCCGCCGACGGGACGGCCATCGGCTTCGGCCATCACCAGGACCACCTTGTCGGCCATGGTCTCGCCCAGGATGTCGAAGAAGGCGCGCGTGAGGTAGGGCGAGCCCCATTTGCGGCCGCCGGTGTCCATGTAGAAGGCGAAGAAGGCGTCCCAGTGCCGGGGCTCGATCTCTTCGCCGGAGAGGCAGCGGACGGTGAGGCCTTCGCGGCGAACCGATTCGCGCTCTTTGCGTATTGCTTTGCGTTTTCGGGAAGCCAACGCAGCCAGGAAATCGTCGAAGGTTTTGTAGCCGTCGTTGGCCCAGTGATACTGCTGGCCGATCCGGAGCAGCCAGCCGCGGGCGCCGAAGCGCTTCCAATCTGCCTCGGTGCAGAAGGTCGCGTGAACTGAGCTGATATTGTTGTCACTCGCGATCTTGGCCAGCATGTCGATCATGGCGTCGCGCACGCCGTCCGCGAGCGGACCGGGACGGGCGAAGAGGCGGGGGCCGGGCACGGGCGTGAAGGGGATCGCGGCCTGCAGCTTGGGATAGTAGCGGCCGCCCGCGCGCTCGAAGGCCTGCGCCCAGCCATGGTCGAAGACGTATTCGCCCTGGGAATGGCCTTTCATATAGAGCGGCACGGCGCCCAGCAGAGTGCCGTCGGCCGCTTCGGCCAGAAGATATTGCGGCTGCCATCCGGTGCGCCGGCCAACCGACTTGGACTCCTCGAGTGCCCTCAGGAAGCGATGGCTGAGGAAGGGGTTGCCAGCCGAGCCGGGGGCCAGGGCGCAGGCGTCCCACTGACCGGGATCGACAGCTGCCAGCGTATCGGCAACGCGCAGTCCGATGGTCGGTGTGTCGTCCGGCATGCCGAAAGCATAGCGCGAATCGTGCCAGCAATGGGCCGGCAATGCGGCGGCCAAAAAAATAGTCCGGCAGACCGAAGTCGCCGGACACTCTGTAAAGTTTCGCCTTTACGACCCCCGAAGGCAGGGCCGATGGATTGTCTTGATAGGCAAATTTTTGAAGGTGGCTTCCGGTGGGGCCCGTGAGGGGCCCCACGCGGAAGCCGAAAGGCGTTTTAGGTAGAGGGGCCAAGGTCCGAAGACCCTGGCCAACGCCCTGTCCTAATTTAGGACTTCTTCTTCTTAGCAGCCTTCTTCTTAGCAGCCTTTTTCTTAGCAGCCATAACTGTCTCCTATGGTTATCAATGAGAGCCCCAACCGCGGGGTCTCAGGGGGTACGCAGGTACTCACGCCACGCACGATCAACTGCAGCCGGTGGTGCCGCCGCAG
>DATJWN010000149.1:0-4137 GCA_035501235.1 Reyranella sp.
ATCCTGGCCCGCCTGCCATTCGCGCTTCTGGATCACGACCGTCGCGTTGGGGATCAGCTCATTGCCGCCCGCATGATCGAAGTGCAGGTGTGAGTTCACAATCAAATCGATCTTGCCCGGATCGCGATCGATCGACTCCAGTCGGGACTTGATGTCGTCCTCGGGGCCGAAATGGTCGAAGTTGAACAGCTTGGGAATGCGCGGCCCCATGCGGCCGCCGGCATCGGTGCGGCATTGCGGATGCATCCCCGTGTCGTACAGCGCGCGTCCCTTGGGATGCTCGATCAGGAAGGACGGGATCGGCAGGGTCGCCTGGCCCTCGCCGCCTTCCATCAGGCGGCTGAGCTCGCCCGTCAAACTGCCACAGGTCATCGCAAACAGTTTCGCGGTCATGCGCGACACTCTAGCACGGGCGGCATCAGGAACCGAGGACGGCGCAGAACGTTCTAGCCCGCATGGCGGATAACCGACCCTCGTTCGGAATCGTCGGCTTGGGCAAGATGGGCGGCAATCTCGCCCGACAAGCCCTGTCGAAGAATATGCGCGTGGTCGGCAACACGCAGAACGGCCCTTCGCCTGATCTCATCATGGCGGGCCTTGTCGAGGCCAGCAGGCTGAAGGACTTCGCCGCGCTCCTGGAGCGGCCGCGCATGGTGCTTCTTTATATTCCGGCCGGCAGCGCTGTCGACAAGACGCTCGACGAGCTGTCGGCCATCCTCGATGCCGGCGACATCATTGCCGACGGCGGCAATTCCTATTGGGGCGATTCGATCCGCCGTCACGAACGGATGCGCCGGCGCGGAATCCATTTCGTCGATCTTGGGACATCGGGCGGCCCGTCCGGCGCGCTCGACGGTGCCTGCTTCATGGTGGGCGGCGACCGCGATCCGGTCGACAAGCTCGAGCCGATCCTGCGGCCGCTCGCCATCGACGGTGGCTGGGTCCATGCTGGCCGGTCGGGTGCCGGCCATTTCGTGAAACTGGTTCACAATGGCATCGAGTTCGGCATGCTGCAGGCCATCGGCGAGGGCATCGATCTGCTGGAGCATTTCCGCGAGAAGCTGCCCATCGCCGACGTGCTCGCGTGCTGGACGCACGGCTCGGTCGTTCGCTCCTGGCTGATCGAGCTCATCGCCAAGAGCTACCGCGAAGGCGGCGGGCTGGGCGAAGTGCCGACCTATATCGGCGACACTGGCGAGGTGAACTGGCTGGTCGACGACGCGCTGCATATGGACGTGTCGGCACCGGTCATCACACAGTCCGTCGTGCAGCTCATCGCCTCGCGCGACGGCCGAAAGAACTGGGCACGCGCCGTCGCCATGATGCGCCACGATTTCGGTGGCCACCCCTACGGGCCCAATGAGCACGTGGCCGAAGAACGGAGGACGGGACGAGTCGGCGGCTTTCCCGACGAACCGACTTGAAGGCGATCACCGTCGCGCCCGGCGCGCCCAACACCGTACGGCTGGAAGACCGACCGGAGCCCGCCGCCGATCGGTCGACCCTGCTCGTGCAGGCGATCGCGCTTGGCGTCTGTGGCACCGATCGCGAGATCATCTCCGGCGCCTATGGCTGGGCACCGCCGGGCAAGGAGCGCCTCATCCTGGGCCATGAATCGCTTGGCCGCGTGCTGGAAGCACCTGAAAGCAGCGACTTTCAGAAGGGCGATCTCGTCGTCGGCATCGTGCGCCGGCCCGATCCCGTGCCCTGTCCCTCCTGCGCCTTGGACGAATGGGACATGTGCCGAAACGGGCAATATACCGAGCACGGCATCAAGTCGGTCGACGGCTACGGCGCCGAGCGCTTCCGTCTCGAACCGGCCTTCGCGGTGAAAGTCTCGCCGTCGCTCGGCATGCGGGGCGTCCTGCTCGAACCTGCGAGCATCCTCGCCAAGGCGTGGGACCATATCGACCGCATCGGCCATCGCACCCGAAGCTGGCAGCCCAGGACCGTGCTGGTCACTGGCGCCGGACCAGTCGGGCTGCTGGGCGCGCTGATGGGCCGGCAACGCGGCCTCGACGTCCATGTGCTCGATCGCGCCGACAAGGGTCCCAAGCCCGAGCTGGTGGCGGCACTCGGCGGCACCTATCACGCAGGCGCGCTCGACGAGGCGTTCCTGCCCGACATCATCATCGAATGCACCGGGGCCCTTCCGCTCGTGGTCGACGTGCTGAAGCGCGCCGGACCCGACAGCGTGGTCTGCCTGACGGGAGTGTCGAGCTCGGGCCGTCCGCTGCCCTTCGACTTCGGCAACTTCAATCGCAACATGGTGCTGCGCAACGCCGTGACGTTCGGTTCGGTGAATGCCAACCGCACGCACTACGAGGCCGCCGCGGAGGCGCTCGCCAAGGCCGATCCCCGATGGCTGGGCCGGCTGATCACGCGGCGCGTGCCGCTCGACGACTGGCGCGAGGCCTTCACCAGCCACCCCGACGACATCAAAGTCGTGCTGCAATTCTCCGAGGCCCCGGAATGAGCGCGCCCATCGAGAGCTATGGGCTGATCGGCGACTGCCAGACGGCGGCGTTGGTCGGCAAGGACGGATCGATCGACTGGCTGTGCTGGCCGACCTTCAGCTCCGACGCCTGCTTCGCCAAGCTGCTGGGTGGCCAGGGCAATGGTTTCTGGCTGATCACGCCGGTCGCCGAGGTCAAGTCAGTCCAGCGCCGCTATCGGCCCGAAACGCTGATCCTTGAAACGACCTTCGAGGTCGAGGGCGGCAAGCTCACCCTGATCGACTTCATGCTGCCGCGCGGCCGTGCCTCGGACTTGATCCGCATCGTTCGATGCGACGAGGGCGAAGCGGCGGTCTGCATGGAGCTGATGCTGCGCTTCGGCTACGGCACCATGACGCCGTGGGTGACGCGCCTCGAGGACGGCACGATGCGCGCTGTCGCTGGTCCCGACATGGTGGTCCTGCGCACGCCTGTCTTCTTCCGCGGCGAAAACTTCAAGACGGTGGCGCAGTTCACGCTCAGCAAGGGCGAGGCCAGGCCCTTCGTCATGAGCTACGGCCCCTCGCATCTCGACGTGCCGCCGGCCATCGATCCCGACGAGGCACTCGAGACTTGCGAGAAGTTCTGGAAGGACTGGACGGCCACGACCAAGACCGAGGGCCCCTACAAGGAGGCCATCAAGCGCTCCCTGATCACGCTCAAGGCCCTTGTCTTCATGCCGAGCGGCGGCATCGTCGCGGCGCCCACGACGTCGCTGCCCGAGCGCTTCGGCGGCGTGCGCAACTGGGACTACCGCCTGTGCTGGCTGCGCGACGCCACACTCACCCTGCTCGCCATGATGAACGCCGGCATCTACAACGAGGCGGCGGCATGGCGCGATTGGCTGCAGCGCGCGGTTGCAGGCTCGCCCGACGAGATGCAGATCATGTACGGGCTGCGGGGCGAGCGGCGGCTGACCGAATGGGAGGTGGACTGGCTGTCGGGCTACGCCGATTCCAAGCCCGTCCGTGTCGGCAATGCCGCGCACGAGCAGTTCCAGCTCGACGTCTACGGCGAGCTGATGGACGCCTTCGAGCAATCTCGCAAAGGCGGCCTCGCCTCGACCGATGCCGGCTGGGAGATGCAGCGCATCTTGGTGGCGCATGTCGCCCGGATCTGGAACACGCCGGACAGCGGCATCTGGGAGACCAGGGGGCCGACTCGCCACTTCGTCTACTCTAAGGTCATGGCCTGGGTCGTCTTCGATCGCGCCATCAAGGGCGTCGAGAATCACGGCCTCAAGGGCGATGTCGAGGAATGGCGCAAGGTACGCGACGAGATCGCGGCCGATGTCATCGCCAAGGGCTACGACCCCGCCCGCAACACCTTCAAGGCCGCCTACGACGGCGAGGACCTGGATGCGAGCCTGTTGTTGCTGGCGCAGACCGGGTTCATCGCCGCCCAGGACGAGCGCTTTGTCGGCACGGTCGAGGCGATCGAGAACGGCCTGCTGCACCGCGGCTTCGTCATGAGATACAACACACATCGCACCAATGACGGCCTCGATCCTGGTGAAGGCGCATTCCTCGCCTGCAGTTTCTGGCTCTGCGACGCCTACATGTCGATCGGGCGCGAGTCGGACGCCAAGCAGCTTTTCGAGCGCCTGCTTGAGCTCCAGAACGACCTGGGACTGCTGGCGGAA
>DATJWN010000150.1:0-9079 GCA_035501235.1 Reyranella sp.
GGCGCCGCTGCGGCCGAGCTCGAGCGCGGTCGTGCCGCCGAAGCAGTAGCCGATGGCCGCGATCTTGCTGGCATCGACGACGGGGAGCCCGGCCACGACATCGAGCGCGGCCTCGGCGCGGGCGCGCCAGCGGTCGACGTCGGAGCGCAGCGCGGTCATGAGCCTGTGCGCCTCGGGGATGTCCGCGTGGAAGATCGCTCCGCCATAGAGATCGGCGACGAAGACCGCGTAGCCGTGCGGGGCGAGCCGCCGGGCGGCCTCGATGGCGGTGTTGCTCATGCCGCGGGCATCGGGGAACAGGACGACGCCGGGACGAGGGGCGTCGGTCGATCGGTCGACGACCAGATGGCCGCGGCAGGCGACGTCGTCGTGGGTGTAGTCGATGGACTCAGGCGAGACGGTCATGCGACCATCTTTCGCCGCGCCGCTGTTCCGCGGCAAGCGGAACGTGACAGGGAAAAGCCTCGCCTATCGCCCCGACATCGACGGCCTGCGCGCGCTGGCCGTGCTCGCGGTGCTCGCCTTCCATGCTTTCCCCAAGACCCTGACGGGCGGCTTCGTCGGCGTCGACATCTTCTTCGTCATCTCGGGCTACCTGATCACCGGCATCCTGCTCGACGCGCTGGAGCAGGGGACCTTCGGCTTCGGCTGGTTCTACGCGCGGCGGGCGCGACGCATCCTGCCGGCGCTGAGCGTGGTGCTGGCGGCCTCGGCGATCTTCGGCTGGTTCGAGCTCCTGCCGCGCGAGCTGATGCAGCTCTGCCGCCAGATCATGGCCGCCGCGGCCTTCGTCGCGAACTTCGAGTTCTGGAACGAATCCTCCTATTTCGACGGCGTCGCCGAGAGCAAGCCGCTGCTGCATCTCTGGTCGCTCGGCATCGAGGAGCAGTTCTATCTCGTCTGGCCGCTCGCCCTCTGGCTCGCCTGGAAGCGGCGCTGGAGCCTCTTCGTGCTGACGGCGGCGATCGTCGTGCTCTCCTTCGGCTGGGGCGCGATCGAGGTCGGGCTCGACCGGACGGCCGCCTTCTATTCGCCGCTCACCCGCATCTGGGAGCTGCTCGTGGGCGCGCTCCTGGCAGAGCGGCGGTGGCAGCGTCAGTCCAACTGGCTGTCGTGGCTCGGCCTCGCGCTCGTCGCCTATGCCATCGTCTGGTTCGACAAATGGACTCTCTTCCCCGGCACTTGGGCGCTGTTGCCCGTCGCCGGTACCGCGTTGCTGATCGCCTCGCCCGACTCCTGGATCAATCGCCGCGTGTTCGCGCAGCCGGTGCTCGTGGGCATCGGCCTGATCAGCTATCCGCTCTATCTCTGGCACTGGCCGCTGCTTTCCTTCGCCCATGTGATCGGCGTCGAGGACTCCGCTGCCATGCGCGCGACCTTGCTGGCCGCGAGCTTCGTGCTGGCCGGTGCGACATGGCTCCTGATCGAGCGGCCGGTGAGGCGGGGGGCCGCGCTCTTCCCGACGGCCATCGCGCTCGCTGGGATCCTGGTGACGGTCGGCCTCGGCGCGCTCACCACCTATCGCCTGGAGGGCGTCGCGTCGCGCTTTCCCGAGCGCGTGCGTGCGCTCGCCGATTACCGCTACAACTTCCGGCCGGGCGCGCGGCTCGGCGAATGCTGGCTCTCCGAGCGCGATCCCGCCGACGGCTTCTCGCGCGATTGCACGAAGGTGCGGCCCGGCGCGAAGACGATCCTGCTGTGGGGCGACAGCCATGCGGGTGCGCTTTATCCCGGCCTCAAGGACGCGGCCCCGCGGGATGTCGACCTGCTCGAGATGGTCCGCAGCTCCTGCCCGCCGGTCCTGGGCATGAGCTACGACACCTGTGTCGCGAGCAACGTCTTGGTGATGAAGGAGGTCCAGCGCCTGAAGCCCGACACGGTGCTGCTCTTCGCTTCGTGGCCGGACTACAGCACGCCGCCCGGCGGCCCCGATCTCTGGGTGACCTACGAGAAGACGCTGAGGGCGCTGCGGCACGAAGGTGCGAAGAAGATCGTGGTGCTGGGCCCCGCGCCGCGCTGGATCGTCCCTTTGCCGCGGCTGCTCGTCTCCTGGCTGGTCAATCACCCCGAGCAGCGGGAGCCGCCGGAGCGGATGCGCTTCGGCCTGGCGACCGCCACGCGCCCGACCGACGCCCACGTGCGCGCTTTCTCGGAAGGGCCTGACGTGGCCTACGTCTCGCTGCTCGATCTCATCTGCACGGCCGACGGCTGCCCGACTCGCGCGCCGGGCAGCAGCGAATTATCGGCCTGGGACACCGGCCACTTCACGCGGCCGATGGCGACGTGGGTGGCCGGGAAGTTGTTCGCGACAGGAGCGCTTCCCTAGCTAGTGCGCGATCGCCTCCAGCGCGAGCTGGTTGGTCTTCGGGCCGAACAGCAGGCAGGTCGCCGCGACGACGACCATGCAGCCGCCGATCATCAGGAACACGCCGGGCACGCCGAACGAGTCCAGGAAGTAGGCGATGAAGAAGCCGGTGAAGATGGAGCTGAAGCGGCTCCACGAGTAGACGAAGCCGACGGCGCGGGCACGGATGCGTGTCGGGTAAATCTCCGCCATGTAGTTGTGGTAGGAGAACGAGAGCCAGGTCAGCAGCATGGTCTGGATCGCGCCCAGCACCACCAGCGCGACAGGCGAGGTCTGCTGCGAGAAGATCACGCCGCACACCGCCATGCCCAGCGACGACAGCGCGACCTGCCATTTGCGCTCCATGCGGTCGGCGAACGACGTGGCGACCAGAGCGAAGAGGGGATAGGCCAGCGCGATGATGAAGGTGTACTGGAGCGACTTGGTGACCATGATGCCCTTGGCGATCAGCAGGGTCGGCACCCAGTTGGCGAAGCCGTAGAAGCCGATCGTCGAGCCCAGGCTCACCACCGTCATCATCAGGGTGCGACCGAGATAGGCTGGCGCGAAGGCCTCGACATAGCGGCCTTCGTGCGTGGCCTCCGGAATCGGCGTTCCCGGCGCGGGAAGAGCGCCGCCCGTGTCGGCGGCCACCCCGGCCTCGATGCTGCTGATGACCTGTTCGGCCTCGGCAAGGCGGCCATGCTGTGCCAGCCAGCGCGGCGACTCGGGCAGCTTCCAGCGCAGCACCCAGACCACGAGGGCGCCGAGGGAGCCGAAGATCACCACCCAGCGCCAGCCGGACAGGCCCGAGATGGTCTGGGGCACGAGCAGCCAGGCAAGCAGCGCCACTGTCGGCACGGCGATGAAGCCCACGCCCTGCTGGAAGGCGAAGGCCTTGCCGCGGCTCGACTTCGGCACCAGCTCGGAGATGTAGCTGTCGATCGTGACCAGCTCGACGCCGATGCCGATACCGCCGATCAGGCGCCACAGGTTGACGCCGTTGGGCGTGTCCTGGAAGGCGAGGATCAGGGTGCAGGCGCTGTACCAGAGCAGCGAGTAGGTGAAGATCGCGCGCCGGCCGAACTTGTCGGCCAGGAACGAGCAGGCGATGGTGCCGATGAAGAGGCCGGTGAACAGCGAGGCGATGAACGAGGCGAGCCCCGTCATGCCGAACAGGCTGGTCGTGGTCGAGGTGAAGATCTTTTCCGCGAACAGGCCGGGCGCGACGTAGCCCGTGAAGAAGAGATCGTAGACCTCGAAGAAACCGCCGAGCGAGATCAGCGTGACGAGCATCCAGATGTGGCGCGTCATCGGCAGCCGGTCGAGCCGGGCCGTGATGAGCGCTGCCGGTGTGACTTGATTCACTGCAGCCATGGTCGTTTCCTCTGTCGGCGCTGTTTTTGCGCCTTGTTGTTCGGGGATTATGCGCCTCTCGCGGCGTCAGAAGCCATAGCAATCGGGTCGCATCCGGCCATCGGCCCAGGCGGCCGGGCCCTCGGCCCAGGCGAGCAGACGCGCGCCATAGGCGGAGGATATGTCGACCTCGGTGTCGGGCTCGATCACGACGAAGCTTCCGCCCGACGCGGCCGTCCCGTTCACCCTGAGATCGCCGCCGAGCAGGAAGAACTCGACCAGCGACGATGTGACATGGGCCGGCAGCCGCGTGCCCGGCAGCAACGCGAGCTGGACCAGGCGTCGATCGGTGCCTGTGCCGGCATAGTCGAACACCAGCCGGCGTTCGACGCCGGGCAGCGTCGTCACCAGCGTCGGCAACGCATCGACGACGATGTTGATGTCGGGCGGGACCTCGGGCGCGGTGTTCACGATCTCCGCCGGCCGCGAGCCCGCATGGACCGTGGCGTGATCGCTCTTCGACGGATAGGTCACCGGCCCCTCGAGACGGGCTGCGAGCAGGCAGCGATTGTAGGCGATGGCATCGTGCGTGGCGCCGCGCAGGTTGATGCCCGCCATGCCCGCCGAGGCAAAGCCCGCATAGTCGCAGAGGCTGCCGTCGAGGAAGTAGCTGATGGCGGTTGCCTGATGTTGATGCAGGCCGGTCCGGGTCAGGGGCTCGAAGGCCAGCATGCCGAGGAAGAGCCCGGCCTCGCGGTCGATGCGGACAATCTTCTGCCTGAGACCGCCGAGACCGGTGTCCGTCCACGGTGCTTCGAGCATGTCGTAGGCATAGACCTTGTTGGCATGACGATGCGACTGAGCGTGCATGGGGACCCCCGTTTCCATTGATCATATTGGCGGCCGGCGCCGCGCTGTCCTAGACGGGACAATGATCGGCTCCGATCAACGTCCAGATGGAAGGAGGTCAAAATTGACCACCAGCGCATTTGTAAGCATTCAGGTTGACGTTTACGTAAAGGGAAACTATCTAAGCGTCACTGGCGGAGCCCCCGCCGGAGGCCCAAAGTCGTGGCTTCCAAGACAAGAAACGGCAGCCGGAGGACGTTCCCAGTGACCGCATTGGCAGCGCATTACACGCCCGAACACGAGATGTTCCGCGACACCTGCCGGCGGTTCTTCGAGAAGGAAGTCACGCCCTTCCACATGAAGTGGGAGGAAGAGGGCATCGTGCCGCGCGAGCTGTGGCGCAAGGCGGGCGAGCAGGGCCTGCTCGGCATGACCATGCCGGAAGCCTATGGCGGCGCCGGCGCCGACTTCCTCTACAGCGCCATCCTGATCGAGGAGCAGGGCCGCGCGCTCGCGTCCGGTCCGGCCTTTTCGCTCCACAACGACATTGTCGTTCCGTATCTGCTTCACTACGGCAACGAAGAGCAGAAGAAGAAATGGATCCCCAAGGCCTGTTCCGGTGAGTTGGTCACGGCCATCGCCATGACCGAGCCGGGGACGGGCTCCGATCTTCAAGCCGTGAAGACCAGCGCCGTGATGGACGGCAATCACTGGGTCATCAACGGCTCCAAGACCTTCATCAGCAACGGTCAGCTCGCCGACCTGGTGGTCGTGGTCGCCAAGACCGATCCCAAGCTCGGGGCCAAGGGCACGTCGCTGATTGCCGTCGAGACCAACACCGAAGGTTTCAAGCGCGGCCGCAATCTCGAGAAGATCGGCATGAAGGCACAGGACACGTCGGAGCTGTTCTTCGACAACGTCCGCGTGCCGGCCGATCACCTGCTGGGGCCCGGCACCGGCATGGGCTTCGTGCAGCTGATGCAGCAGCTGCCGCAGGAACGGCTGGTGATCGCCATCCAGGCCGTGGCCGCGATCGAGGCGGCGCTGGAGCACACGCTCGCCTACGTGAAGGACCGCAAGGCCTTCGGCAAGTCGATCATCGATTTCCAGAACACGCGCTTCAAGCTCGCCGAACTCAAGACCAAGGCATTGGTCGCGCGCACCTTCGTCGACGATTGCGTGGCCAAGCATCTCAAGGGTGAGCTCGACGTGCCGACCGCCGCGATGGCCAAGTATCACACGACCGACCTGCAATGCGCGCTGATCGACGAGTGCCTGCAGTTCTTCGGCGGCTACGGCTACATGTGGGAATACCCGATCGCGCGCCTCTACGCCGATGCGCGCGTGCAGAAGATCTACGGCGGCACCAACGAGATCATGAAAGAGCTGATCGGCCGCACGCTCTAATCGAATTCAAGGAGACAGACCATGACCGACGCATACATCTACGACGCCGTTCGCACGCCGCGTGGCAAGGGCCGCAAGGATGGTTCCCTGCACGAGGTCACGCCTGTGCGCCTCGCCGTCACGGCGCTGCAGGCGCTCGCTGGCCGCAACAAGCTCGACACGCATCTGGTCGACGACGTTGTGCTGGGCTGCGTCATGCCGATCGGCGAACAGGGCGCGGACATCGCGCGCACCGCCGCGGTGATGTCGGGCTATGCCGAGAGCGTCTCGGGCGTGCAGATCAACCGCTTTTGCGCCTCGGGCCTCGAAGCCACCAACATGGCGGCGGCGCAGGTCATGTCGGGCCAGAGCCAGGCCGCGATCGGCGGCGGTGTCGAGTCGATGAGCCGCGTGCCGATGGGCTCCGATGGCGGCGCCTGGCCGGTCGATCCGGCCGTGGCGATGCCGATGTATTTCGTGCCGCAGGGCATCTCGGCCGACCTGATCGCCACCAAGTACGGCATGAGCCGCGACGACGTCGACGCCTATGCCGTCGAATCGCAGAAGCGCGCCAAGACTGCCTGGGACGCCGGCTACTTCAAGAAGTCGATCGTCCCGGTGAAGGATCGCAACGGCGTCGAGCTGCTGACCCATGACGAGCTGATGCGTCCGACCACGACCATGCAGACGCTGGCGGCGCTCGAGCCCTCGTTCAAGGCGCAGGGTGAGATGATGCCGGGCTTCGATGCGGTGGCGCAGCAGCGCTACCCCGAGATCGAGAAGATGAACCACGTCCATCACGCCGGCAATTCGTCGGGCATCGTCGATGGCGCGGCCGCGATCCTGCTCGGCACCAAGGAGTTCGGCGAGAAGGCGGGCCTCAAGCCGCGCGCGCGCATCCGCTCCTTCGCCTCGATCGGCTCGGAGCCGGCGATCATGCTGACCGGTCCGGCGCCTGCGTCCGAGAAGGCGCTGAAGCGCGCCGGCATGAGCGTGAAGGACGTCGACTTGTTCGAGCTGAACGAGGCCTTCGCCGCCGTCGTCCTGCGTTACATGCAGGTCCTCAAGATGCCGCACGACAAGATCAACGTGAACGGCGGCGCGATCGCCATGGGCCATCCGCTGGGCGCCACCGGTGCGATGATCCTGGGCACGCTGCTCGACGAGCTCGAGCGGCGCAACCTTTCGACCGGCCTCGCCACGCTCTGCGTCGGCGGCGGCATGGGCACCGCCACCATCATCGAGCGAGTCTAAAATGATCAGCTACAACGTCGACAGCGACGGTATCGCCACCATCACCTGGGACATGCCCGGCCGTTCCATGAACGTGCTGAACGAGGGCTCGCTCAAGGCATATGAAGAGACCCTGACCAAGGCGCTCAAGGACGAAGCCGTGAAGGGCATCATCCTGACCTCGGGCAAGGACAGCTTCATCGCCGGCGCCGATCTCGAGATGCTGCTGAATGTCGATACGTCCGATGCGGCCAAGCTGATGGACCAGTTCAGCCAGCTGCAGAAGATGTTCCGGCGCCAGGAGACCGGCGGCAAGCCGATCGTGGCGGCCATCAACGGCACCGCGCTGGGCGGCGGCTTCGAGATCTGCCTCGCCTGCCACTATCGCATCGCCGCGGCGAATCCGAAGACCAAGATCGGCCAACCCGAGGTCAAGATCGGTCTGCTGCCGGGCGGCGGCGGCACGCAGCGTATCCCGCGCCTGATCGGCGTGATGAACGCCGCGCCCATCCTGATCGAGGGCAAGGACCTCACGGTCGATGCCGCCAAGGGCCTCGGTTTGATCCACGAGGTCGTGCCGGCGGATCAGCTGCTCGCGAAGGCCAAGGAGTGGCTGATGGGCCCGGCGAAGGAGCAGGTGGTTCCGGAGTACGCGGGCAAGGGTGCCAAGCCGATCGACGGCCGCGCCGTGCAGCCGTGGGACCGCAAGGGCTTCAAGACTCCGGGCTTCCCCGGTGGCCAGGTCTGGAGTCCGCCGGGCGTGCAGACTTTCATCGGCGGCAACGCTATGATCGCGGGCAAGACCAACGGCGTCTATCCCGCGCCCAAGGCGATCCTGTCCTGCGTCTACGAAGGTCTGCAGCTGCCGTTCGATTCAGGCCTGCGCGTCGAGACACGGTACTTCGTGTCGCTGCTGCGCGATCCCGTCGCCAAGAGCATGATCCGCACGCTGTTCTTCGGTTTGCAGGAGGCGAACAAGCTCGCCCGCCGGCCGAAGGATGTGCCGAAGCAGGAATACAAGAAGATCGGCATTCTCGGCGCCGGTCTCATGGGCGCCGGCATCGCCACCGTCTCGGTGCAGGCCGGCCTCGACATCGTGCTGGTCGATCGCGACCAGGCCGCGGCCGACAAGGGCAAGGCGCATATCGCCGATGAGCTCGGCAAGCTCGTGAAGCGCGGCCGTTTACCCAAGGACAAGGCCGACGGCCTGCTCGCCAAGGTGACGGCGACGCCGGACTTCGCGGCCCTCAAGGGCTGCGATCTGGTGATCGAGGCGGTGTTCGAGAACCGCGAGGTCAAGGCCGAGGCCACCAAGAAGGCCGAGGCCGTGCTCGATCCGAAGGCGGTGTTCGCTTCCAACACCTCGACGCTTCCGATCACGGGTCTCGCCGAAGCTTCGGCGCGGCCGGATCACTTCATCGGCCTGCACTTCTTCTCGCCGGTCGAGAAGATGCCGCTGGTCGAGATCATCGTCGGCAAGAAGACCTCGCCCGCGACGCTCGCGCGCGCCATGGACTTCGTGCAGAAGATCCGCAAGACGCCGATCGTGGTGAACGACAAGCGCGGCTTCTTCACCTCCCGCGTCTGCGGCGCCTTCATCAGCGAGGGCCATCGCCTCCTGAAGGAGGGCGTGCCGGCGCCGATGATCGAGAACTGCGCCAAGTTCGCCGGCATGCCGGTGGGTCCGCTCTCGCTGAACGACGAGGTCGCGATCGATCTCTCGTGGAAGATCATGGACCAGACCCGTCGCGACGCCGCGGCGTCCGGCGAGAAGTACGAGGGCTCGGGCGCCGACGACATCCTCGAGCTGATGGTGAAGAAGCTCGAGCGGTTCGGCCGCAAGAACGGCAAGGGCTTCTACGACTATCCGGCCGACGGCAAGAAGCGCCTGTGGCCGGAGCTCTCCAAGCA
>DATJWN010000151.1:0-12353 GCA_035501235.1 Reyranella sp.
TCGTGGTTGATGCCGCACCCCTGGTCCCGCTGGTCCGTCGGCGTGTCGGCGATCATCGTCTTCCTGCTGTGGTTCCAGGTGCAGCTCGACGTGATGATCAACAGCTGGTTTGGCGTCTTCTACAATCTGATCCAGCAGGCCTTGTCGAAGCCGAACTCGATCACGCTCGGCCAGTTCTACGCCCAGCAGGCGACGTTCCTGGGCATTGCGATGACCTACATCGCCTCCGCGGTGCTGACCGCTTTCATTACCAGCCACTACATTTTTCGCTGGCGCATGGCGATGAACGACTACTACGTCGCCAACTGGCAGCGCCTGCGACGCGTCGAGGGAGCCTCGCAGCGCGTCCAGGAAGACACGATGAAATTCGCCGACACGCTGGAGGGCCTTGGCACCCGCCTGATCGACGCGGTCATGTCCTTGATCGCGTTCCTGCCCATCCTCTGGGGCCTCTCCTCCTACGTGAAGGAGTTGCCGCTGCTGGGCTACGTGCCGCAAGCGCTGGTCGTCGTTGCCCTCGTTTGGGCGGTGTTCGGCACCGGGTTGCTGGCCCTCGCCGGCATCCGGCTGCCCGGCCTCGAATTTCGCAACCAAAGAGTCGAGGCGGCCTACCGCAAGGAGCTGGTGCTCGGCGAGGACAGCGCCGACCGCGCGCAGCCGCCGACCCTCGGCACCTTGTTTCGGGACGTGAAGGACAACTACTTTCGCCTGTACCTGAACTTCCTCTATTTCAACATCGCCCGTTACGGCTACCTGCAGGCCAGTGCGCTCGTCGCCTACTCCGCCCTCGGCCCGACGATCGTCACCGGCGCTCTCACCCTCGGCGTCCTGCAACAGATCCTCCGCGCCTTCGGCCGGGTCGAATCCTCCTTCCAGTACCTGGTCAACTCCTGGTCGACGATCGTGAGCATGATCTCGATCTACAAGCGCCTTCAGGCCTTCGAGGCGGTGTTGGATGACCGTCCGCTCGACGCCATCGAGAGCGAGGCCGCCGTTCCTCAGCCGTAGCGGTCGGGCGGCGCCCGATATAGGCTCCCGTCGACCGGCAAAAAGCCGGCGATGGGGGAGGAAGGCGATGAAGCTTCGCCGCAGGCGGTTCCAGCAACTCGCCGCCACCGCGCTCGCGCTGCCAACGGGCTCGGGAGCTGCATCCGCACAAGCCTGGCCCGCGCAGCCGGTGAAGCTGGTCGTGGGCTTCGCGGCAGGCCAGGCGATCGACATCCTGGCGCGCCTGATCGCGCAGTCGCTCACCGAGCGGTTCAACCAGCAGTTCATCGTCGACAACCGGCCGGGCGCCGGCGGCAATATCGCGGCGGACGCGGTCGCCCATGCGGCGCCCGACGGCTACACGCTGCTCGTGATCGGCGCCAACAATCCGATCAACGCGACGCTCTACGACAAGCTCGGCTTCGATCTCCTGCGCGACTTCGCGGCCGTGGCCGGCATCTATCGCGTCTTCCAGGTGATGGAGGTCAACCCGTCGTTCCCGGCCAAGACCGTCCCCGAGTTCATCGCCTACGCCAAGGCGCATCCCGGCAAGATCAACTACGGCTCGGCCGGCACCGGCTCGGTGGCGCACGCCACGGGCGAGCTGTTCAAGATGATGGCCGGCGTCGACATGCAGCACGTGCCCTATCGCGGCGCGCCGCTCGCCCTCGCCGACCTGCTGAGCGGCCAGGTGCAGGTCATGTTCGACAATCTCCCGTCCTCGATCGATCACATTCGCGCCGGCCGCCTGCGCGCGCTCGGCGTCTCGACGCCCAAGGCGCTCGACCTGCTGCCCGGCATCCCGCCGATCGGCGAATTTCTCCCCGGTTTCGAGACCAATGCGTTTGCGGGCCTCGGTGCGCCGACCGGCACGCCGCCCGGAACCATCGACAAGCTCAACAAGGCCGTGACGGCCGCCCTCGCCGATCCAAAATTGAGTGCGCGCATCCTCGAATTGGGCGGGGTGCCGATGCCCCTGACACAAGCCGAGTTCGGCGCCTTCCTGGTCGCGGAGACCGAGAAATGGGGCAAGGTCGTGCGGGCATCCCACATGAAGCCCGGCTGATCGGATGATATCATTGATATCATTGATATCAGTGATATCAGTGATATCAGTGATATCAGTGATATCATTGATATCATTGATATCAGGGGGTGGGCGAGACTCTGAGACTCCGGGCTAAAAGCCTTACGCCATCGGCATCGGACCGATCTCACGCCCCTGAGACTCCGGCCCGGAGTCTTCTAGACCATCGAGCTCGGCCGGTAGAACGGCTGGTGCTTCGAGGTGTCGATGTAGGTGCCGTAGAACTTGCGGACGTGCGGCAGCAGCGCCTTGGAGAGCTTGCGCCGCTCGACCTCGTCGTCGGTCAGGGCCTTGCTGAGATCGTCGTGCAGCTTCTTCAAGGCGACGGTCCTGTCGACCTTGGTGAACTTGCCGTCCTGGTAGATCACCTCGCCGTCGCACATGGTCATGGTGACGGCGTCGTTCTTGGCGCGCTGCACGACGGCGTCCAGCGTCGGCGTCAGCTCGTCGAGATAGGGATAGGCGACCTTGTCCCAGTCGATCAGCACCATGTCGGCGCCCTTGCCCACTTCCAGCGTGCCGAGGCTCTCGCCATAGGGCGTCGTGCGCGCGCCACCGACCGTCGCCATGCGCAGCACCTGGGCCATGGTCGGCACGTCCTCGTCGACCATGCCCGGCACGCGATGGGCGCGCAGCACGAGCTTCAGCTCCTGCAGCATGTCGCGATCGTCGTTGATGCCGGCCTCGTCGAGGCCGATCGCGGTGTTGATGCCCTTCTTCTCGAAGAAGTTCAGCGCCGCCACGCCCGAGCGCAGGCGGAAATTGGACGAGCAGTTATGGCAGACGCAGCCCTTGGCCGCCGCGAGGCGATCGATGTCCTTCTCGTTCAGCCACACGCCGTGGCCGAGCGTCAGGCGATGGGTCACCAGGCCGAAGCGATCGATGTACTCCAGCGCCGTGCAATCGCCGCGCCGCCGGGCGTACTCCTTCTGGTAGGCCGTCTCGACGAGATGCATGTGCATCGGAGCGTCGTACTTCGACGAGGCGTCGCTCAAATAGGTCAGCGCCTTGTCCGAGCACCAGTGCAGGTTGGCCGGCGCGAGCTGGATCTTCACGCGCCGCTTGTTGTGATGCTGCGAATGGAACGACTTGAACATGTCCATCGCGTCGTCGAGGCTCATCTTGAAGCGATCGAACCAGCGCTGCATCGGCCCCTGCAGCTCGGCCGGCAGGCTCTTCACGAAGTCCACGTCGGCCTGATAGACGAGCCGGTTCTGGTCGCGCACGGCGTAGCAGTAGCTGACCCGCATGCCGACATCCTCGTAGGCGCGGATCGTGTCGTTGGCGCGCGCCTCGACCTCCTTGAGCTGTCCCGGCATCCATCCCTGGATGTGCTGTACCGTCGTGATGCCCGAACCGATCATCTCGAAGGCCGAATAGAGCGTGTCGAGGTAAAGGTCGAGATTGCGGATCACCATGCGGGTGATGAACCAGAGCTCGAGCGGCATGTCGGGCGAGCCGAGCTGCACCGGCGTGAGGCCGATGTGATGATGACCGTTGACGAAGCCCGGCAGCAGGATCTCCTTGCCCGTGCCGATCACCGGCACGTTGGGATACTTGCGATGAAGATCGTCGTAGGTGCCGACCTCCTCGATCACGCCATCCTTCTGCAGGACGGCGCCGTCCTTGATTTCGTTCCAGGACAGGCGGTCCTTCGTGCCCGTGATGGCGGCACGGCTGCGGATCAGGCTGGTGGCCATTCTGGCTTCTCCTGCATGTGACTAGAGTGCGGCGGAAAGAGCTTCCTGTTCGGCGAAGGCGCGGTCAACTTCGTCGCGCAGGAGCTCGGTGAGCTCGATGCGCATGGCCTCGGCTTCGGGAGAGAAGAGATTGCGCGGGCGCGCGAGCTTGACCGGTACGATGGTCTTGATGCGGCCGGGCCGCGACGTGAAGACCACGACACGGTCGGCCAACGCCACGGCCTCGTCGATGTGATGGGTGACGAACAGCACCGACGCGCCGCTCTGCTTCCAGACGTCGAGCAGGAAGTCCTGCATGCGCGCGCGGGTCTGCACGTCGAGCGCGGCGAAGGGCTCGTCCATCAGCAGCACCTTGGGCCGCATGGCGAGCGCGCGGGCAACCGCAACGCGCTGGCGCATGCCGCCGGACAGCTCGTCCGGCCGCTTCTCCATCGCCGCCGTGAGGCCCACCCGTTGCAGGGCCTCGGCGGCGACCGCGCGGCGTTCCTGCTTGCTGGCGCCGCGGATCGAGAGGCCGAAGCTCACGTTTTCCCAGACGGTGAGCCAGGGGAAGAGCGAGGTCTCCTGGAAGATCAGGCTGCGTTCGGGCGACGGCGTCTCGACCTTGTCGCTGAACGACCAGATGTCGCCCCTGGTCGAGTCCTCGAGCCCCGCGATGAGATAGAGCAAGGTGCTCTTGCCGCAGCCCGACGGGCCCAGGAACACAACGAACTCGCCGGGCTCGATGTCGAGGTCGATGTCGCGCAGCGCCTCGTGGGCGCGCTTGGTGCCGGCGGCCCAGGTCTTGCCGACGTCGCGGCAGACGACGGCGGATTTCGAGGAGAAGGTCGGCGCGCTAAAGGCCACGCAGCTTCTCCTTGGTGTCGGGCAGCCAGTAGAGGATGCGGCGCTGCGCCTGGCGCAGCAGCCAGTCGAAGCCGAAGCCCAGGAAGCCGATCACGGCGATGGTGAAGAAGACCAGCGAGGGGTTGAAGGTGTTGCGCGCCAGCATGATCACCTGCCCCATGCCGTAGCCCACGCCGGTCGACTCGGCGATCAGCACGACCATCCAGGCGCCGAACAGGTTCATGCGCAGCACGGCCAGCATGCCGGGCAGGATCGCGGGCACGATGACCCGCCAGTAGATCTGCGGCTTGCTCGCGCCCATGGTGCGCGCGACGTTGATCAGGTTCGGACTGACCCCGTCGATCTGGTTGATGGTCGCCAGCACCATGTGGAAGAAGAGCGCGACCACGACCATGAAGATGGCGGGCCCGTTGCCGATGCCGAAGATGAAGATCGCGACGGGCAGCCAGGCGATGGGCGACACCGGCGAGAGAAGGGTCACCGTCGGCAGCACCAGCCGGTCGAACAGCGTGTTGTAGCGGATGGCGACGCCGACGCCGATGCCCAGCACCGTGGCGATGGAGAGGCCCACGAACACGCGCATGGTCGTGGCGCCGACCGTGATCATCACCGATTCGAAGGCCGACGGCCCGCCGGTCATCGACTTGCCGACCTGCCAACGCGTCGCGGTGTTGAAGAACTTGCCCTGATCGGCGATCGAGCCGATGAAGACGTGCGGCGGCGGCAGGAGCTTGGGATCGGCCCAGCCGATCAGCCAGCAGAACTCCCAGATCGCGACGAACAGGCCGATCGAGAGGCAGGTCCACAGGACCTTCGCCGCCAGCGTGTCGCCGGCGAAGGAGGCGAACAGCCGCGCCATCGCCGCCGGCCGGACGGCGCCGGCGGTCGATGCGGTGTCGGAGTAGTCCGGTGGCGTGACGACAGCCATCGCGCCGCCGTCAGGCCGACTTGTACTTCAGCTTGCCGTAGATGTCCGGGTTTTCCTTGATGACCTCTTCGAGCAGCGTCCAGTCGATGGCGCCGCGGTCGGGCTTCTTCTTGATGTAGCCCATCTCCATCACGCTGTCGGTGCGATCGAGGATGAACTTGGTCTGGCTGCGCGCATCGACCACGGCAGGCTGCTTGCCCTTGGCGATCTTGGCGTTCTCCATCGAGGTCTTGTAGTAGGTGCCGACCAGCTCGGTCAGGACCTTGTCCGGCTCCTGCTCGGCGTCGTACTGCGCCTGCATCATCGCCTTGATGATCGCCTTCAGCCCCGACGGATTGTCCTTGATGAGGCTCTCGCGCGAGGCGAGCACGCAATCGGTATAGCCCTTGCCGTACAGGTCGACGCCGTCCGTGAGCATGACCGCGCCCTTGACGTCGTGCACCAGCGCCGAGGCGTAGGGCTCGATGGTGCAGATCCAGTCGAGCGCGCCCGCCTTGAAGGCCTCGATCGCCTCGGGCGTGTTGCCCATGTAGCGGACCTTCACGTCCTTGAAGGAGACGCCGTGCTTCTTCAGGTAATCGTAGGGCATCACCTCCAGCGTATCGAGCTGGAAGGTGCCGAGCGTCTTGCCCTTGAGCTTCTCGGCCGAATCGAGGCCCGGCTGGGCAACGATAGCGCAGCCCTCGACGCCGCCGCCGGCCACGATCTTGACCGGGGCGCCCGCGTCATAGAGCGCCATGAAAGAGGTGTAGGGCATCAGGCCGACGTCGACCTGGCCCATGCCGAGGAAGGTCACCATCTCGGCCTGGGTCGGCGTGTTCACGAACTCGAGCTCGACGCCGGCGGCCTTCGAATATTGCCGCGAATGGGCGAGGAAGATGTTGAGGTTGCAGAAGCCCGAGCCGTGCGTCGACTTGATGCCGGCTGCGGCGTGCGCGGGTCCGCCCATCAGCAGGCCGGGACCGGCCGCCATGCTGATGGTGGTTGCGGCCGCGGCACCTTTCAGGAAGCTGCGGCGCGAGCGGACAGCCGCGCCCGAGAGATCCATGTCCTGGAGCTTGGGGAAATGCGTACAGCCAATACGGTCACACATGAGGCGCCTCCTCGAACGACTGGGGTTTTGGGAAGGGTGATCGGACGGTCGGTATCCTGGCCCTGACGATTACGTCGGCACGCCAACCGAAGAGAACCGCTTGCGCGGCCTGCGCTGCCGAAAATCCATGCAAGCGATATGCCATGCTGCAGAAACCGGCGGCGCGGCCGGATTCCAGTCCGTCAAAAGCCGGTGAATTCCGAGGAAAAACAGCCGCATGGCGGCGCTTCAGCGACAGTTCGATTGACTTTGCAAACCAGATGAATCCTTATCCGGCCCAACGAACAGGCACTGTCATCAGGAGGAAATGACCATGACCGTCTCCCGTCGCCGGCTGCTCGCAGCCACGGCTGCCGCGCCGCTCGCCGCGCCCTTGGCCGCTCCCTGGATCGCGAGCCCGGCCCGCGCGGAGACCAAGAAGCTCAAGATCTCGCACCAGTTTCCCGGCGGCACGGCCGACAGCGGCGACTTCCGCGACCAGCTCTGCCGGCGTTTCGCCGCCGAGCTCGAGAAGCGCACCAAGGGCGCGCTGGGTGCGGAGGTCTATCCCAACTCCTCGCTGGTGAAGACGGTCGCGCAATACGCAGCGCTGCGGCGCGGCGCGCTCGACATGAGCCTCTACCCGCTGAACTACGCCGGCGGCGAGGTGAGCGAATACAATATCGGCTTCATGCCGGGCGTGGTCAGCTCCTACGCGCAGGGCTACGCCTGGAAGCAGGCCGAGATCGGCAAGAAGATGACCGCCCTGATGGCGGAAAAGGGCGTCGTGCTCGTCACCTGGCTGTGGCAGGCCGGCGGCGTCGCGAGCCGCGACCCCAAGCCGGTCCTCGTGCCGGAAGACGTCAAGGGCAAGAAGGTGCGCGGCGGCAGCCGCGAGATGGACCTGATGCTGAAGGGCGCGGGCGCGTCGGTCGTGTCCTTCCCGTCGAACGAGCTCTATGCATCCATGCAGACGGGCACGATGGACATCTGCATGACGACCTCCGGCAGCTTCGTCTCCTTCCGCATGGAAGAGATCACCAAGAACATCGTCACCTTCCGCAAGGCCGGCTTCTTCTTCGTGTTCGAGCCGCTCTTGATGTCCAAGCAGGTCTTCGATGCCCTGCCCAAGGATCAGCAGACGGCGATCATGGACATCGGCGCGGACATGGAAAAATTCGCGCTACAGGCGGCCAAGGCCGACGACGACAACGTCGCCAAGGTCTGGGAAAAGGCCGGCCTCAAGGTGTTCGACATGGAGAAGGACCAGGCCGACAAGTGGAAGGCCGTCGCCCTCGACACCTGCTGGAAGGACTATGCCGCGAAGTCGGCCAGCAACGCGGAGTTCCTGAAGCTCAGCCAGCAGGTTTCGTGAAAGCTCTCGGACTTCTGAACAGGGCGATCGTCGTTGCCTCGGCGGTCGCCCTTGTTCTTGCCTCCTGCACGCTGACCTACTCGGTGGTTCTGCGCTATTTCACCAGCGTGCCGACCGATTGGCAGGACGAGTTCTCCGTCTTCCTGCTGATCGGCGTCACCTTCATGTCGGCTTCCTGGGTGCATTCGCAGCGCGGCCATATCGGCATCGAGGCGCTCGCCGCCATCCTGCCGCCGCGCATCGACCGCGTCCGGCTGTTCATCGTCGACCTGCTGAGCGCCCTGTTCTGCGCCTTCTTCGCCTGGAAGTCGTGGACCTTGCTGCACGAAGCCTGGGTCGAGGGCTACACGGCCGACACCGCCTGGGCACCGCCGCTCTGGATCCCCTATTCCCTGATGTCGGTCGGCATGACGCTCCTCACGGTGCAGATCGTGCTGCAGGCTTTCCAGCCACCGCCGCCGCCGCGCGCGCCCGACGCCCTGCCCCATTCATGAGCCCGTTCACGCTCGGCCTGCTCTACGCGGGCGTCACGCTGCTCGTCATGTTCTCGGGCATGCCGATCTCCTTCTCGCTCGGCCTGGTGGCGACCGTCTTCATGGTCTTCTTCATGCCGCATGCGGCCCTCGATACCGTGACGCAGAACGTCTACGAGGAGATGTCGGCGATCACGCTGCTCTCCATCCCGCTCTTCATCCTGAAGGGCGCCGCGATCGGCCGGTCGCCGGCCGGCCGCGACCTCTACGCCGCGCTGCATGTCTGGATGAGCCGCGTGCCGGGCGGCCTCGGCATCGCCAACGTCTTCGCCTGCGCCCTGTTCGCCGCCATGGCAGGCTCGAGCCCCGCCACCTGCTCGGCGATCGGCTCGGCCGGCATTCCGGAGATGAGGAAGCGCGGCTATCCCGGCGGCTTCGCGGCCGGCCTGATCGCCGCCGGCGGCACGCTCGGCATCCTGTTGCCGCCGTCGATCACGATGATCCTCTACGCCGTCGCCTCCGAGCAGTCGCTGGGCAAGCTGTTCCTGGCAGGCATCGGCCCCGCGCTGCTGCTGGTCGCCTTCTTCGCGCTCTACGCGGCCTGGCGCTACACCCACGAGGCCAAGCGCGCGCCGGAAGGCTCGCCGCTCCTGATCAAGGACCGCTACAGCCTGCCGGAGAAGATCGCCGCGCTGCCCCGCGTGCTGCCCTTCGTGCTGCTGCTGACCGGCGTGATGGTGGCGCTCTACGGCGGTTTCGCCACGCCGTCGGAGACGGCGGGCCTCGGCGCCATCCTTGCCCTGCTGCTGATCGCGGTGATCTACAACACCTGGAGGCCGCGCCAGCTCACGCCGATCATGGTCAACACGATCCGCGAATCGAGCATGCTGATGCTGATCATCGGCATGTCGCTCTTCTATTCGTACGTGATGAGCTACCTGCACATCAGCCAGTCGACCGCCGAGTGGATCGTGGCCCAGCATCTCTCGCGCTGGGTCCTGCTCCTGGCGATCCTGGTGATGGTCGTGGTGCTGGGCTTCTTCCTGCCGCCCGTCTCGATCATCCTGATGACGGCGCCGATCATCCTGCCGCCGCTGAAGGCAGCGGGATTCGATCTCGTCTGGTTCGGCGTGATCATGACCATCGTCATGGAAATGGGCCTGATCCATCCGCCCGTCGGCCTCAACATCTTCGTCATCAAGAACATCGCGCCCGACATCCCGCTCGGCGACGTGATCTGGGGCGTGCTGCCCTTCGTGGTCCTGATGACGCTGGCCATCCTGGTGCTCTGCTTCGTGCCGGACATCGCCATGTGGCTGCCGGCCAAGATCATCAAGTAGCTACGGCTTGCGCATCGCCTGCCGGTAGCGCACCTGCTCGCGGTAGCCGATGTAGAGGCCGGAGCTCACGATCACGCCGGCGCCGATCCAGGTCCAGAGGTCGGGGAAGTCGTGGAACACCAGGTAGCCCATGATCGTGGCGCCGATCAGCTGGGTGTAGTTGAACGGCGAGACGATCGAGGCCGGCGCCTGGCTGTAGGCGATGGTGAGGAAGTAGTGGCCGGTGCCGGCCATGATGCCCATGCCGACGAACATCGCCATGTGCCAGCCCGTGGTCGGCGCCACCCATTCGAACGGCAGGAACGGCGTCGAGGCGAGCGTGCCGACGATGGTGGCGACGGTCGCCGAGGCGTCCGGCCGCTCGGCCTGGCCGTAGCGCCGCGAGAAGATCTGGTAGAACGAGCTCGAGACCGTGCTCGCGACGATCAGCAGGATGTGCCAGTCGAAGCTTTCGTGGCCCGGCCGCACCACGATCAGCGCGCCCGCGAAGCCGATGCAGACCGCGGCCCAGCGATGCACGCCCACCTTCTCGCCCAGCAGCCGCGGCGACAGCGCCGTCACCACGATCGGACTGGTGAGCGAGATCGATGCCGCGGTCGCCAGCGGCAGATAGACCACGCCATGAAAATACAAGTAAGAAGAGAAGAATAGCAGCAGGCCGCGCACGATCTGGGTGTCGAGCCGGTGGATGCGGAACAGCGACCGTCCGCTGCGCGGCAGGAAGATCGCCAGCATGAAGACGAAGGCAAAGATATAGCGCGCCCAGATCACCTCGATCACCGGATAGCCCGACGTCGACAGGGTCTTGGACATGCCGTTCAGGACGGCGAAGCACGACGTCGCGAAGACCGTCGCGAGGATCGCGCGCAGGATACGGTCGGCGGGCGGTGGGGACGCAGTCTTGCTCATCGGCCCGAAACTAGCGTCTCAGGTCTCGCGAGCAAGTGCTGCGTTTCAGAATCCCATGCTCTTGATCTTGGCGGCGAGAGCCGCGATCGAGAACGGCTTGCCGATGAAGTTCACGCCCGGATCGAGCACGCCGTGATGGACGATGGCGTTGGCCGTGTAGCCCGTCGTGAACAGCACCTTGAGATGGGGCCAGCGCTCGGTGGCGATGCCGGCGAGCTGGCGGCCGTTCATCGTGCCGGGCAGGCCGACATCGGTGAACAGCAGCGCGATGTCGTCGTGCGCCTCGAGCACGGCCAGCGCCTCGCGGCCGTTGGATGCGTGAAAGACGGTGCAACCGATGTCGCGGCAGGCGGAAATGGCGAACTCGCGCACGACCGGATCGTCCTCGACCACCAGCACGACCGGGCCGCTGCCGGAGGGCCTGACCACCGGCGGGCTCGAGATCGGGCTCTCGGCCGTCTCGGCGACGGCGCGCGGCAGGTAGATCTTCACCGTCGTGCCGTGGCCGACCTCGCTGTAGATCTTGAGATGACCGCCGATCTGCTTGACGTAGCCGAAGGTCATGCTGAGCCCGAGCCCTGTTCCCTGGCCGCGCTCCTTGGTCGTGAAGAACGGCTCGAAGGCGCGGGCGATGACCTCGGCATCCATGCCCATGCCGGTGTCGGACACCGCGATCAGCACGTACTGGCCGGGAGTCACCTCGGGATTGGCCCCCGCATAGGCGTCGTCGAGATGGGCATTGGCCGTCTCGATGGTGAGCGTGCCGCCCTTGGGCATGGCGTCGCGGCCGTTGATCGCGAGATTGAGGACCGCGCTCTCGAGCTGCGTGACGTCGGCCCGCGCCCGCCACAGGCCGCCCGCCAGGACGGTCTCGATCTCGACCGCTTCGCCCAGGGTCCGCCGCAGCAGCTCGGACATGCCGGACACCAGCTTGTTGGCGTCGATCGCCTCGATCTGCAGCGGCTGCTGGCGGGCGAAGGCGAGCAGCCGCTGGGTCAGCGTCGCTGCACGCGAGACGCCGGCGCGGCCGAGGTCGAGGAAGCGCGTGACCTCGGGCGTCGGCTGCGGCACGCGCCGGCCGATCATCTCGATGGCGCCGCCGATGCCGGTCAAGAGGTTGTTGAAATCGTGCGCGATGCCGGCGGTGAGCTGGCCAATCGCGTTCATCTTCTGCGACTGGCGCAGATTCTCCTCGGCGTTCTCGCGCCGGGCCTGCTCCTCGCGCAGAAGCGCCAGCGCGTCGCTCTCCTGCCGCGCGCGGCGCGAGGCGACCAGCGCCAGCGCGAACAGGGCGAGGGTCGCGGGCACGCCGAAGATCAGGTGGGACGACATGCGGCCGAGCCAGGTGTCGCGGATCACGCTGGTGGCGAAGCCGTGCACCACATAGACCGGCAGGCCGGGCAGCTTGCGATAGAGGATGGTGCGGTCGATGCCGTCGATGACGCCGCTGCCGACCCGATAGCTGCCCTCCTCGGGTCGCGCGGCCGTCGTGCGCATGAAGCCGCTGTTGGGACCGAGCCGCGTGCCGGCGGAGACGCCGGGCGTGCGCACGATGAGCTCGCCATCGGCCCGGATGATCGACGATACGGAATTCGGCGCGTCGGCCGCCCGTTCGAACTGCTTGCTGAAGTAGGCG
>DATJWN010000152.1:0-3531 GCA_035501235.1 Reyranella sp.
ATGCTCGGCAATTTCTCGTTCGGCGACTACTTCAAGGAGCGCGCCATCGAGCTTGCCTGGACGCTGATCACCAGGGATTTCGGGCTCAAGAAGGACAAGCTGCTCGTCACCGTCTATCACACCGACGACGACGCCGCGGCGCTCTGGAAGAAGATCGCGGGCTTCACCGACGATCGCATCATCCGCATCCCCACCTCCGACAATTTCTGGGCGATGGGCGACACCGGGCCATGCGGGCCGTGTTCGGAAATCTTCATCGATCGCGGCGAGCACATCTGGGGCGGCCCTCCCGGCAGCCCGGAAGAGGACGGCGACCGCTTCCTTGAATTCTGGAACCTCGTCTTCATGCAATATGAGCAGGTGACGCCGGAGCAGCGCGTCGACCTGCCGCGTCCCTCGATCGACACCGGCATGGGCCTCGAGCGAATGGCCTCGGTCCTGCAAGGCGTCGAAAGCGTGTTCGAGACCGATATGTTCCGTCAGTTGATCGAGGCCACGGCGTCCGCGCTTGGGCATGGCCCCGGCGAAGACAATATCGCCTCCTACCGGGTCATCGCCGATCATTTGCGCGCGTCGTCGTTCCTGATTTCGGACGGTGTGCTGCCCTCGAACGAAGGTCGCGGCTATGTGCTGCGCCGGATCATGCGGCGCGCGATGCGTCACGCCCAGCTGCTCGGTGCCAAGGATCCGTTGATGCACCGCCTGGTCTGGGCGCTGGTGCGCGAGATGGGCCAGGCCTATCCGGAGCTGGTGCGCGCCGAAAACCTGATCGAGGAGACGCTGCGTCTGGAGGAGACGCGCTTCCGCAAGACACTGGCCCGTGGCCTGTCGATCCTCGACGAGAAGAGCGCATCCTTGAAGAAGGGCGATATGTTCGACGGCGATACCGCCTTCACGCTCTACGACACCTACGGCTTTCCGCTTGACCTGACGCAGGACGCGCTGAAGTCGCGCGGCATCAGCGTCGATCAGGCCTCCTTTCAGGATGCGATGGAGCGCCAGCGCAAGAAGGCCCGCGCGTCCTGGGTCGGCTCGGGCGAGGCGGCAACCGAAACCATCTGGTTTCCCTTGCGCGAAAAGCTCGGGGCGACCGAGTTTCTGGGCTACGAGACCGAGAGCGCGGAAGGTGCGGTCGCGGCTTTGATCAAGGATGGCCGGGAGGTCGAGAGTCTGAAAGCCGGCGAGAGCGGCGCGATCGTGCTGAACCAGACACCGTTCTATGGCGAATCCGGCGGCCAGGTCGGGGATGTCGGCGTCATGACGGGCGAGGGCGGCGTCAGGTTCCGTGTCACCGACACCCAGAAGAAGGCCGGCGATCTCTTCGTGCATCTCGGCACGCTAGAGCAGGGCACATTGAAGGCCGGCACGGCGTTGCAGCTCGAGGTGGACCACAGCCGGCGCAGCGCTATCCGTCGCAACCACTCGGCGACGCATCTGTTGCACGAGGCGCTCCGCCAGGTGCTCGGCGATCACATCGCCCAGCGCGGTTCGCTGGTCGCGCCCGATCGCCTGCGCTTCGACTTCGTGCATCCCAAACCGATCACGCCGGACGAGCTCGCCCGCGTCGAGGACATCGCCAACGAGGTGGTGCTGGAGAACGACGAGGTGACGACGCGTTTGATGGCTGTGGACGACGCCCGCGAGGCCGGCGCCCGCGCGCTGTTCGGCGAGAAATATGGCGATGAGGTTCGCGTGGTCTCGATGGGCAAGGGTACGCGCGAGCACGGCCAGAACGCGCTCGGCTGGTCGGTCGAGCTCTGCGGCGGCACCCATGTCAGGCGTACCGGCGACATCGGCCTGATCTCGGTCACCAGCGAAAGCGCAGTCGCGGCCGGGGTCCGCCGCATCGAGGCACTGACGGGCCAGCTCGCGCGCAAGCATGCCAACGATGTCATCGGCCTGGCCAAGACCGCGGCCGCCGAGTTGCGCACCACGGTCGAGGACGTGCCGGCGCGCATCACCGCGCTGCTCGAGGAGCGCAAGAAGCTCGAGCGCGAGCTGTCGGACGCGCGCAAGAAGCTTGCGATGGGCGGCGGCGCCTCCGCCAATGGCGCAGCCTCAGGCGTGCGCGAGGTTGGCAATGTCAAGCTGATGGCGCGCGCGGTCGAGGGCATCGAGATGAAGGACCTCAAGAGCCTCGCCGATGACGGCAAGAAGCAGCTCGGCTCCGGCGTGGTCGCCATCGTCGGCGTCACAGGTGACGGCAAGGCCGGCGTCGTGGTCGGCGTCACGCCGGATCTAACGACGCGCTACAACGCGGTCGATCTGGTGCGCGTCGCCTCCGAAGCCCTCGGCGGCAAGGGCGGCGGCGGCCGCCCGGACATGGCGCAGGCCGGCGGTCCTGACGGCGCCAAGGCGACCGCAGCGCTGGATGCGATCGAAAAAGCGATGGCGGGGGCTTAATGCAGCTTGCGCTATCCCAAACTAGCTAGTCCTTTACCACACGCACGGCGCCGCGAGCGGCGCTTGTCGTGAGTGCGGCATATGCCTTCAGCGCGGTCGACACCTTGCGCGCGCGCTTCGACGGCTTCCACGCCTTGTCGCCCCTGGCAAGCATCGCCTCGCGGCGGCGCTTCAGCTCGGCCTCGTCGACGGCCAGGTTGATCGAGCGGGCGGGGATGTCGATCTCGATGGTGTCGCCGTCCTGGACCAGGCCGATCAGGCCGCCTTCGGCCGCTTCCGGCGAGACGTGGCCGATCGAGAGGCCCGAGGAGCCGCCGGAGAAGCGGCCGTCGGTGACCAGCGCGCAGGCTTTGCCCAGGCCCTTCGATTTCAGGTAGCTCGTGGGATAGAGCATCTCCTGCATGCCGGGGCCGCCGCGCGGGCCCTCATAGATGATCACGACGACGTCGCCGGGCTTGATCCTGTTGCCGAGGATCGCGTCCACCGCAGCGTCCTGGCTCTCCAGCACGCGTGCGGGACCGGAGAATTTCAGGATGCTGCTATCGACACCCGCCGTCTTCACGATGCAGCCGTCGACGGCAAGGTTGCCGTAGAGCACCGCAAGGCCGCCGTCCTTGGAAAAGGCGTGCGCGGCGTCGCGGATGCAGCCGCTCGTGCGATCGATGTCAAGCTCCTCAAAACGGCGCTCCTGGCTGAACGCCGTCTGCGTCGGCACGCCGCCGGGCGCGGCCTTGTAGAAATTGCGGACGCTGTCGCTCGAGGTGCGGCCGATGTCCCAGCGCTCGAGCGCCGCCGCAAGGTTTTCCGAATGCACGCTCGGCAGGTCGGAATGAACGAGGCCGGCGCGCTCCAGCTCGCCGAGGATCGCCATCACCCCGCCGGCGCGATGCACGTCTTCGAGATGCACGTCCGCCACCGATGGCGCGACCTTGCAGAGATTGGGCACGCGGCGGGAGAGCCGGTCGATATCCGCCATGGTGAAATCCACCGCGCCTTCCTGCGCGGCGGCGAGCAGATGCAGCACGGTGTTGGTCGATCCGCCCATGGCGATGTCGAGGCTCATGGCGTTCTCGAACGCCTTGAAATTCGCGATATTGCGCGGCAGCACGCGGGCATCGTCCTGTTCGT
>DATJWN010000153.1:0-29483 GCA_035501235.1 Reyranella sp.
AGGGCAAGAAGGGCATGCCGCGCCTGAAGCCGCCGTTCCCGGCGGGCGCGGGCCTCTATGGCTGCCCCTCGACCGTGAACAACGTCGAATCGATTGCTGTCGCGGGAACGATCCTGCGCCGGGGTGCTGCCTGGTTCGCGGGCTTCGGCCGTCCCAACAACACGGGCACCAAAGTCTTCTGCATTTCCGGGCACGTGAACAAGCCGTGCAACGTCGAAGAGGCGATGAGCATTCCCTTGAAGGAGCTGATCGAGAAGCATGCCGGCGGCGTGCGCGGCGGCTGGGACAATCTGCTGGCCGTCATTCCCGGCGGCTCGTCGACGCCGATGCTGCCCAAGTCGGTCTGCGACACGGTCCTGATGGACTTCGATGCGCTCAAGGACCAGCAGAGCGGCCTCGGCACGGCGGCGGTCATCGTGATGGACAAGTCGACCGACGTCGTCAAAGCGATCGCGCGGCTCGCCTACTTCTACAAGCACGAGAGCTGTGGCCAGTGCACGCCCTGCCGCGAGGGGCTGGGCTGGGTGTGGCGCGTGATGGAACGCATGGTGACGGGCGATGCGCGCATCGAGGAAATCGACGCGCTGTACGACGTCACCAAGCAGATCGAGGGCCATACGATTTGCGCGCTGGCCGACGGTGCTGCGTGGCCGGTGCAGGGACTGATCCGGCATTTCCGGCCGGAGATGGAGCGCCGCATCCGCGCGCGCACCGAAAAACTGGCGGCCGAGTAGGGCAGGGAGCAACGACATGCCCACGATCAAGATCAACGGCAAGGAGATGGAGGTGCCGGCCGGCATCACCATCCTGCAGGCCTGCGAGATGGCGGGCATCGAGATCCCGCGCTTCTGCTACCACGAGCGCCTGTCGATCGCCGGCAACTGCCGCATGTGCCTGGTCGAGGTGAAGCCCGGCCCGCCCAAGCCCCAGGCGAGCTGCGCGCTGCCTGTCGCCGACAAGCAGGAGATCCTCACCAATTCGCCGATGGTCACCAAGGCCCGCCACGGCGTGATGGAATTCCTGCTGATCAACCATCCGCTCGATTGCCCGATCTGCGACCAGGGCGGCGAGTGCGACCTGCAGGACCAGGCGATGGCCTTCGGCGTCGATCGCAGCCGCTTTCACGAGAACAAGCGCGCCGTGCCCGACAAGGAGCTGGGGCCGCTGGTCAAGACGTCGATGAACCGCTGCATCCACTGCACGCGCTGCATCCGCTTCGCGACCGAGGTCGCGGGCGTCGAGCAGCTGGGCGCCACGGGCCGCGGCGAGCAGATGGAAGTCACGACCTACGTCGAGAGCGCCCTGCAGACGGAGCTCGCGGGCAATATCGTCGATCTCTGCCCCGTGGGCGCGCTGACCGCCAAGCCCTACGCCTTCGAGGCGCGCTCCTGGGAGATGCGCAAGACCGAGTCGGTCGATGTGTTCGACGCGCTGGGCGCGAACATACGCATCGACACCCGCGGCGGCGTGGTGATGCGCGTGCTGCCGCGCCTCAACGACGACGTGAACGAGGAATGGATCTCCGACAAGACGCGCCATGCCGTCGACGGTCTGCGCTACCAGCGCCTCGATCGTCCCTACGTCCGCAAGGGCGGCAAGCTCGTCGAGGCGACGTGGGATGAGGCGTTCGGCGCCATCGAGGCGAGGCTTAAGGACACCGCCGGCAACAAGATCGCCGCGATCGTGGGCGACCAGTGCGATGCCGAGTCCATGGTCGCGCTCAAGGACCTGATGGCGGCGCTTGGCTCACCCAATGTCGATTGCCGCCAGGATGGCGCCAAGCTCGAGGCCGGCATCCGCGGCAGCTATCTGTTCAATCCGGGCATCCATGGCATCGAGCAGGCCGATGCGATCCTGCTGGTCGGCACCAATCCGCGCTGGGAATCGCCGGTGCTGAATGCCCGCATCCGCAAGCGCTATCTGTCGGGCCGCTGCGCCATCGCAAGCGTCGGTCCGGCCGTCGATCTAACCTATCCGGTCGATCGCCTGGGCGCGGGGCCCGCGACCTTGGCCGACATCGCGGCGGGCAAGGGGAGCTTCGCCGAGAAGCTCAAGGCGGCGAAGAACCCGCTGATCATCGTCGGCATGGGTGCGCTGGCCCGCGAGGACGGCGCCGCCGTGCTCGCTCTGGCGCGCAGCCTTGCCGTGGTGCGCGACGATTGGAACGGCTTCGCCGTGCTGCACACCGCGGCCTCTCGCGTGGGCGCGCTCGATCTCGGCCTCGTGCCGGGCGAGGGCGGCCGTGACGTGGCGGGCATCCTGGCCGGCTGCGAGAAGCGCGAGATCGACGTCGTGTACCTGCTCGCGGCCGACGAGATCGACACCGCGAAGCTCGGCAAGGCCTTCGTGGTCTATCAGGGCCACCACGGCGACCGCGGCGCGCATCGCGCCGACGTGATCCTGCCGGGCGCGGCCTACACCGAGAAGCCGGGCACCTATGTGAACACCGAGGGTCGCGTTCAGCTCGGCCGTCGCGCCGCCTATCCGCCGGGCGATGCCCGCGAGGACTGGGCGATCCTGCGCGCGCTGTCGGAGCGGCTGGGCAAGGCGCTGCCCTACGACACTCTGGAGCAGGTTCGTGCGCGCCTGATCGCGGTGAACAAGAGCTTCGCCGCGCTCGACCAGCAAACGGCCGGCGCCTGGGGCAATTTCGGCAAGGCGGGCGCGGTCAGCGACGCTGCGTTCGTGTCGCCGATCGCCAACTTCTACATGACCGACCCGATCAGCCGCGCCTCGCGGACGATGGCGGACTGCATGGCCTCGCGCCAGCAGCTCATGGCCGCGGAGTAGGTCGATGTCCTCAATCGTCCAGTTCTTCACCGTCGATCCGCTCGGCAAGGCGATCCTCGAGGCGGTCATCATCCTGCTCGAATGCCTGGCGGTGACCGTGCCGCTGCTCGTGGCCGTCGCGTACATGACCTATGTCGACCGCAAGGTCTGGGGCTCGATCCAGCTTCGCCGCGGTCCCAACGTCGTGGGTCCGTTCGGCCTGTTCCAGCCCTTCGCGGACGGCCTCAAGCTCATGCTCAAGGAGACGATCGTTCCCTCGAGCGCCAACGGCGTGCTGTTCCTGATCGCGCCGATCATAACCTTCCTGACGGCGCTGATCGCCTGGGCGGTCGTGCCCTTCAACAACGGCATGGTGATCGCCAACATCAATGTCGGGATCCTCTATCTCTTCGCCATCTCCTCGCTCGGCGTCTACGGCATCGTGATCGCGGGCTGGGCGTCGAACTCCAAGTACGCCTTCCTGGGTGCGCTGCGCTCGGCGGCGCAGATGGTGTCGTACGAGGTGTCGATCGGCTTCGTGCTGGTCTGCGTGCTGCTCTGCGTCGGCTCCCTCAACCTCAGCAAGGTCGTGCTCGCCCAGTCGGGCGGCTTCTGGCACTGGTTCTTCCTGCCGCTGCTGCCGATGTTCGTGATCTTCTTCGTCTCGGCGCTGGCCGAGACCAACCGCACGCCCTTCGACCTGCCGATGTCGGAAGCGGAGCTCGTGCAGGGCTTCCAGACCGAATACTCCTCGATGCCCTTCGCGCTCTTCTTCCTCGGCGAATACGCCAACATGATCCTGCTCTCGGCGATGGGCGCGGTCCTGTTCCTGGGCGGCTGGATGGCGCCGTTGCCGTTCCTGCCCGAGCATGGCCCTTGGGGCGTGGTGTGGTTCGCCCTCAAGATCGCGTTCCTGCTCTTCGTCTTCTCATGGACCAAGGGCACGCTGCCTCGTTACCGCTACGACCAGCTGATGCGGCTGGGCTGGAAGGTGTTCCTGCCCGTGTCGCTCGCCTGGGTCGTGATCACCGCCGCCGTCCTGCAGTTCGGCGGCTGGGTGCCCAAGGGTTAAAGGGAGATCGCATCAATGGCCTCTCTCGATCGCGTCGCGCGCTCATTCCTCCTCACCGAGGTGGTGACCGGCTTCCTGCTCACCTTGAAGTACATGTTCAAGCCCAAGGTGACGGTGAACTATCCCTACGAGAAGGGACCGCTCGGCCCGCGCTTCCGCGGCGAGCATGCGCTGCGCCGCTATCCGAACGGCGAGGAACGCTGCATCGCGTGCAAGCTCTGCGAGGCGATCTGCCCCGCCCAGGCCATCACCATCGAGGCCGAACCGCGTGACGACGGCAGCCGCCGCACCACGCGCTACGACATCGACATGACCAAGTGCATCTATTGCGGCCTCTGCCAGGAGGCCTGTCCGGTCGATGCGATCGTCGAAGGTCCCAACTTCGAGTTCTCGACCGAGACACGCGAGGAACTGATGTACAACAAGGAGAAGCTGCTCGCGAACGGCGATCGCTGGGAAGGCGAGATCGCAGCCAATCTCCAGGCCGACGCGGCCTTCCGCTAGAGCGGGCAGAGGGAAGGGGAGAACATGCTTCTGCAGGCCGTGGCCTTCTACGTCTTTGCCTTCGTCACCATGGCGTCGGGCGCGGCCGTCGTCCTGTCGCGCAATCCCGTTTATTCGGTGCTGTGGCTGATCCTCGCCTTCTTCAACGCGGCGGCGCTCTTCGTGCTGATCGGCGCGGAGTTCATCGCGATGATCCTGGTGATCGTCTATGTCGGCGCGGTCGCCGTGCTGTTCCTGTTCGTCGTCATGATGCTGGACATCAATCTCGCCAAGCTGCGCGAGGGCTTCCTGAAATATCTGCCGTTCGGCGTGCTGGTGGGCGCGGTCCTGCTGGCCGAGGTCCTGTTCGGCCTGGGCGTGCTGGGCGACGGCTCGGCGACGGTGTCGGCGCTCGACAAGGCGGGCGCCCATGTCGGCTCGGTCGAGAACACGCGCGCCATCGGCCGGGTGCTCTACACGCAATACTTCTACCTGTTCCAGGTGGCGGGCGTCGTCCTGCTGGTCGCCATGATCGGCGCCATCGTGCTCACCCTGCGTACCCGTCCCGGCGTGCGCCGCCAGCGGGTCGCCGAGCAGCTCTATCGCCCGAAGGAGCAGGCCGTCGCCGTGGTCAAGGTGCCGTCGCGCGGAGGCGTGTCATGATGATCGGCCTCGGTCACTACCTTTTCGTCGCCGCCGTCCTGTTCACCTTGGGCGTGCTGGGCATCTTCCTGAACCGCAAGAACGTCATCGTCATCCTGATGTGCGTCGAGCTGATGCTGCTCGCGGTGAACATCAACCTGGTCGCCTTCTCGGTCTTCCAGGGCAACATCGTGGGCCAGGTCTTCGCCATGCTGGTGCTGACCGTGGCGGCGGCCGAGGCGGCGATCGGGCTTGCGATCCTCGTGGTCTATTTCCGCAATCGCGGGACCATCGAGGTCGAAGACATCAGTGCGATGAAGGGCTAGGCGGGGACGAACCATGGATCTTGCCGTCAAGCTCATCGTCCTCCTGCCGCTGCTCGCGGCCGCCATCGCGGGCCTGTTCTGCCGCGTGATCGGCGACAAGCCGGCGCAGATCGTGACCTGCGCCGCGCTCCTGATCGCCGCCGCCCTTTCGATCTTCGTGTTCGTCCGCATCGGCTTCGGCCCCGAGGACGGCAAGCTGGTGGTCGTGAAGCTGTTCGACTGGATGTCGTCGGGCACGCTGGACGTCGAATGGTCGCTGCGCGTCGACACGCTCACCGCCGTGATGCTGATCGTCGTGACCGGCGTGTCGTCGATGGTCCATGTCTATTCGGTCGGCTACATGGCCGAGGACACCTCGATCCCGCGCTTCATGGCCTATCTCAGCCTGTTCACCTTCTTCATGCTGATGCTGGTGACGGCGGACAACCTGGTGCAGCTCTTCTTCGGCTGGGAGGGCGTGGGCCTCGCCTCCTATCTGCTGATCGGCTTCTGGTACGACCGGCCCTCGGCCAACGCCGCGGCGATGAAGGCCTTCATCGTGAACCGCGTCGGCGACTTCGGCTTCGCGCTCGGCATCTTCGCCGTCTGGATGCTGTCGGGCTCGCTCGGCTTCAACGACATCTTCGCCAAGGGCCATGACATGGCGGGCATGCGGATCCAGTTCCTCGGCATGGACCTGCCGGCGCTGGAGACGGCCTGCCTGCTGCTGTTCGTCGGCGCCATGGGCAAGTCGGCCCAGCTCGGCCTGCACACCTGGCTGCCGGACGCCATGGAAGGCCCGACGCCGGTCTCGGCCTTGATCCATGCCGCGACCATGGTGACGGCGGGCGTGTTCATGGTCTGCCGTCTGTCGCCGCTGTTCGAGCTGGCGCCGGTCGCCTCGCAGGTCGTGACCCTGATCGGCGCGGCGACGGCGTTCTTCGCGGCGACGATCGGTCTCACGCAATTCGACATCAAGCGCGTGGTCGCCTACTCGACCTGCTCGCAGCTCGGCTACATGTTCTTCGCCGCCGGCGTCGGTGCCTATTCGGCGGCGATGTTCCACCTCATGACGCACGCCTTCTTCAAGGCGTTGCTGTTCCTGGGCTCGGGCTCGGTGATCCACTGCCTGCATCACGAGCAGGACATGCGCCAGATGGGCGGCGTGAAGGAGAAGGCGCCGCAGACCTTCATCCTGATGTGGATCGGCACCCTGGCGCTCGCCGGCATCGGCGTGCCGATGATCTTCGGTCACGGCATCGGCTTCGCGGGCTTCCATTCCAAGGACGCCATCCTGGAAGCGTCCTTCGCGGCTCACTCGCAGGTCGGCAACATCGCCTACTGGCTGGGCGTCGCCGGCGCCTTCATGACGGCGTTCTATTCGGCGCGCCTGATGTTCCTGACCTTCTACGGCAAGTATCGTGGCGATCATCATACCTGGGATCACGCCCACGAATCGCCGCCGGTCATGCTGATTCCGCTCTATGTGCTGGCCACGGGCGCGGTGCTGTCGGGCTTTGTCGCCTATCCGTGGTTCGTCGGCGCCGACTGGGAGAATTTCTGGAGCCATGCGATCGCGGTCAACGCGACCGAGCACATCCTGCACGCCATGCACGAGATTCCGGAATGGGCGGGCACGCTGCCTTTGCTCATGGGTCTGGCCGGCATTGCGCTGAGCTACGTCTACTACATCGCCGTACCCACGCTGCCGGAGCGCACGGCGCGGGCGTTCAGGCCGCTGTACGAGCTGTTCTACAACAAGTGGTACTTCGACGAGATCTATGACGCGATCTTCGTGCGGCCTGCTCTCGCCATCGGCCGCATCTTCTGGAAGAAGGGCGACGGCGCCGTGATCGACGGGCTGGGACCCGACGGCATCGCCGCCCGTGCGCAGGACATGGCGGGCGTGCTGAGCCGCGCCCAGAGCGGCTACCTCTACCACTATGCCTTCGTGATGCTGGGCGGCGTCGTCCTTGCCATCACTTATCTCGGCTGGTGGAGGTAAGGCGATGTCGAGCTGGCCGATCCTCTCCCTTGTCACCTTCCTGCCGCTGGTGGGGGCGCTCTTCTGCCTGGTCGTGAACGGGCCGAAGGAAGCCGTCGATCGCAACTGCCGCAGCGCCGCGCTGATCACCTCGCTGGTGACCTTCCTGATCTCGCTGCTGCTCTGGGCGCATTTCGACGGCACCAAGCGCGGCTTCCAGTTCGAGGAACATCTGGCCTGGGTACCGGCGCTCAATATCGGCTACCACATGGGCATCGACGGCATCTCGCTGTTCTTCGTGCTCCTGTCGACGCTTCTGACTCCGATCTGCATCCTGGCGAGCTGGGATGCGGTCCAGGTCCGTGTCCGCGAGTACATGGTGGCGTTCCTGGTGCTCGAGACCTTCATGGTCGGCATGTTCTGCGCCCTCGATCTGGCGCTGTTCTACGTCTTCTTCGAAGGCGTGCTGATCCCGATGTTCCTGATCATCGGCGTCTGGGGCGGCAAGCGGCGGGTCTACGCGGCGTTCAAGTTCTTCCTCTATACGCTGCTCGGCTCCGTCCTAATGCTGCTCGCGATCATCGCGATCTACTGGCAGATCGGCACGACCGACATCCCGACGGCGATGGAGAAGCTCAACCTGCCGTTCCAGTGGCAGTTCTGGCTGTGGCTCGCCTTCTTCGCCTCCTTCGCGGTCAAGGTGCCGATGTGGCCGGTCCATACCTGGCTGCCCGACGCCCACGTCGAGGCGCCGACGGCGGGCTCGGTGATCCTGGCCGGCGTGCTGCTGAAGATGGGCGGCTACGGCTTCCTGCGGCTCTCCGTGCCGCTCCTGCCCGAGGCCACGCAGTATTTCGCGCCCTTCATCTTCGGCCTCTCGGTCGTGGCCGTCATCTACACCTCGCTGGTCGCGCTGGTGCAGGAGGACATGAAGAAGCTGATCGCCTATTCGTCGGTCGCCCACATGGGCATCGTGACGATCGGCATCTACGTCATGAACATGCAGGGCGTGCAGGGCTCGATCTTCCAGATGCTGAGCCACGGCATCGTCTCGGCGGCACTCTTCCTCTGCGTCGGCGTGGTCTACGACCGCATGCACACGCGCGAGATCGCGGCCTATGGCGGCCTCGTGCATCGCATGCCGCGCTACGCCTTCGTCTTCATGTTCTTCACGCTCGCAAGCGTCGGCTTGCCGGGCCTCTCAGGCTTCATCGGCGAGTTCCTGGTGCTGATCGGCGCCTTCAAGGCCACGACCTGGATCGCCTTCCTGGCGGCGACCGGCCTGATCCTGGGGGCGGCCTACGCGCTGTGGCTCTATCGCAAGATCATCTTCGGCGAGCTCACCAAGGAATCGCTCAAGGCGATCCTCGACATGAACCGGCGCGAGATCGCCGTCTTCCTGCCGCTGGTGCTGATCACGGTGTGGATGGGCGTCTATCCCAATTCCTTCCTCGACCCGATGGGCCCCGCCGTCGACAAGCTGATCGGCGACTACACCGCGGCGATCAAGCTCGCCCACACCGCGTCGCTGAACTAGGGGCAGGAGACAAACATGCTTCCCGGTCTCGAATCCTGGACCCTGGCGCGGCCCGAGCTGTTTCTCGCCGCCGCGACGGCCTTGCTGCTGCTCTATGGAGTGCTGCGCGGCGAGGCGTCCGTGACCTTCGTCTCGATGGCCACTTCGGTGGCGCTGCTGGTCACGGCGGTGCTGCTGTTCGTGCCCTATCGCGAGGGCACAGCCTTCGCCACGCTCTTCGTCGCCGACCGGCTGACCGCCACGATGAAGACGCTGGTGCTGATCGGATCGGCCGTCGCCATCCTGATGTCGCGCGCCTATTTCGAGCAGGCAAAGGTCTGGCGCTTCGAATATCCGCTGCTCGTGTCGCTCGCCACGCTCGGCATGATGCTGATGATCTCGGCCAACGACCTGATGGCGCTCTATGTCGGCCTCGAGCTGCAGTCGCTGGCGCTCTACGTCGTGGCCGCCTTCCAGCGCGACACGGTGCGGTCGACGGAAGCGGGCCTCAAGTACTTCGTCCTGGGCGCGGTCGCCTCGGGCATGCTGCTGTTCGGCGCCTCGCTGATCTACGGCTTCTGTGGCGGCACGGCGTTCGTGCAGATCTCGCAGGCGCTGATCGCGGGCAAGGGCGGCGAGATCGGCACCGTGATCGGCATGGTGTTCGTGGTCGCGGGGCTCGCGTTCAAGATCTCTGCTGTGCCGTTCCACATGTGGACGCCCGACGTCTACGAGGGCGCGCCGACGCCGGTGACGGCGCTGTTCGGCACCGCGCCCAAGATCGCTGCCGTCTCGCTGACCGTGTCGGTGCTGATGGGCCCGTTCAAGCCGCTGTTCCCGCAGTGGCAGCAGATCATCGTCGTGGCCTCCATTCTCTCGATGGCCTGGGGCGCGTTCGCAGCACTCCGCCAACCCAACATCAAGCGCCTGATGGCCTATTCGTCGATCGGCAATGTCGGCTACGTGCTGCTGGGCGTCGCGGCGGGCAGCGAGAAGGGCGTCCAGTCGGTGGTCTTCTACCTCGCCATCTATCTCGTCATGACGCTCGGCGTCTTCGCCGTCATCCTGATGATGAAGAAGCGCGACATCATGGTGGAGAACATCTCCGACCTGGCCGGGCTCGGCCGCAGCCATCCGCTGATGGCGCTCGCCATGATGCTGTTCATGTTCTCGCTGGCCGGCATTCCGCCGCTCGCGGGCTTCTGGGGCAAGCTCTACATCTTCATGGCGGCGGTCGAGGCCAAGCTCTTCTGGCCCGCCGTGCTGGGTGTGCTGGCTTCCGTCGTGGCGTCCTACTACTACGTGCGCATCATCAAGGTGATGTACTTCGACGAGGGCAGCGAGACGCTCGACCAGCCGGTGTTCGGCGCCACCCGCGCCGTGGCGCTGGTGTCGGCGCTGATCGTCACGGTCTTCTCGCTGGCGCCGCAGCCGCTCAGCCAAGTGGCCGAGATCGCGGCCAAGGGCCTCTTCCGGTGACCGCGGCACCCGTCCTGCCGGACGGGTGGCGGCTGGTCGCGCTCCAGACCGTGGGCAGCACCAACGACGAGGCCGCGCGTCTTGCCGAGGAGGGCGCGTCCGAAGGCACGGTCGTCTGGGCGCGCGAGCAGAGCGGCGGACGTGGTCGCCGAGGCCGCCGCTGGGCGTCGCCCGTCGGCAACCTCTACAGCTCCACGATCCTGCGGCCGGCCTGCACTGCCTCGCGTGCCGCAGAGCTCGGCTTCGTGGCGGCGCTTGCCGTGGCCGACATGGTGCCGGCAAGCCGTGACGCCAGGGTCAAATGGCCCAATGACGTTCTGGTCGATGGCGGCAAGGTCGCGGGCATCCTGCCGGAGAGCTCGATCGACCCGGATGGCCGGGCCGAGCACGTGGTGCTGGGCATCGGCGTCAATGTCGGCTTCGCGCCGCAGCTCCCCGAGATGCGTTACCCCGGCGCTGCCCTTGGCGGCACGGTCGAGGCGGCGCTGGAGAAGCTCACGGCGGCGCTCGCGACCCGGATGGCGCAATGGCGTCGCGAGGGCTTCGAGGCGGTACGCTCGGCCTGGCTCGCCAAGGCAGGCCCGCTCGGCCTCGACGTCGACGTGAAGCTGGGGGAGGAACTCGTGCGTGGGCGCTTCGCCGGGATGGACCGGGACGGCGCGCTCCTACTGGATACGCCTGCCGGCCCGCGCAAGATCGTGGCCGGCGAATTGCTGGGCCGCGCGGCCTAGAGCATATTCCGTTCGGCTGTAATCAGCTGAACGGAATATGCCTGCGGTCGAGGCGCCTCGATCAACGCGTTTCCGGTCAGATGGAACCGCTAAAGCGGTTCCATCTGACCGGAAGCCGCTCCAGGGAGTGGATCGATGCTGCTTGCGATCGATGTCGGAAACACCAATTCGAAATTCGCCGTGCTCGACGGCGATCGCCTCGTGGCGCAATTCCGCCTGCGCACCGAGGCCAAGCGCACGGCCGACGAATATGCGGCCTGGCTGACCCAGCTCATGCACCTGAACGGCTTCGATCCCAAGACCATCACGGGCGCGATCCTGGCCAGCGTCGTGCCCAACGTGAACCCGAACCTGCGCCGGCTGTGCGAGACCTATTTCGGCACGCCGCTGCTGATCGTGGGCGAGCCCGACTGCAACCTCGGCATCAAGGTGCTGATCGACCGGCCGCAGGATGCGGGCGCCGATCGTCTGGTGGGCGTCATCGCCGGCCACAGCAAGTATGGCGGGCCGCTGATCACCGTCGATTTCGGCAGCGCCACGACCTTCGACCTCGCCGACAGGGACGGCAACTTCATCGGCGGCGTGCTGGCGGCCGGCGTCGAGCTGACGCTCGAATCCTTCTACCTCATGACGGCGCGCCTGCCGCGCATCCGGGTCGAGAAGCCCGCCAAGGTGATCGGCACGGGCACCGTCACCGCCATGCAGTCGGGCATCTTCTGGGGCTATGTCGGCCTGATCGACAGCCTGCTTCGGCGCATCAAGGCCGAATACGGCCAGCCGATGAAGGTGATCGCGACGGGCGGCCTGGCCAACGTCTTCAAGGACGAGATCGGATTGTTCGATGCGATCGAACCCGACCTGATGTCGATCGGCCTGGCAGAGGTCTGGCGCCGCAACCGCAAATGACGGTGCCTTCGGACGACGAACTCCTGTTCCTCGCGCTGGGCGGCGCGGGGGAGATCGGCATGAACCTCAACCTCTACGGCCATGCCGGCAAGTGGCTGATGGTCGATCTCGGCATCGCCTTCGGCGATGGCGACGCGCCGGGCGTCGAGGTCGTGATGCCCGATCCCGCCTTCATCGAGGACCGGCGTGAGGCGCTCTCCGGCATCGTGCTGACCCATGCGCACGAGGACCATCTCGGCGCCGTCGCCGATCTCTGGCCGCGGCTCGAGGCGCCGGTCTATGCCACGCCCTTCGCCGCCTCGGTGCTGCGGCGCAAGCTCATGGAGGCGGGGCTGGTGGGCGAGGTGCCGGTCAACGAGATCCCGCTCGGCGGCAAATTCAAGGTCGGGCCGTTCGATCTCGAGATGATCACCATGACGCATTCGATCCCCGAACCGAATGCGCTCGCCATTCGCACGAAGCTCGGCACGGTCTTCCATACCGGCGACTGGAAGATCGATCCCGAACCGCTGCTGGGCGATCTCACCGACGAGGCGACGCTGAAGCGCATCGGCGAGGAGGGCGCGCTCGCCATGGTCTGCGACAGCACCAACGTCTTTGTCGAGGGCGAGGCGGGCTCGGAGGCGACGGTGCGCGCCAACCTCGAGAAGCTGGTCAGGACCCGCAAGCAACGGGTCGCCGTCACCTGCTTCGCCTCGAACGTCGCGCGCGTCGACAGCATCGCGAAGGCTGCCGTCGCGGCAGGGCGCCATCCGGTGCTGGCGGGGCGGGCGCTGCAGCGCATGATCGAGTCGGCGCAGGAATGCGGGTATCTGGTCGATTTTCCGTTCGGGCGATGCGTGTCGGAGCGCGATGCGGGCTTCCTGCCGCGCGACAAGGTGCTTTTCATCTGCACCGGCAGCCAGGGTGAGCCGCGCGCGGCCATGGCCAAGCTCGCCGACAACGACCATCGCGATCTGGTGCTGGAGGCGGGCGACACGGCGATCTTTTCGGCGCGCGTCATTCCCGGCAACGAGCGTTCGGTCGGGCGCCTGCAGAATGCGCTGATGGCGCGCGGCGTCGAGGTGGTCACGGACCACGAGGCCGACATCCACGTTTCTGGACATCCTGCGCGAGACGAGCTGGTGCGGGTCTACCAGTGGATCCGGCCGCGCATCGCGATCCCCGTGCACGGCGAGTTGCGCCACATGGTCGAGCACGCTGCGCTGGCGCGCTCCTGCCAGGTGCCCGAGACGGTCGTGGCGCCCAACGGCACCCTGGTGCGGCTGGCGCCGGGTCCGGCCGAGATCGTGCAGCGTGTCCATGCCGGGCGCCTCGCGCGGGACGGCGACGTGCTCGTGGCGCTGGATGGCGAGGCGCTCCAGGATCGGCGCAAGCTGCAATGGAACGGGGCGGCCACGGCGACCCTGGTGATCGACGGCCAAGGCCGGCCCAAGGCGGCGCCCGTGGTCAGCCTGCGCGGTCTCGAGGACGAGGAGGGTGCCCTGGCCGAGGCCGTCGTGGCCGCCCTCCAGGAGATGCTGGCCGATCTCAGCGCGTCAGAACGACGGGACGACGGCCAGATACGGGACGCCGCTCGGCAGGCGGTGCGGCGCGTGGTGCGTGCGCATATCGGCAAGAAGCCGTTGACGGACATCCATATCGTCCGCATCTAAAGAACATGATCGGACGCCTGAACCACATCGCCATCGCCGTGCCGGACCTCGCCAAGGCCTCGGAGCTCTACCGCACCGTCATGGGTGCCAAGGTGAGCGAACCCAAGGCACAGCCCGCCCATGGCGTGACCGTGGTGTTCGTCGAGCTGCCCAACACCAAGATCGAGCTGCTGCACCCCCTGGGCGAGAAGTCGCCGATCGCCAATTTCCTGTCGCGCAATGCCGATGGCGGCATCCACCATGTCTGCTACGAGGTCGAGGATATCTATGCTGCCCGCGACAAGCTGAAGGCGGGCGGCGCCCGGGTGCTGGGCGACGGCGAGCCCAAGATCGGCGCCCATGACAAGCCGGTGCTCTTCCTGCATCCCAAGGACTTCACCGGTACGCTCATCGAGCTGGAACAGGTCTAGGAGAGCCGCCGTGAGCTGGGCTACCGGCCTCATGGTCTATTTCGTGATCTGGTGGACGATCCTGTTCGCCGTGCTGCCGCTCGGCGTGAAGCGGGTCCAGGATCCCGGCCGCGGCCAGGACCGCGGGGCGCCGGAAAAACCCGATCTGCTGCGCAAGGCGATCATCACCTCGCTGGTCGCGGCAGTGCTCTGGCTGGGCTTTTATTTCCTGCACCAGGCCGACATCTTCAGCTTCCGCGAATAGCTAATCCAATGTCTCAGGAACGTCTATTAAGTCCCTGAAAAACAAGACGGCGGACCCGTGCGTCCGCCGTCTCGATTACTGACTCTGTTGGCGGCTTGTGCCGCTCTCTCCTCCCGAAACTCGGGCAGTGCCCAAGGTGGAGGCTCTTTAGCCCGCCGCCCTGCGATTGCCAAGACCTATTATTTCGGACGCAGCGATGCGTCCGAACATTTGTTGTGACCCCCAACCGTCACAGGACAAACAAATGACCGTATCGACCGCCTGACTAATGGATGATCACATACTTGATCACGAAAAGCACAGCCAGGATGCCGACCGCGGGATGGATGTCGCGCCAGCGGCCCGACACCAGCTTGATCGCGGCGTAGGAGATGAAGCCGAAGGCGATGCCTTCGGCGATCGAGAAGGTGAACGGCATGGCCAGCGCCGTGATCACCGCGGGAGCGGCTTCGGTGATGTCGTCCCAATCGACTTCGGTGAGGCCGCGGGTCATCAAGCAGGCGACGTAGAGCAGCGCGGGCGCCGTCGCGTAACCCGGGATCGAACCGGCGAGCGGCGCGATGAACAACGCCAGCAGGAACATCACGGCGACCGTCGCCGCCGTGAGCCCCGTGCGGCCGCCCGAGTTGATGCCCGAGGCGCTCTCGATGTAGCTGGTCGTGGTCGAGGTGCCGATCGCGGCGCCGAGCATGGCCGCCGCGCTGTCCGACATCAGGGCCCGATTGAGGCGCGGCACCGTGCCGTCCTTCTGCATGAACCCGCCGCGATGCGCGAGCGCGATCAGGGTGCCGGTGTTGTCGAACAGGTCGACGAACAGGAAGGCGAAGACCACCGTCACCAGGCCGGCCTTCATCGCGCCGCCGAGATCCATCTGCAGGAACACCGGCGCAATGGAAGGCGGCATGTCGACCACGCCGCCGAACTTCTGATGGCCGAAGATGATCGAGACGATCGTCACGGCCAGGATGCCGATGATCACGCCGCCGATCACCTTGTGGTGCTCGAGCGCCACGATCAGCGCGAAGCCCAGCGCCGCCATCACGACCGGCCAGCTCGTGAGGTCGCCGTGCGCGACCAGTGTCGCCGGGTTGCCGACCACGATGCCCGCGTTCTTGAGCGCGATCAGCGCCAGGAACAGGCCGATGCCGGCGGCGATCGCCATCTTGAGCGACTTGGGGATCGCGTTGACGATCCATTCGCGCACCGGCAGCACGCTGATGATGAAGAAGATGATGCCGGAGATGAACACGCAGCCCAGTGCCACCTGCCAGCTGTATTTCATGGCGCCGACGACTCCGAAGGCGAAGTAGGCGTTCAGCCCCATGCCCGGCGCCAGCGCGATCGGGTAGTTGGCGAGAAAGGCCATGAGCAGGCAGCCGACGGCCGAGGCGATGCAGGTCGCCACGAACACCGCGCCGAACGGCATGCCGGTTTTGCTGAGGATGTCCGGATTGACGAAGATGATGTAGGCCATGGTCAGGAAGGTCGTGATCCCGGCCACGATCTCTGTCCGTACCGTCGTCTTGTTTTCCTGCAGCTTGAAGAGCTGTTCGAGCATTGTTGTGTAACTCCCCCGAGGTACCCGGCCAGTGTGCGGGCAAGCGCCTGTGCAAAACCAGCGGCCGATGGCCCGAAAAGGCCCTGGTTTGCCTTTGCAGAGCCTGTTCCCTACAGTCCGCCGCACCCCTCAAGAGCCCCGTCCAAGGACCGATTCAGCATGCGCATGAGCCAATATTTCCTGCCGACCCTCAAGGAGACGCCGGCGGAAGCGCAGATCGTGTCGCATCGCCTGATGCTGCGGGCAGGCCTGGTGCGCCAGACCAGCGCGGGCATCTACGCCTGGCTGCCGCTCGGCCTGCGCGTGCTGCGCAGGATCGAGCGCATCGTGCGCGAGGAGCAGGACGCCTCGGGCGCGCAGGAAGTGCTGATGCCGACCATCCAGTCGGCCGAGCTGTGGCGCGAGAGCGGCCGCTACGACGCCTACGGCCCGGAGATGCTGCGCATCAAGGACCGCGCCGACCGCGAGATGCTCTACGGTCCGACCAACGAGGAGATGATCACGGTGCTGTTCCGTGACGGCGCCAAGAGCTATCGCGACCTGCCGAAGAACCTCTATCACATCCAGTGGAAGTTCCGTGACGAGGTGCGGCCGCGCTTCGGCGTCATGCGCGGGCGCGAGTTCCTGATGAAGGACAATTACTCCTTCGATCTCGACAAGGCGGGCGCCATCCGCTCGTACAACAAGATGTTCGTGGCCTACCTGCGCACCTTCGCGCGCATGGGCCTGAAGGCGATCCCGATGCGCGCCGACACCGGCCCCATCGGCGGCGACCTCAGCCACGAGTTCATCATCCTGGCCGACACCGGCGAGAGCGCCGTGTTCTGCCACAAGGGGCTGGTCGACAAGGACATCCTCGGCCGCACGATCGACTATGACGCGGATTTGGCGCCCATCATCAACGAATGGACGTCGCTCTACGCGGCGACCGACGAGATGCACGACAAGGACGCCTTCGAGAGGATTCCCGAGGGCGAGCGGCTGGCCGCGCGCGGCATCGAGGTCGGCCATATTTTCTACTTCGGCACCAAGTATTCGAAGCCGATGAACGCCGTCGTGACCGGCCCCAAGGGCGAGCAGGTGATCGTCGAGATGGGCTCCTACGGCATCGGCGTGTCGCGGCTGGTCGGCGCCATCATCGAGGCGAGCCACGACGATGCCGGCATCGTCTGGCCCGAGGCCGTCGCTCCCTTCGATGTCGCCATCGTGAACCTCAAGGCGGACGATGCCGGCGTGAACGGCGCCTGCACCAAGCTCTACGATGCGCTGTCGGCCAAGGGCGTCGCCGTCCTGCACGACGATCGCGATCTGCGCCCCGGCGCCAAGTTCGCCGACATGGACCTGATCGGCATCCCCTGGCAGGTGATCGTGGGGCCCAAGGGCCTCGCCGCAGGCAAGCTCGAGGTCAAGAACCGGCGGAGCGGCGCGCGCGAGGAGATGCCGCTCGATCAGGTCGTCGCCAAGTTCGGCTGAAAGTCCGCCTGATCATGGCCTTTGCCGCCGTCGAGCGCCTGATCGCCTTCCGCTATCTGCGGGCTCGCCGCGAGGAAGGCTTCATCTCGGTCATCGCAGGCTTCTCGCTCACCGGCATCGCGCTCGGTGTCGGCACGTTGATCGTCGTCATGGCGGTCATGAACGGCTTTCGCATCGAGATGCTGCATCAGATGGCGGCGATCAGCGGCCAGCTCGGCGTTCAGGGCAATCGCGACGGCCTCGATGCCTCGCCCGATCTCATGGCACGCCTGCGCGCCATACCGGGCGTGACGGCGGCGACGCCGACGGTCGAAGGCCAGGTGATCGCCGTGGCGGGCGATCACGTGCGGGGCGTCCTGCTGCGCGGCATGAAGCCCGACGATCTTCGCGCCCGCCAATCGATCGCGGCGGCCATCGACGGGCCGCCCGGGATCCGCGACCGCTACCGCGGGCTCTGCAAGGGCGACGACGACAAGCCCATCGATTGGGGAACGCTGAAGGGCTTCGGCGACAATTTCAACGTGGCGGTCGGCCGCCGCTTCGCCGATCTGATGAACATCAGGGTCGGCGACCGGCTCCAGCTCGTGTCGCCGGTGTCCATGGTCACGCCGCTCGGCGTCATGCCGCGCTCGGGGTCGGCCCGGGTGACGGCGATCTTCTGCGCCGGCATGAACGACTACGATTCCAACTTCGTCTATGCCCCGCTCGCCGACGTTCAGCGCCTTCTCGGCTTCGGCGACAAGGTCTCGACCGTCGAGATCTTCCTGAAGGACGACGCTTCGCTCGCCAACGAGCGCCGGCTGGTGACGCAGGCCGTCGGCCTGCAGGGCTGGGTGTTCGACTGGTTCCAGGCCAACTACGGCTTCTTCGCCACCATCCAGGGCCAGACCAACGTCTTGTTCATCGTGCTGACCATGATCGTGCTGGTCGCCGCCTTCAACATCGTCTCCAGCCTCGTCATGCTGGTGCGCACCAAGACCGCCGACATCGCGATCCTGCGCACCATGGGCGCGACGAGGAGCACGATCCTCGGACTGTTCCTGATCGACGGCCTGGCCATCGGCGGCGTCGGTGCGCTGATCGGTGTCGTGCTGGGGCTCGCCTTCGCCGACAACATCGAGGCGATCCGCCAGTGGCTGCAGCATACGTTCGGGCTGATCCTGTTCGACGAGCAGCTCTACCTGCTGGCCGAGATGCCCTCGCACATCACCTGGATGGAGGTCGCGGCGATCGCCGGCATGGCGCTGGTCTTCTCGCTCGCCGCCTCGCTCTATCCCGCCGCCCGTGCGGCCACGCTCGATCCGGTGGAAGGGTTGCGCCGTGAGTGAGGGTGCGCAGGCCGTCGAACGCTGGCTCGCCTGGCGCTACCTCGCGACGCGCCAGCGCGAAGGCTTCGTTTCCTTCATCGCCGTCTTTTCCATGATCGGCGTCGCGCTGGGCGTGGCGACGCTGATCGTCGTGCTCTCGGTCATGGGCGGCTTCCGCGACACGTTGATCGGCCGGCTGATCGGCATGAACGGCCATGTCGTCGTCTCGACCCGCGGCGGCTCGCTGGAAGCGACGCCCGAGTTGCTCGCGGCGCTGCGCCAGTTCCCCGGCGTCCGCGCGGTGCGTCCGACGCTCGAGCGGCAGGCCCTGGTCCAGGTCAACGGCCAGACGCGCGGCGCGGTGATCCGCGGCGTGCGGCCGGAAGACCTGCTGTCGCTGCCGATCGTGACCAAGAACATCGTCCTGGGCGAGCTGGGCGCCTTCGGCACGCGGCCCGGCGTGGTGATCGGCGAGCGGCTGCGGGTCAGCCTGAACGTGCGCATGGGCGACAAGGTCACGCTGGTCACGCACAGCCTGAACGAGTCGGGCACCATCGCGCCGCGCTACTCGGACTACGAGCTGCTGGCGAGCTTCCTCAGCAAGCGCTACGAGTTCGATTCGGCGCTGGTCTTCCTGCCTTTGACGATGCTGCAGGACGATCTCGATCTCGATCACCGCACGGTGAGCTCGATCGACCTCGATCTCGACGATCCGGCCGAGGCGCCGCAGGTCGCCGAGGCGATCCGCAAGCAGCTTCATCGTGACGATCTCAAGATCGCCGACTGGCAGACCCTCAATGCCCGCTTCGTGGGCGCGTTGCAGGTCGAGAAGGTGATGATGTTCATCATCCTGACCCTGATCGTGCTGGTGGCCGCGATGAACGTGGTGGCGAGCTTCACCATGCTGGTGCGGGTGAAGCGGGGCAGCATCGCCATCCTGCGCACCATGGGCGCCAGCCCCGGCACCATCGTGCGCGCCTTCTTCATGTCAGCGGCCGCCGTCGGGCTGATCGGCACGCTTGCCGGCACCGGGCTCGGGTTGCTCGTCGTGGCGAACATCAAGACGTTGGCCGATCTGTTCGGCCGCCTCGCCGGTGGCGGCAGCGGCAGCTGGATCGAGGTCGAATTCATCACCTCGGCGCCGGCCCAGGTGAACTGGGGCGAGGTGCTGGCCGTGATCTCGATTGCCGTCGTCTTTTCATTGGCCGCCGCCGCCTATCCGGCCTGGCGCAGCGCGCGGGTCGAACCTGTCGAAGGACTACGCCATGAGTAGCTCTTTTCCGCTGTCGCTGGACGGCATCACGCGCACCTTCGTGCAGGGCGAGCGTCGCCTCGAGGTGCTGCGCGGCGTGTCGATCGACCTCAAGGCCGGCGAGATCGTGGCCCTGGTCGGCCAGTCGGGCAGCGGCAAGTCGACCTTGCTCCATATCGCGGGACTGCTGGAGCGGCCGAACGGCGGCGAGGTCGTGATCGACGGCAAGAAGGCAGGCAGCCTGCCTGACAGCGGCCGGACGGCGCTGCGCCGCAAATTCCTGGGCTTCGTCTACCAGTATCACCATCTGCTGCCGGAATTCTCCGCGCTGGAGAACGTGATGCTGCCGCAGATGTTGGCTGGTCTGTCGCGCAGTCAGGCCCGACTGCGCGCGCTCGACCTGCTGGCGATGGTGCAGCTCAAGGATCGCGCCGATCATCGTCCGGGCCGGCTGTCAGGCGGCGAGCAGCAGAGGGTCGCCATCGCGCGCGCCGTTGCCAATGCGCCGCGCGTGCTGCTGGCCGACGAGCCGACGGGCAATCTCGACGCTCAGACGGCGGAGACGGTGTTTCGCCAGCTGCTGACGCTCGTGCGCGAGACCGGCATGGCGGCGTTGATCGCCACGCACAATCCCGAACTCGCCGCCCGGATGGACCGCACCGTGACGCTGAAGAGCGGCGTGCTATCCTAGAGCGGCGTGTAGATCACCAGCTTCAAGCCCGGATCGTCGTTGCATTGGAAGGAGGCGTGCTGGAAGCGCAGCGTGCCTTTCTTCGGATGGATCACCTTCTTGATGCCGGCCGAGGCATCGCGGATGTCGTGCGCCTTCCACCAGCCGGCGAACTCCGCGCTGCCCTTGCGCAGCCGCTCGAGCAGATCGACGAAGGCCGGGTCGCCGGCCCACAGGTCATGCGTCTTGCGGAACTGCGCCACCATGCGCCGCGCCTCGTCGGCCCAACCGTCGCCGAACAGCTTGCGGGTCGCCGGGTTGGTCAGCATGAAGAGCAGGGTGTTGCGCTCGCCCTCCGGCATGCGGTGCAGGGCGAAGATCTCCTCGGCCGCCTTGTTCCACGCCAGCACGTCCCAGCGCCGCCCGACGACATAGGCCGGGTGCGGCAGGCTCTCGATCACGCGCCGGATCGCCTCCGGCACGACTTCCGGTGCGAAGGCACGCCGATCGCCGTGCTTGGCGAGCGTGCGAAGATGGCTGTGCTCGCTCTTGCCGAGCTTCAGCGCGCGGGCGAGGGCGTCGATCGTCATCAGGGATGGGTTGACGTCGCGCCCCTGTTCCAGCCGCACGTACCAGTCGACGCCGATGCCGGCCAGTTCGGCGACCTCCTCGCGGCGCAAGCCGGGCGTGCGCCGCCGCCGTGTCGCCGGCAGGCCGACGGTTTCGGGCCGCAGCCGCTGCCGCCGGGAACGGAGGAAATCGCCGAGTTCGCTGCGCCGCGCGTCCATAGGTCTATCACTCCCAGGATAATACCAGGTCTGAATGACTTTAGGCCGGACCGGTAGAATGGGCCATCCCGAAAACGAGGTGCCCCATGAAAGCAGCCGTCCTGAAGGCGCTCGACACGCCGCTCGCCGTCGAGACCGTGGCCGATCCGGTGTTGGGCACCGGAGAGGTGATCGTCGATGTCGTGGCCGCCGGCGTGCTCGCCTATGCCCGCGACGTGTTCAGCGGCAAGCGGCAGTACCTGCTGGAACTGCCGATCGTGCCGGGCTCCGGCGGCATTGGCCGCGTACGGGCGATCGGGCCGGATGCGACGCGGCTCGCGGTCGGCGATTGGGTGTTCATCGACCCGACCGTGCGGGGCCGTGACGATGCCGTGGCGCCCGACATCATCCTGCAGGGGCTGACGGCCGGCAGCGTGGCGGCACTCGGCCTGCAGCGCTACTACCATGATGGCGCCTTCGCCGAGCAGGTGCGCGTGCCGACCGAGAACGCCGTGCCGATCGGCGACATCGATGCCGAAGACGCCGGCCCGTGGCTGGCATTGGGCAAGCTGCTCGTGCCCTATGGCGGGCTGTTGGCGGGCCGGTTGCTGGCCGGCGAGACCCTGCTGGTCAACGGCGCCACCGGCGCGTTCGGCAGCGGCGGCGTGATGGCCGGCATGGCGATGGGAGCAGCGCGCATCGTCGCCACCGGTCGCAACGCACAGGTGCTGGCCGACCTCGAGCGTCGCTACGGCGCGCGCGTGCGGACGGTGAAGATGACCGGCGACGAGGAAGAGGATCGTCGCCAGATGCAACGCGCCGCGGGCGGTCCGATCGACATCGTGCTCGACCTGCTGCCGCCGGAGGCGAGTGCAAGCTGGGTCCGGGCGGCGGCGCTGGCCGTGCGGCCCTACGGGCGCGTCGTCCTGATGGGCGGCATCCGCGAGGATGTGTCGCTGCCTTATGCCTGGATGATGCGCTACGGCATCGAGGTGCGCGGCCAGTGGATGTATCAGCGCGACGCGGTCCGGCGTTTGGTCGAGATGGTCCGCTCCGGACAGATCAGCCTCGATGGCTTCGTGGTCACCAGGTTTCCGCTGGAGCAGGTGAACGAAGCGGTGGCGCACGCCGCGGCGAATGCAGGGCCCTTCAAGATGACGGTGGTCACGCCGTAACTTCGCCTCGTTTTCCACAAGATATGGGGGCCATAGTGGGGCGTGCCCCTCGCTGACTTCATTCATCTCAAGGTCCGTTCCGCCTATTCGCTGACCGAAGGCGCGAACAAGGTCGACAAGGTCGTGGCGCTCGCCAAGGACCAGTCGATGCCGGCGGTTGCCGTCACCGACCGCAACAACCTCTTCGGCGCGCTCGAATTCTCGCAGTACGCCGCGAATTCGGGCATCCAGCCGATCGTCGGCGTCGACATCGCGATCCGGCGGGAGGAGGAGGGCGGCATCGCCGCCACGGGCAAGCTGCCGAGCACGGATTGGCTGACCCTGCTGGCGCAGAGCGAGGCGGGCTATCTCAACCTGATGCGGCTGGTGAGCCGCGCGCATCTCGAGTTCAAGACGGGTTCCCTGGCGGCGCTGCCCTTCGACGAGCTGGCGGGCTCGACGGACGGTCTCCTGGCCATGGTGGGCGGCCCGGGGAGTGCCTTGGCGCGCTTGCTGTCGGCGGGCCAGATGCCGGCCGCCGCGCATGCGCTGGAGCGCCTGCAGAAGCTCTTTCCCGAGCGTCTGTACATCGAGGTGCAGCGCCACGGCACGGACGAGGAGCGGCGCGTCGAGCCGCCGCTGCTCGACCTCGCCTACAAGAACGGCCTGCCGCTGCTCGCGACCAATGACGTCCACTTCCCGAAGGCCGCGATGCACGAGGCGCACGATGTGCTGCTCTGCATCGAGCAGGGCGCGCATATCGACGATCCCAACCGCCGCCGCCTGACCTCGGAGCACTATTTCAAGTCGGCCGCCGAGATGCGCGCGGTCTTCTCCGACCTGCCGGAGGCCTGCGACAACACGTTGGTGGTGGCCAAGCGCTGCGCCTACATGCCGGCGCCTCGCAAGCCCATCCTGCCGAGCTACACCAAGCTCAAGGGACGTTCCGAGGGCGAGGCGCTGCGCGATCTATCGAAGCGCGGTCTCGATGAACTGCGCGTGGCCGGACGCCTTGCCGAGAGCATCGACTTCAAGACGTACGAGGAGCGGCTGACCTACGAGCTCGACATGATCGAGAAGATGGGCTTCGCCGGCTACTTCCTGATCGTCGCGGACTTCATCCAGTGGGCCAAGGACAACGGCGTGCCCGTGGGCCCGGGCCGCGGCTCGGGCGCGGGCTCGCTGGTCGCCTGGTCGCTCAAGATCACCGATCTCGACCCGCTGCGCTGGGGGTTGCTGTTCGAGCGCTTCCTCAATCCCGAGCGCGTGTCGATGCCGGACTTCGATATCGACTTCTGCCAGGACAAGCGCGACCGCGTGATCCGCTACGTGCGCGACGAGTACGGCCACGATCGCGTCGCCGCCATCATCACCTTCGGCAAGTTGCAGGCCCGCGCCGTGCTGCGCGACGTCGGCCGCGTGCTGGGCATGCCCTATGGCCAGGTCGACCGCATCTGCAAGCTGGTGCCGAACAACCCCGCCAAGCCGGTGACCTTGGCGCAGGCGCTCGAGACCGAGCAGCTCCTGAAGGACCAGTACAATTCGGACGACGAGATCAAGCGCCTGATCGATCTCGCGCTGCAGCTCGAAGGCCTCTACCGCAACGCCTCCACGCATGCCGCCGGCGTGGTGATCGGCGACCGCCCGCTGCACGAGCTGGTGCCGCTCTTCCGCGATACCGACAACAAGGAGTCGCTGCCCGCCACCCAGTTCAACATGAAGTGGGTCGAGCCGGCGGGTCTGGTGAAGTTCGACTTCCTCGGCCTCAAGACGCTGACGGTGATCGAGAAGGCCTGCGACCTGATCGGCCGCGACAAGATCGACGTCGCCAAGCTGCCGCTCGACGACAAGAAGAGCTTCGAGCTTCTGGCGCGGGGCGACGGATCGGGGGTGTTCCAGCTCGAAGGCAACGGCATGCGCGACGTCCTGCGCAAGATGAAGCCCGACCGCTTCGAGGACATCATCGCCGTGGTGGCGCTCTACCGCCCGGGTCCGATGGAGAACATCCCGAGCTACATCAAGCGCAAGCACAAGGAAGAGGAGCCGGACTACCTGCATCCGATGCTCGAGGGGATCCTGAAGGAGACCCACGGCATCATGATCTACCAGGAGCAGGTCATGCAGATCGCCCAGGTGCTGAGCGGATATTCGTTGGGCGGCGCCGACCTCTTGCGCCGCGCCATGGGCAAGAAGATCCAGGCCGAGATGGATGCCCAGCGCGCCGCCTTCATCGCCGGCGCCGAGAAGAACGGCGTGAAGAAGGACAAGGCCTCGTCGATCTTCGACCAGGTCGACAAGTTCGCGGGCTACGGCTTCAACAAGAGCCACGCCGCGGCCTATGCGTTGGTCTGCTACCAGACCGCCTATCTGAAGGCGAACCATCCGGTCGAGTTCTTCGCGGCGACCATGACCCTCGACATGGGCAACGTCGAGAAGCTGAACGGCTATCGCCGCGACCTCGACAAGATCGGCGTTCAGCTGCTGCCGCCCGACGTCACGAAGTCGTCGGCGGAGTTCACCGTCGAGACGACGCCCGACGGCAAGAAGGCCATCCGCTATGCGCTCGCCGCCATCAAGGGCGTCGGCCGCGAGGCGATGTCGCGGCTTGCCGCCGAGAGGACGGAGAACGGCCCGTTCAAGGACCTGTTCGATTTCGCCGAGAGGCTGGACCAGCGCGTGCTGAACAAACGGTTGGTCGAAAGCCTGGTGAAGGCGGGTGCTTTCGACACGCTGAACAAGAATCGCGCCCAGACCTTCGGCGCGGTGGAAGCGCTGCTCAAGCATTCGCAGGCCACGCACGAATCCCGTGGCAGCAACCAGGGTGGCCTGTTCGGCGACGACACCGCGCAGCGCCGGCCGCCTTTGCCCAAGGTGCCGGACTGGGCGCCGATGGAGCGGTTGCAGCACGAGTTCTCCGCGATCGGCTTCTATCTCTCCTCGCATCCCCTGGCGGCCTACGAGCGCAGCCTGCAACGGCTGGGCGTCACGCGCGCGGCCGACCTGCCGGCACTGCTGCAACGGGGCATGCCGGGCCGCATCAAGCTCGCGGGCACGGTCATCGATCGCATGGAGCGCACCTCGGCCAAGGGCAATCGCTTCGCCTTCGTGCAGTGCTCCGATCAATCCGGCACCTTCGAGATGATGGTCTTCAGCGAGGTGCTGAGCAGCAAGCGGCCGTTGCTCGAAGCGGGGCAGGCGATCCTGATCTCGGTCGATGGCCGGCTCGACGGCGAGCAGGTGAAGCTGATGGCCCAGACCGTGGAGAAGCTGGAGGACGCCGTCGCCAACGCGGCCGCCGGCTTGCGTATCGTGATCTCCGATCCCGTGGCGCTGGAAGCACTGCGCAAGCATCTCGAAGGCAAGAAGGGCCGCGGACGAGTCACGCTGGTCGTGCCCATGCCTGACGACTCGACGGCCGAAGTCACGCTGCCCGGGACCTATTCGATCGCCGGCGGCCTGCGAGACGCCATCGGCAGCCTGCCCGGCATCGCACAGGTGGAGGAGATTTGAGCCACCAGCCGGGCCTGTTCGAACAGCCCGGCGCGCCCAGGCGCCAGAAGCCCGCGCCCGGCGAGGTCCGCCCCGCCTGGGACTCGCCGCTCCTCGAAGCGCCGTCGCTGCCGGCCGAGATCCGTCTCGGCACCTCATCGTGGTTCTTCCCCGGCTGGCGGGGGCTCGTCTATGAGGGCGTGCATCCGCAGACGGCGCTCAGCAAGAAGGGCCTCGCGGCCTATGCCGAGATCCCGCTGCTGCGCACGGTCAGTCTCGATCGCACCTTCTACGCGCCGATCACGACGGTCGAATATGCGCGCTACGCCGCCCAGGTGCCGGATTCCTTCAGCTTCGTGGTGAAGGCGCCGGCGCTCGTCTGCGATGCGGTGATGCGCGACGAAGAGGGGCGGGGGAGGGTGCCCAATCCGCACTTCCTCGATCCCGCGATCGCGGCGCGCGAGTTCGTCGTGCCGTGCCTCGACGGGCTCGGCGCGAAGGCGGGGCCGCTCGTCTTCCAGGTCTCGCCCTTGCCGCGCGGCCTCGTCGAGGAGGCGCCTGTCTTGATCGAGCGCCTGGCGGCCTTCTTCGCGGCACTGCCCCGGGAGCTCGGCAAGCATCGGCCGCTCTATGCGCTCGAGGTACGCAATGCCGAGCTGCTGACGCCGCGCCTGATGCGCATGCTGGCGGCGGCCGGCGTGCGCTACTGCGTCGGCCTGCACGACCGCATGCCCGAGGTCGAACGGCAGGAGACGGCGCTCAAGGTGCTGGACGGTGACACGCCGGGCGACCTCGTCGTGCGCTGGAACCTGCATCGCGGTTTCCTCTACCAGGCCGCCAAGCAGCGCTACGAGCCGTTCGACAAGCTGGTCGACGAGGATCCCGAGACCCGCCGCTCCTTGGCGCGCATGGCGGCGGCGGCGTTCAAGGCCGGCCGCAAGGTCTGGATCACCGCCAACAACAAGGCCGAGGGGAGCGCTCCTCTGTCCTTGCTGAAGCTCGCCGGAGAGATCGAGGCCGCTCTGGCGACCTAGCGCGTCCATTAATCAGAATGCAGGATCGAGCGTGGGGCCTGTATTATCCGCGTGCGCCAAAGGAAGCGAAAAGGTCAATATTGTTGCCACAAATGCCCCGTTATATTCGATACCCAATACAGTAATTCTGGGCTTCTACTACCACATATAGTGGGTCGAGGCCTGCCTCTTCTTGGAAAGTAAAGCAGCGGGGCAAGCTTGCAATTCGAACGCTAACCCCTTAGAACCGCGCCCACTTCGCACGCGGGTTTGCGGTCGACGGGGAGACATCCCGCCGCTCGCTCCGGTGTTCCCCAGGGCTTCATGAGCTTGGGGGGACGACGCCCGCGGAGGCTCAACCGGAAAAGGAGAACACGGCATGGCTATGCCGACTTTTACGATGCGTCAGTTGCTGGAAGCGGGTGTCCATTTCGGTCACCACACAAGGCGCTGGAACCCCAAGATGAAGCCGTACCTGTTCGGGGTGCGCAACGGGGTCCACATTATCGATCTCACCAAGACCGTGCCGCTGCTGGAGCAGGCGCTGCTGCAGGTGCGTCAGGTTGTGTCCAACGGCGGCCGCGTGCTGTTCGTCGGCACCAAGGCCGCCGCGGCCGAGCGCGTCGCTGACGCGGCCAAGCGCTGCGGCCAGTATTACGTGAACCACCGGTGGCTGGGCGGCATGATCACCAACTGGCAGACCATCTCTGCCTCGATCAAGCGCCTGCGCGAGCTCGACGAGCGGCTGAAGGGCGACGTGATCGGCCTCACCAAGAAGGAGCAGCTCGATCTCACGCGCGAGCGTGACAAGCTCGAGCGGTCGCTGGGCGGCATCAAGGAGATGGGCGGCACGCCGGACATGCTGTTCATCATCGACACCAACAAGGAAGCCATCGCGGTGCAGGAAGCCCGCAAGCGCGGCATCCCGATCGCGGCGGTGCTCGACAGCAACTCCGATCCCGACGGCATCGACTTTCCGATCCCGGGCAACGACGACGCCATCCGCGCCGTGTCGCTCTATTGCGAGCTGGTGTCCGGCGCCGTGCTCGACGGCATCCGTGCCGAGATCGCGGCGTCCGGCGGCGATGTGGGCGAGCTCTCCGAGCCGCCGGCCGAGGAAGTCCCCGCTTCCGAAGGCGAGGCCGCCGAGGCATCGCCGGCCGAGTAACCGGCCCTTCGATGAACGAACAACGGGGCCGGTCGAAAGACCGGCCCTTCCTTTCCCGGAATGGAGCTACGCATGGCTGAGATCACAGCATCGCTCGTCAAGGAACTGCGCGAGAAGACCGGCGCAGGCATGATGGATTGCAAGAAGGCGCTGGGCGAGGTCCAGGGCGACCTCGAGAAGGCCGTCGACTGGCTGCGCACCAAGGGCCTGTCGGCCGCCGCCAAGAAGGCGGGCCGCGTCGCCGCCGAAGGGCTCGTGGGCGTCGCCGCCTCGGGCAGCAAGGGCGCCGTGCTCGAGGTCAATGCCGAGACCGACTTCGTGGGCCGCAACGACCAGTTCCAGAAGTTCGTCGCCAACACCACCAGGATCGCGCTCGATAACGCGGGCGACATGGCCAAGATCGCCGCCGCGCCGTTCCCCGGCACCGGCCGCGACGTTCAGGGCGAGCTCACCAACCTGATCGCGACCATCGGCGAGAACATGTCGCTGCGCCGCGCGGCGTCGCTCGCGGTCTCCGACGGCGTGGTCGTGGCCTACACGCACAACTCGGTGGCGCCGGATCTCGGCAAGATCGGCGTGCTGGTGGCGCTCGAATCGACGGGCGACAAGGCCAAGCTGGCGCCGCTCGCCAAGCAGCTCGCCATGCATGTGGCCGCCGCCAACCCGCAGTCGCTGACGGTTGCGGACCTCGACCAGGCCGCCATCGAGCGCGAGCGCGCGGTGCTGGCCGAGAAGGCCGGCCAGAGCGGCAAGCCGGCCGACATCATCGCCAAGATGGTCGAGGGCGGCATCCGCAAGTTCCACCAGGAAGTCGTCCTGCTCGAGCAGGCCTTCGTGATGGACGGCAAGACCAAGGTCTCGAAGGTCGTCGACGATGCCGCCAAGCAGGTCGGCGCGCCGGTCCGGATCGCGGGCTATTTGCGCTTCGCCCTGGGCGAGGGCATCGAGAAGAAATCCGAAGATTTTGCGGCTGAGGTGGCTGCACAGCTCAAGAAGTAGTATGTAAATCGGACCGGCGCGCGGGTAGGGTGCTCGCGCGCCCAAGGAAAGGCTTCCGGGGAAGACAGATGCCGCCCGCTCCGCGCTTTCGCCGCGTTCTGCTGAAGCTCTCGGGCGAGGGACTTATGGGCGAGCGCGAATACGGGCTCGACCCCAAAATGGTCGGCATGGTCGCCCAGGAGATCAAGACGGTCGTCGAGATGGGTGTGCAGGTCTGCCTGGTGATCGGCGGCGGCAACATCTTCCGTGGCGTCTCGGCGGCGGCTTCCGGCATGGACCGCGCGAGCGGCGACTACATGGGCATGCTCGCCACCGTGTTGAACGCGCTCGCGATGCAGAACGTGCTTGAGCAGGCCGGCATGCAGACGCGCGTGCAATCCGCCATTCCGATGTCGTCGATTTGCGAGCCCTATATCCGCCGACGCGCGATCCGTCAC
>DATJWN010000154.1:0-6304 GCA_035501235.1 Reyranella sp.
ATCTGAGCGGAGCTGGAGCTCCGCGGTCCCATTAGACTCGATACCCGCCACCGGTCGCATCGATCATCGCGCCGGTGATGAACGAGGACTGGTCGGACAGGAGCCACAGCGCCGCCTCGGCGATTTCATGCGCTTCGCCGACGCGGCCCATCGGGATCGAGGCTTCGATGCTCTTGCGGAAGGCTTCTTCCTTGAGACGGCCTTCCGTCATCTCGGTCAGCACCATGCCGGGCCGGAGCGAGTTCACGCGGATGCCCTCGGCCGCCACTTCGGTGGCGAAGCCCTTGGTGAAGGAATCGACGGCGCCCTTGGTCGCAGCATAGGCCGAGGAGCCCGGCCGGCCACCGAGCGTCGCGGCGAGCGAAGAGACGTTCACGATCACGCCGCCCTTGCCGCCGTTCCCGGTCGACATGCGCTTGGTCGCTTCTCGGCAGCACAGCATCAGGCCGACCACGTTGACCGCGAAGACCTGGCTCAGGACCTTGGCATCGTATTCGTCGACGCGGCTGCGGGCGCCGATGCCGGCGCTGTTCAAGAGATGCGTGACCGGCCCAAAGGCGCGATCGGTTTCGCGGAACATCCGCACGATATCGGCTTCGCTCGCCATGTCGCCCGCGATGGCGATGGCCTTGCCGCCCTGCGCCTCGATATCGGCCACGACCTTCTTGGCCATTGCGTCACGCGAGCGGTAGTTGATGGCGATGTTCTTGTAGCCGCGGCTGACGGCGCGCCGTGCCGTCTCGGCACCGATGCCGCTCGCACCGCCTGTGATGAGAAGAACCTTGGTCATCCCTTGCCCCTCAACCCTTGACGGCCCCTCCGGTCAGGCCGCTCACGAGATAGCGCCGGACGATAAAGGAGAAGACCAGCACGGGCAGCATGATCATCGTGCCGCCGGCCGCGATGCGGCCCCATTCCCAGCCCTCGTAGTTCATGAAGTTCACCACGGCGACCGGCGCGGTCATGGCCTCGGTGCGGGTCAGGATCAGGGCGAAGAAGAAATCGTTCCAGGCGAACAGGAAGCAGAGGATGGCCGTCGCCGCGAGGCCGGGGCCCGAGAGCGGCAGGATGATCTTGGTGAAGCCCTGCCACGTGGTCGCGCCGTCGATCCAGGCGGCCTCCTCGAGCGAGCGCGGCAGCTGGTCGTAGAAGGGCCGCATCATCCAGATCACCAGCGACAGGTTGAACGTCAGGTAGATCACGACCAGTCCGGTCAGCGTGTCGAGCAGCTCGAGATACCGGTAGGCCAGGAAGTAGGGGATGGTGAAGGCGATCGGCGGCGCCATGCGGCTGGCGAGAATCCAGAGCGTGATCGTGCCGCCCGCCCGCGTGGTCCAGCGCGACAGGGCGTAGGCCGCCGGCACGCCGATCACCAGCGAGATCACCGTCGAGGCGACGCTCACGATCAGGCTGTGTGCGAAGGAAGTGCGGAACTCGGTGGTCCAGAGCGCGGCGTAGTTGTCGAGCGTCGCGGGGAAAAGCAGGCGCGGCGGCCAGCGGAAGATCTCGGCGTTGGTCTTGAACGACATCACGACCAGCCACAGGAACGGCGACAGGGCCAGCAGCGTCAGCGCGATCGCGAGGCCGTTCATGAAGAGGCGTTCGGACCGTCTAGTCGACACGGACGCCCCACCCGACGGCGCGAATGATGATCCAGCTCAGCACGATGGTCGCGGCCAGCAGCACCACGGTGATGGCGCTCGAGAAGCCCAAATAGGAGAAATTGAACGCCTGCTGGAACGAATAGTAGTTCGTGACCTCCGTGAGGTTGCCCGGCCCGCCGTCGGTCAGGATGTAGATCAGCGGGAACGCCTTGATCGAATCGATCAGCCGGAAGAGCCCGGCCACCAGCAGCACGCCCTGGATGAACGGCAGCGTGATGTGCCGCGTCACCTGCCAGGGCGAGGCGCCGTCGACCTTGGCGGCATCGAGCAGCTCCTGCGGCAGCATCTGCAAAGCCGCCAGCACCATCAGCATGGTGAAGGGGAACCATTCCCAGGTGTCGGCGATGATGATCGAGGTCAGCGCCCAGTGCGGATCGGTGATCAGCGCCGGCACCTTCCAGCCGAAGGTGCGGAACAGGCCGTACATGGGGCTTATGTCGGGCGTGTAGATCACCTTCCAGATGATGGCGACCACGATCGGCGGCAGCACCATGGGGATCAGGAACACCGTGCGCAGCGCCTCGAGCAGGCGCGACTTCACGTTCAGCAGCAGCGCCAGCGCCACGCCGATCGCAAGCTGCAGCAGCACCGTCCAGAAGGAGAGCTTGATCTGCACCCAGATCGAGTTGGCGAGCCGGTCGTCCGACAGGAGCTGGCCGTAGCTCACCAGCGGGTCGGAGAAGTTCCATGCCGTGTCGGGCATGGTGAGGTTGAGCGGCGTGAAGCTGGTGGCGAGGAGATAGAGCGACGGCAACAGCGTCACGATCGCCAGCACCGCCAGCGATGGCGCGACGCACCAGACGAAGAAACGCCGCTGACGCTCAGAGATCAATCTTCATCCCGGCCTTGTGCAGGTCCTGCACGGCTTCGGCCTGCGCCTGCTTGATGGCCTCGGCGGCCGGCTGCTGCTTGGTGGCGATCTTGTCGATGGCGCGGTTGATCTTGTCGCCGACCTGCGGGAACACGGGCACGGTGCGGTACTTCATGTAGCCGCTCTTGCCGCCGAGCTGCAGCACCTCGAGGTAGAGCGACGCCACGTCCTGGCCGTTGAGCGTCAGCACCTCCTTGAACTTGGGCGACTTGATGACCGACGTGCGGCACACGCTGGGATAGCCGTGCTTCTCCACGATCATGTTGATCGTCTCCTTGGAGAAGGCCCACTTGATGAACTCCCAGGCCGCTTCCTTCTTCTTGGAGCCGGCGGGAATGCCGAGACCGTGGCTGTTGGAGCCGGGGAAATTGCCCTTCGGCCCGCCCGGCATCAGCGCGAAGCGCGTCGTCTTGGCGACCTTGCTGTCGGGATCCTTCACCAGCGGCACGCCCCAGGTGATGGCCTGCGTCCGCATGTTGGCGCGGCCCGACATCTGGGCGCGCATCGCCTGGTCGTCGGAATAGGAAAGCTGGCCGTCGGGCCCGTACTTGGCGAGCAGGTTGGCGTACCAGTCGGCCGCGGCGATGCCTTCGGGCGAGGCGAAGGTGGGCGTCAGGTTCTCCGGCGGCGCCTTGAACACGCTGCCGCCCATCCCCATCAGGTAGGGAATCCAGTTCCAGTGATGGAGCTTGTCGGCGACGAAGGCCTTCACGCCGTCCTTGCCGTCAACCGCGTCGCACACCTTGATCAGGTCGTCGAAGGTCTCCGGCGCCTTCAGCCCCGCCTTCTCGACCAGGTCGTAGCGCGAGATGATGTTCAGCATCGCGCCCGCCTCGTGCGTGAAGGCGAAGGTCTCGCCCTTGGCGTTCTTCATCGCCGATTGGGCGCCCGCGACGAAATCGTCGGCGTCCCAGTCGGCCGGCGTGTACTTGGGGTCCTTGAAGAAGGTGTCGAGCGGCGTCATCCAGCCGGCGCCGATCCAGCGGCCGGAATAGATGAAGGTGACGTTGCACACGTCCATCGCCGAGCCCTTGGTCGCGAGCTCGAGGTCGGTGCGCTGGTTGTAGACGGGGAAGGCCTGCATGGTGAAGTTCACCTTGATGCCGGTCTTCTCCTCGAACTGCGGGAAGTAGTTCTTCAGGTACTCGTAATAGGTCGTCTGGAAGCACGAGGCGTTGATCGTCGTGCCGTTGTAGGGCTTGCCCCCGCTCTGGGCATGGACGGCGGGCGCGGCGAGGCCGGCAAGGGCCCCGCCCAGAATCGTGCGGCGACGAAGAATGGTCATCGGCTTCCTCCCAGAAGCTTGGTTGTTTATTATGTCTGACATATCGTCCGGCGACTTCGCTTTCATGTCAACGCCCGCAAAACGAACCCGCATCGGCGGCGCCACGCGCATCGCCCGCGAAATCGGCTCCGCCATCGTCGCCGGCCGCTACGGCCCCGACGGGCTGATGCCGGGCGAGATCGAGCTCGGCCGCCGCTATGGTGCGTCGCGCACGGTCGTGCGGGAAGCGCTGAAGCTGTTGTCGGCCAAGGGACTGATCGCGTCGCGGAAGCGGACGGGCACGCGCGCCCGCCCGCGCGAGGCCTGGCAGATGCTCGATGCCGACGTGCTCGCCTGGCGGCTGGGCAACGGCCGGGCCGAGCCGAAATTCGTCGCCGATCTCATGCATGTGCGGGCCATCGTCGAGCCCGCGGCGGCGGCGATGGCGGCGCGCGCTCACACGCGCAAGACACTGAAGGCGATCGAGGACGCCTATGCCGAGATGGAGCGGGCCGCGGACGACGCCGCGCTCTATGCCGATCCCGACCGGCGCTTCCACAAGGCGATCCTCTCGGCGACGGGCAACGACTTCATGGCCGCTTTCGGCGCTCTGACGGAAGCCGCGCTGGGCATCTTCGTGCGCATCGCCTCGCGGCATGCCGGCGCGCCGGGCGCGTCGCTGCCGCTCCATCGCGACATCCTCGAGGCGATCCGTCGCCGCGACGCCGAAGGCGCCCATGCCGCGATGATGGCGTTGCTCGATCGCACGGCGCGCAATGTTCAGCGCAACGTGGGGCAGCGCAACGTGGGGCGGGCCCGGCGCAAGGCCTGATCGCGGCGGGCGCGCTCCTGTGCCACAATCGCGTCCTCTCCGGGAGGAAACCATGAAGGCCGCCATTCTCTTCAAGCCCAACGAGCCCCTGCAGGTCGTCGACTGCGAGCTCGATCCGCCCAAGGCGAACGAGGTGCGCGTGAAGATGAAGGCGGCCGGCGTGTGCCAGAGCGACTGGCACGTCATGAACGGCGACTGGCCGTCTCCCATGCCGATCGTGCCGGGCCACGAGGCCGCGGGGGAGATCGCCGAGGTCGGGCCGGGCGTCACGACGGTGAAGCCGGGCGATCACGTGATCTTTTCCTTCCGGCCGCATTGCGGGCGCTGCCGCTACTGCACGCAGGGCCGCACGGTGCTCTGCATCGGCCGCGCCTCCTCGCCGCCCGGCGCGCTCTATGACGGCACCCTGCGCATCAAGCACAAGGGCCAGGGCGTCAATCAGATGGCGCGCATCGGCACTTTCGCCGAGGAGGTCGTGGTGCCGGAGGAGATGGTCGTGCCGATCCGCAAGGACATGCCGTGGCCGCAGGCCGCGCTGGTCGGCTGCTGCGTCGCGACCGGCGTCGGCGCGGTGACGCGCCACGCCAAGATCGAGGCGGGCTCCACGGTGCTGGTGATCGGCTGCGGCGGTGTCGGCTTGAACGCGGTGCAGGGCGCGATGATCTCGGGTGCGGGCAAGATCATCGCGGCCGACGTGCGCGACAACAAGCTCGAGATGGCGAAGACCTTCGGCGCGACGCACACGATCAACACGGCGACCGACAACGATCCCTTGAAGAAGGTGAAGGAGATGTCGGGCGGCCTGGGCGTCGACTATGCCTTCGACACGGTGTCGATCGACAAGACGCAGGCGCTTGCCTTCGATGCGCTGGCGCCGGGCGGGCACTCGGTCGCGGTCGGCATTTCCGCCGCGAGCGTGAAGGCGCAGTACTCGCCCTTCATGATGGTGTTCACCGAGAAGAAGGTGAGCGGCACGTTCTACGGCTCGGTGCGGCCAGACCTCGATTTCCCCGTGCTGGTCGACCACTACATGAACAAGAAGCTCAACATCGACGGGTTGATCAGCCGGACGTACAAGCTCGACGACATCAACGAGGGCTTCCAGCGCATGATGGCGGGCGAGGTGGCGCGCGGCGTTGTGGTGTTCGACTGAGACCCCGCCAATCCCTTGAATCGCCTTGCGGCCCCCTTCGGGCCGGTCTAAACCCGGGCCGCACTTCGGCATCGTGTTCTGGGCCGGGGTCTGAGCGGGAATATACCCAACAAAAACAGAGACTTAGCGAATGCTATCGCGTTTGATCGGGCTTTTTTCGGCCGACATGGGCATCGACCTCGGGACGGCCAACACGCTGGTCTATGTGAAGGGGCGGGGAATCGTCCTGAACGAGCCGTCGGTCGTGGCGCTGACCAGCCAGAGCGGCAAGCGCCAGGTCCTGGCCGTCGGCGAAGAGGCGAAGCAGATGCTCGGCCGCACGCCCGGCAACATCCAGGCCATCCGTCCGCTGCGCGACGGCGTCATCGCCGACTTCGAGGTCGCCGAGGCGATGATCAAGCACTTCATCTCCAAGGTTCACAACCGCCGTTCGTTCGCCCATCCGCAGATCGTGGTCTGCGTGCCGTCGGGCTCGACGGCCGTCGAGCGCCGCGCGATTCAGGAATCGGCCGAGAGCGCC
>DATJWN010000155.1:0-26898 GCA_035501235.1 Reyranella sp.
AGCCGGAAGGCCTCCTGCATCACGATGAACAGACCGATCGAGACGACCATGGGCACGAACGCCGCATGGTGCAGGATCGGCTGGTAGGCCAGGCGATAGATCGCAACGCCCGCGACGGCGCTCACCGCGATCGCGACCACGAAGCCCAGCGCCAGGCTGCCGGTCGCGTTCGCGACCGTGACCGTCATGTAGGCGCCCAGCGCGAAGACGCCGGCATGGGCGATGTGGAGGATACGCAGCAGGCCGTAGACCAGGGTCAGGCCCACGGCCATCATCGCGTACATGCAGCCGTAGACCAGCCCTTTGACGATCAGCTCGACGAAGAGCATCGACGGCCTACGGCGGCAGGCGCGCGCTTACTTCGGCGGCGCGAGGATCGACTGGTCGTCGATGACGGCAGCCCCGACGAAGTTGCCGCCCTTCACCACCGTCACCTCGAGCGGCATGTAGATCTCGCCGATCGAGTTGAAGTAGCCGAGCTTGCCGGTCAGCATCGGGAAGTTTTTGGTCGCCGCGATCGCGTCGCGGATCTTGGCCGGTTCCGTGCTGCCCGCGCGCTTGATGGCGTCGGCGATCAGCATCACCGAGGAGTAGCAATTGGCCGCGACCGCCTCCACGCCGTAGCCGGCGCGCTTCTTGAACTCGGCCTGGAAGGGCTGCATGTCGGGCGGCGTGGTCCGCGTGCGGTCCATGCCGCCCACGACGAACACGCCCTCGGCCGCATCCTTGGCGATCTCCATCAGCTTCATCGAATCGAATGCCTGGGCGCCCACGATCGGCTGCTTGAGGCCGCCCGCCCGCAGCTGCGCCACCAGCGGGCCGCCCACGAAGTAATAGCCGATGGCGTAGATCACGCCGGGATCGTCGTTCTTCACCGACGCGACGATCGGGCCGAACTGCCGCTCGCCCAGGCCGAACGTGTATTCCTTGGTGATGGTGAGGCCGAGCTTCGGCGCCTCCTCCTTGAAGCCGTCGGCGATCGACTGGCCGAAATCGTTGTTCATGGTCAGCATGGTGACCTTCACCTTGCCGAACTTGTCGGCGATGAACTTCGCCGCGCCCTTGCCCTGCGGCGGTCCGAGCGTCACGCCGCGAAAGGCCCAGTTGCCGCCCGAGGTGATGTCGGGATGAACGCCGTACGCCGAGAAGTACGGGATGTGGGCCGTCTGGAAGACCGCCGCCGCCGCGCGTGTCGGCGCGGAGTAGCTGCCCGAGACGGCGACCTTGACCTTGTCCTCGCCGATCAGCTTGTTGGCGATCGGCACCGCCTGGTCGGGCTTGTTCTGGTCGTCGTAGATCACCAGCTCGATCTTCTGGCCGAGCACGCCGCCCTTTTCGTTGATCCAGTCGCGCGCGATCTCGGCGCCGATGGTCGAGGACTTGCCGTCGGCCGCCGCCGGTCCCGATTGCGGCGCGTGGAAGCCGATCTTGATCTGCGCCGAGGCGCTTGCTGCGGACAGCAGGCCGGCGGCCAATGCCGCCGCAATAACACTCTTCCTCATGATGATCCCCCTGACACCCCGTGAAACTCCGCCGCAAACATCGGATGGGCCGTCTTCGCCAAGGCGTGCTGCCGCCAGAATGCTTGCGTGACGAGAAACCTCTTCTTCAAGTCATCATAGGCCGCGTGGTCGGGCCGGGCAAAGCGGTCGAGCAGGAGCTGGTCCATCAGCGCCGCGACCGGCGCCTTCTCACGCGCCGTGAGGAAAGCATCCGTCACCGCGGCGGGCGCGGGACCCGACGATACCAGCAGAGGGATCGCCGTCGGCTCGGTACGCAGGACCGTCCTGACCTGCTTCGTCAGCTCCGGCACGTGCCTGGACATCAGCGAGAAGGCGTAGGAATCGATCGGCGCCACCTCGGCCTTGCCCTCGATCACCGCCGTCAGGTTGCCCATCGGCGTGAAGCGCGGCTCGATGATCTCGCGATAGAGCGGCGTCGTGGCGGCATGCGGCATCAGGTCGTGCAGCAGCGCCGCATAGCCCGACTGGGACTCAGGGGTCGTCAGGGCGAGGCGGCGGCCGAAGGTCTGCTCGATCGTCTGAAAGGAACTATCGGCCCGAACGACCACGTCGCTCCAGTAGCAGGCGCGGCCGGCGTAGGCGGCGGGTGACGGTATGGGCGCCACGACCAGCTCGGGCCGCGGCATCGAGAGGCTGTAGGGCAGGCCGCACATGAAGACCGCCGCCTTGTCGGGCCGCCGCCAGAGCTCGGAGATGGGGGCCGGCGGCGCGTGATCCACGATCTCGATGGCGACGCCCGTCTCCGACAGAATCGCGCCGAGCAGGCTGCGCCACAGGCCCGCGACGGGCGGGGTGACGGAGTACATGCGGGCATTGGCGATCATCGCTGCGGATATTGGCGCGCGGCGTCAGGCTCGACAACGGACACGTATTTTTATGGGCCTGTCCGGCTTCGACTATTGGCCCGGTCTTTGCGACGCCTTCTAGCCTTCAGCCTTCACTCCCGCCCAAGAAAGCGCATCGCATGAAGAGACGGAATTTCCTCAAGGGCGCTTCCCTCGCGGGGAGCGCGCTGCCGTTCATCGGTCGCCAGACGCTGGCCGCCACCAAGACGCTGAAGATCATCCACAACGGCAATCTCGCCTCGCTCGACCCGATCTGGACGACGGCGCCGCCGACCAAGGACTACGCCTTCCTGGTGTTCGACCAGCTTCTCGCCGTCGATTCCAAGTACGTGCCGCATCCGCAGATGGCCGAGGGCTGGACCGTGGAGGACGACGGCAAGACCTATGTGCTGGGCCTGCGCCAAGGGCTGAAGTTCCACGACAACGTGCCGGTGCGCTCGGCCGACTGCATCGCCTCGATCCAGCGCTGGGGTGCGCGTGACGGCTTCGGGCAGCTCATGATGAAGTTCGTCGACGGCTTCGAGGCGATCGACGACGCCAAGTTCAAGATCAAGCTCAAGAAGCCCTTCCCGCTGCTGCCCGCGGCGCTGGGCAAGAGCAATTCCTCGCAATGCTTCATCATGCCCGAGCGCATGGCGAAGGTGGATCCGATGAAGCAGGTGACCGAGACGATCGGGTCGGGCCCCTACCGTTTCCTCAAGGAGGAGTTCGTGTCCGGCGCCAAGGCCGCCTGGGCCAAGTTCGACGGCTACATCCCGCGCAAGGAGCCGGTCGACAGCATCGCCGGCGGCCGCATCCCCGCGGTCGATCGCATCGAATGGGCCTTCATCAGCGATCCCTCGACGGCGATGGCGGCCCTCGTCGCCGGCGAGCAGGACTATTGGGACGCGCCGGCGCTCGACCTCGTGCCGGTGATGAAGGCCGATCCCAACATCATCGTGTCGCCGCGCAATCTCACCGGCTCCTACTACATGCTGCAGCTCAACCACGTGCAGCCGCCGTTCAACAATCCCAAGATCCGCCAGGCGCTGGCGATGGCGATCGACCAGGAGAATTTCCTCAAGGCCGCGGTGTCGGACCCGACCCTGATGAAGCCGGTCTACAGCTACTACGGCGCCGATTCGCCCTACTACACCGAGGACGGCGCCGACGTGCTGAAGGTGAAGAGCCTCGACAAGGCCAAGGCCGCGCTGAAGGAGGCGGGCTACGGCGGCGAGAAGGTCGTGATCCTGGGCGTGATGGAGAACCCGACCTTCGCCGCCATGGCGCAGGTCACCGAGGATCTGCTGAAGCGACTGGGCATGAACGTGCAACTGGTCGCCATGGACTTCGCCACAATGGCGCAGCGCCGCACCAGCAAGGAGCCCACCGACAAGGGCGGCTGGAGCTGCTTCATCACCTCGTGGACGGGCTCCGACATCGTCAATCCCGCCGTGCACCAGATGCTGCGCGCCGCGGGCACCAGCGGCTGGTTCGGCTGGCCGACCGATCCCGAGATGGAGTCCCTGCGCGACCAGTGGACCAACGCCACGAACGAGGCCGATCAGAAGAAGGCCGCGATCGCCCTGCAGGTGGAAGCGTTCAAGACGCTGCCCTACATCCCGCTCGGCTCCCTGATCGCGCTGGTCGCCTACCGCAAGAACCTGACGGGCGTCTGGCCCTGCCCGGTGGCCGCCTACTGGAACATCGGCAAGAGCTGATGCCCTTCCGTCCGGAAGGCAGCTGATGCTGGGCTATGTCGTTCGGCGCCTGCTCATGGCCGTGCCCGTGATGGGCGTCGTGGCCCTGGTCGTCTTCAGCCTGCTCTACCTCACGCCCGGCGATCCCGCGCAGGTGCTCGCGGGCGACACCGCGACACCCGAGCAGATCGCCAAGATCCGCACCTCGCTCGGTCTAGACGAGCCGCCCGTTGCCCGCTTCGCGCACTGGCTATGGCACATGGTGCAGGGCGATCTCGGCGCCTCGATCTTCAGCGGCGAGCCGGTGACGCACATGATCGGCCAGCGCCTGCAGCCGACCTTCTCGCTGCTCCTGATCGCCGTGGTGATCTCGGTCGGGGTCGGCGTGCCGTTCGGCGTGGCGGCCGCCGCGCGGCGCGGCGGATTTTACGACCATGCGCTCACGACCTTCACGACCCTCGGCTTCTCGCTGCCCGCCTTCATCGCGGGCTACGGCCTCGCCTATCTGTTCGCCACCACGCTCAAATGGCTGCCCGTGCAGGGCTTCGTGCCGTTGGAGCAAGGCGTCGACGCCTGGCTGCGCAACCTGATCCTGCCCGCCACGACCTTGAGCCTGGTCTATGCCGCGATCATCGCCCGGGTGACGCGCGCCTCGATGCTCGAGGTGCTCTCGGAGGACTATATCCGCACCGCCCGCGCCAAGGGCGTCGCGCCGCGTCGCATCCTGTTCCGACATGCGCTCAAGAACGCCGCCGTGCCCGTCATGACCGTGATCGGCATCGGCGTCGCCACCCTGATCGGCTCGGCGGTGATCACCGAGAACGTGTTCGCCATTCCCGGCATCGGCCGGCTGACGGTCGACGCCATCCTGCATCGCGACTATCCGATCATCCAGGGCGTGGTGCTGCTCCTGAGCGCCGGCTACGTGCTGGTGAACGTCGCGGTCGACCTGTGCTACACGCTCATCGATCCCAGGATCCGCTACTGATGCGCCATGCGGCTCTCTGGATCGGCGGCATCCTGATCGCGACCATGATCGCCATCGCACTGCTCTCGCCCTGGCTCGCGGCGGCCGACCCGCGTGCCCTCTCGCCGGGCAGCCGCCTGCTCGCCCCGTCCGCCACGCACTGGTTCGGCACCGATCAGCTCGGCCGCGACCTCTTCGCCCGCGTTCTGTGGGGCGCGCGCATCTCGCTGTTCGTCGGCATCTCGGTCGCCCTTCTCGCGTCGTTGATCGGCACGGCCGTCGGCATGCTCTCGGCCTCCAGCCGGCGGCTCGACGCGATCGTGATGCGCGTGATGGACGGCGTGATGTCGATCCCCGCCATCCTGCTCGCCATCGCCCTGATGGCCGTGGCGGGCGGCTCGGTGCTGAACGTCATCGTCGCCGTCACCATCGTCGAGATTCCGCGCGTGGCGCGCCTGATCAGGAGCGTCGTGCTCTCGCTGCGCGAGGAGCCTTATGTCGAGGCCGCGATCTCCGCCGGCACCGGCCGCGTCATGCTCATGATCCGCCATCTTCTGCCCGGCATCGTGCCGCCGCTCACGGTCCAGGCGACCTTCATCTGGGCGACGGCGATGATCCTGGAGGCGGCTCTGTCGTTCATCGGCGCCGGCACGCCGCCCAGCACGCCGAGCTGGGGCAATATCCTCGCCGACGCCCGGGCGTTGTGGCAGATCCGCCCGACCCTGATCTTCTTTCCTGCAGGGTTCCTGTTCGTAACCCTGCTCGCCGTCAACATGTTGGGCGACGGGCTGCGCGACCTACTCGATCCGCGACAAAACCCCGAAGGCTAGCGAGGCGGCGCCTCCGCTTGGCCGCGATTTTGCAGGGGGTTCCGCATGGACCCCACGTTCCCCTTTCAGGGTGAACCGGAATATCCTCGATCGGTGATCACCCTCGGGCAGATCGAGACATTCCTGACGCTCGTCGAGGAAGGCGGGGTCGCCCGCGCGGCCGAGCGCATGGCCGTCGGCCGCTCGACGGTGAGCGCGCACGCCAAGCAAATCGCCGACGAGATCGGTCCGCATCATTTCCGCCGTCACCAGGCCGGCCAGATCGTCACCGACGCGGGCCTCGAGGCCTACGGCATGCTGCGCGCGATCTACCTGCAGGCCGCCTTCTGCGCCGACTATTTCCGCAGCGCCAATCCCCGGACGCCGAGCTTCCTGCCGGTCCGGCTGCCGTTCGGCTTTCCCGGCACCGTGCTCGATCAGGCCGTCGACCAGACCAGCCGCCGGCTCGCCGGCGTCTGCCTGCTGCCGGACTATCAGCGCGCCGCGCCGACCGACGAGCTCGGTCTTTCGTACCTGCCCTGGGCCGCCGAGGCGGGCCTGGTGGCCGACCGCTGGCTCCTGATCCGCCATGGCGCCGCGAAATGCGCGGCGGCGGAGACCCGGCTCGACGATCTCGCCGGCCTGCGCCTGCACGCACCGCGCCTGCTCACGGCACTTCAATCGAGCCTCGTGGCCCTCGGCGAACAGGCGAATGCCTCTCTCGAGCTCTTCGAGGCGAGCCTGCCGGAAGCGCTGGCGGACGTCGCCAAGTCGCCGCGCTCCGCGGCCCTCGTTCCGGTGAGCCTGTTCAATCCGTCGCTGCTCGACGGCCGGCCCGACGGGCCGTTCCACGGCGTCCTGCTCGAAAGCACGCCCTTCGATCCCGCGATCCGCGTTTCGGGCCTCGAGCATCCCGAGATCGCCCGCTTCCTGCGACAGCAACTGGAAGAGCTGCTGCGCCGGCGGCTCGCATCCCCCACGACCCGGCCGCCGCGCGCTCAATCGCCCGACATGCTGCCGCTGAAATACTGTCGCTCCTTCCTCGCCCTCTACGAGGAAGGCAATGTCGGTCGCGCAGCGCAGCGCCTGTCGATCGTGCAGCCCGCGCTCACCGTGCAGCTCCACCGCATCGAGGAGATGACGGGCTGCAGCCTGTTCAGCCGCTCGCACCACGGCCTCAGCGCCAACGACCGCGCCGACGTGCTCTACCGGCTGCTGCGGCCGCTGATCGCCAACTTCGCGAGCACGCTCCGCCATCTCGGCGCCTCGGCGGAGCGAAGCACGGCACCCATCCGCATCGGCCTGATGCCGGCGCTCGACGATGAGAGCTTGATGAGCCAGGGCTTCGCCGTCGCGCTCGACCGCTGGTCGCGCGGCCACGCCGACAGCGTGCTGCAGGTCATGGAGGGCTATTCCGGCACGCTGGTGCGCTGGCTGCAGCATGGCGCCGTCGATTTCGCCATCGTCGACCGCCTGTTCACCGATCCCGACCTGATCCTGGAGCCGATCGTCGAGGACAAGATGTCCGTCGTGATCTCGACCGGCTCCGATCTTCTCGCGCCGGGCCCGGTGACCCTGAAGCAGCTCGCCGGCCTGCCGCTCGTCCTGCCGTCCAACCGTCACGGCCTGCGCACGCTGCTGGTCCAGAGCCTGCACAAGGCCGGCCTGACGTTGCAGCCGCGCATAGAAGTCGATTCGATGGCGGGCTGCCTCAACATGGTGAAGATCGCCCGCTACGCCACGATCCTGCCGCTGGGCTCGGTCTACAAGAGCAGCGACCGGCGCGGCGTCAGCGTGCACGAGATCGTCGAGCCGCAGATCGTGCGCACCATCTGTCTCGCCCGCCTGCGCTCCAAGCCCTGCCGGACGGCCGAGGCCGATTTCCTCGACGAGCTGCGGCGGGCCTTCGGCAAGGGCGGCCTGGCGCCGGAAGGCGTCCCGTCCAGGGATTTTTATGGCCCGGCGCGCCAGTTTACATGAGCCCGATCACAGGAATCGCGGGCAAAGTCGCAGCTGACCGAAAAGTACCGGAGCTCCCATGAGCATGTTTCATCTCGGATGGTTTCTCGGACCGGGCATCACGATCCAGGGCTGGAACGAGCCGGGGTTCGCCACGGGATACGACTGGACCAAGCCGGACATTTTCGTCGACGCCGCCCGCGCCATGGAGCGCGCCTGCTTCGACGTGTTCATCCTCGAGGACTCCTCGGCTGTCCCCTACGCCTACAAGAACAGCATGGACTTCTACCTGAAGCATGCCGTGATGACGCCGAAGTTCGATCCGGTGATGGTGACGCCCTACCTGATCGCCGGCACCAAGCATATCGGCCTCGCGCCCACGCTCACCTCGACCTTCTATCCGCCCTGGCTGCTGGCGCGCTCGCTGTCGACGCTTGACCACTATTCGAACGGCCGCATCGCCTGGAACATCGTGACAGCGACCTCCGACGCGGCGGCGCAGAACTACGGCCTCGACAAGCAGATCGACCACGACCTGCGTTACGACATGGCCGACGAGTTCGTGGAATGCGTGAGCCAGCTCTGGGACGCCTGGGAGCCGGACGCCGTTGTCATGGACGAGGCGAACAACACCTTCATCGATCCCAAGAAGGTCAAGGTCGTCAACTTCAAGGGCAAGTACTACAAGACGCGCGGGCCGCTCAACGTGCCGCGCTCGCCGCAGGGCCGGCCTGTCTTCATCGCGCCCGGCGGCTCGCCACGCGGCCGCAAGTTCGCGGGCACCAATGCCGAGATCGTGCTGGCGGGCGGCGAATCGGTCGCCGACATGAAGGGCTACCGTGACGACGTGATGAACCACGCCAAGGCACTCGGCCGCGACACCAGCAAGATCAAGACGATGTTCACCTGCGTCCCGACCGTGGTGAAGAGCCCGAGCGACGTCGCCGACATGAAGGACCAGCTCGCCAAGCAGCGGGCGCATCATTTCGAGCGCGGGCTGGCGGCCATGTCGTTCCTCTCGGGCCTCGACTTCTCGCAGTTCGATCCCGACAAGCCGATGGGCGAGTTCACGACCAACGGCATGCAGACGCTCCTGCGCACCTTCAAGAATGCCGGCCCCAACGCCACGCTCCGCGAGGTCGTGACCAAGCCGAGCGGCCAGGGATTCACGAACTTCGTCGGCACCGCCGACCAGATCGCGGGGCTGATGCAGGAGTCCATGGAGGAGATCGGCGGCGACGGCTTCCTGATCACGGGACACCTCAAGCCCCGCTACATCAACTCCGTCGTCGACGAGCTGGTGCCCGCCCTGTGGAAGCGGCAGCTGACGCGCCGGGAGTACAGCCACGAGCATTTGCGCGATAACATGAACGCGTTCTGAACCCGGCCGCGCCGGGAAGGCGCAAAGGGCATCATGAACGACCAGCAATCGATCCGTCCTTTTCTCGCTGCTCTCGAAGAAGACGGCGCACTGCTGCGCATCCCGAAGGAAGTCGATCCGGCCTTCGAGCTCTCCGCATTCCTGTCCGCCGCCGACGCGGGCCCCGCCGTGCTGTTCGAGAAGGTCAAGGGCTCGGGCCTGCGCATTGCCGGCAATCTGCTGAACGGCCGCGCCCGAATCGCCGCGGCGCTCGGCATCGCGCCGGCCGACATCGTGCCGCGCATCCACGAAGCGATCCGCGCGCCGGTGAAGCCCGTGAAGGTCGCGAGCGGACGCGTCCAGGACGTCGTCGTCACCGACAATCCGCTGAAGGCGCTGCCGGTGCCCCGCTTCTTCGAGCGCGAGGCGCGGCACTACATCACCGCCGGCGTCATCCTGGCGCGCGATCCGCACACCGGCAAAGGCAACGCCTCCTTCGCGCGCTTCGCCATCCACGACGGCACGACAGCGATGGTCGGCATCGCGCCGAACCACCATCTCGCCCTCTTCTCGCGCCACGCCGCCGAAGTCGGCAAGGCATTGCCGATCGTGGTCGTCCTGGGTGCCCATCCGGCGATCCAGCTCGCGGCCTGCCTCTATCTCGGCGTGGGCGACGACGAGCTGGAATGCGCCGGCAGCCTGCTCGGGGGGCCCGTGCGTGTCGTGCCGGCCAAGACCGTCGATCTGATGGTGCCGGCCGATGCCGAGATCGTGCTGGAAGGCAGCATCGACGCCCGCCAGCCGCTCGAGGAAGGCTTCGTCTCCGAATATCACGGCATGTACGAGAATTACGGGCCGGGCTTCCGCGCCACCTTCTCGGCGCTGACCCATGCCCAGGACGCGATCTACCAGGCGATCGAGCCCGGCTATCACCGCGAGCACATCTATCTCGGCGCGCTGCCGATCGCGGCCAGCCTGCGCAGTGCCATCGCCGCCGTCGTGCCGAACGTGCGCGACGTGGCGGTCACCGAAGCGGGCGCGGGCCGCACCGACATCGTGGTCCAGCTCGAGACGCCGCGCCCGGGCCAGGCGCGGCGGGCGATGTTCGCGGCCTTCGCCGCCGTCAGCCTGGTGAAGCGGGTGACCGTGGTCGATGCCGACATCGATCCCTGGGACCCCGTCGCGGTCGATTGGGCGCGGGTCAACCGCATGAGGCTCGAGCGCGACCTGCTGCTGGTGCCGCAGGCCGGCACCGACCGCTCCGAGGCGATGGAGGACGGTGGCCTCGTGACCAAGGCGGGCTTCGATGCCACGGCCAAGGCCGGCGACCGGGCCGAGGGCATCGAGCGCGCGCTGCCGCCCCAGGCGCACCGCGAGGCGGCGCGCAAATGGCTGCTCGATAGCCTGCCCGCAGAAAAACGCCGCTGGCTGAAGTAGGCTCCGGGCCATGGATCGCTTCAATCTGGGCGCCCACAGGAGAAAAGTCCGGACCTCGTCCGCCGAGGCGCAGCGCTGGTTCGATCTCGGCCTCAACTGGTGCTTCGGCTTCAACCAGGAAGAAGGCGTGAAGTGCTTCGCCAAGGCGCTGGAGTTCGATCCGGACTGCGTCATGGCGCATTGGGGCATCGCCTACGGGTCGGGGCCTTTCTACAATCTTCCCTGGCGCGACTACGGCAAGGCCGAGGCCGATCGTTTCGCCAGGATCGCCTTCGAGCATCTCGAGATCGCGCTCAAGCTGAGCGATGGCCGCGAGGATGCCGAACGCCATCTCGTCGAGGCGCTGGCCAGGCGCTTCCAGAAGCCGCACGGCGTCGCGCCAGAGGAATTCGACCGCTGGGACGACGACTACGCCGCCGCCATGCGCCGCGTGCACATGGCCCATCCCGACGATCACGACATCATGGCGCTGCTGGTCGAGGCGCTGATCACGCGCACGCCGCGACGGCTGTGGGACGTGAAGACGGGTCTGCCCGCGCGCAACGCCGATACGCTGGAGGCCGTAGCGCTTTGCAAGCGCTCGATGGCGATGACCGACGCGGCGGGCGAGCGGCCACACCTCGCGATCCTGCATCTGCACATCCACGCCATGGAGATGTCGGGCCATCCGGAGCAGGCGCTGCGTTCGTCCGACCTGCTGACGCCGCTGGCGCCCGATGCGGGCCATCTCAATCACATGCCGAGCCACATCTACGTGCTGTGCGGCGACTACGAGAAGGCCAGGCTCGTGAGCGAGCTCGCGATCCGGGCCGACGACATGTATGCCGACTATGCGGGCTCGAAGAACTTCTACGTCACGGCGCGCGGCCACGACCTGCATCTCATGATGCATACCTGCATGTTCCTGGGCCAGTACGCGCCGGCGCTGGCCGCGGCGAACAAGATCCGCAAGATCATGACCGAGGACATCCTCACCATGAGGGAACGCCCGAAGCTCATGATGATGACGGAGGCCTACTACGCCATGAAGATGCACGTGCTGGTGCGCTTCGGCCGCTGGCACGAGATCATCGCCGAGCCGCCGCCGGGCGATCCGGCGGTCTATCCCGTCACGCACGCCATGGACCACTATGCGCGCGGCATCGCCTACGCCACGCTGAAGGACGAGGCCGCGGCCGACCGCGAACGCGCGCTCTTCCGCGATGCCGTGGCGCGCCTGCCGGCCGAGCGGCGGTTCCTCAGCAATCCCGCGCACAACACGCTGGCGGTCGGCGAAGCCATGCTCGACGGCGAGGTCGAGTATCATCGCGGGAACCACGACAAGGCGTTCGCGCATCTGCGCGAGGCGGTGGCCCGCGACGACAACCTCAACTACACCGAGCCGTGGGCGTGGATGCATCCGCCGCGCCACGCGCTGGCCGCGCTGCTGATGGAGCAGGGCCATCACGGCGAGGCCGAAGCCGTCTATCGCGACGATCTCGGCCTCAGCGGCAGGATCCAGCGCTGCACCCAGCATCCCGACAATGTCTGGTCGCTGCACGGCCTCGTCGAATGCCTGCAGCGGCGCGGCGAGACGCAGGAGTTACCCGCGCTCGAAGCAAAGCTTGCCGCGGCCCTGGCCAAGGTCGACGTGCCGATCACCTCATCCTGCATGTGCAGGACGAAGGTCCACCCGTCCAAAGCCTGCTGCAGCTAGGGCGGCTTCCATTGATCAGAATGCGAGCCCAGGAGCGAAGGGCGTATCCTTGCGCGAGCGGGGACCCGGATCCCGTGGCCGCCAGGCCGAAGCGCGGGGACTGCTGGAGACGCCACACAGCGGGGTGGATCGAGAGCAGTAATCGTCACCTCTTATTATCCTCCCCCGTCGGAAGGGGGGGAGGATAATGACGGCGACGGACCCGAGAAGGGTCAACACTGTTGCCACAAAAGTCTGGCTAAATCAGATATGTTTAACGGTAACCTTTAGTAACACCTACTATATGTAGTGCCTGAGCCTCCGCCGTCTCAGGCCGTCTTGGCCTTGAGTTCCTCGAGCTGCGCCTTGGCGCCCGCGATCATGCAGGCGACGTCGCCGGTCAGCATCACCATGTCGAAGCCACGCTTCACCGCACCGGCCGCGAAAGCGGCACTGGCGCAATGCATCACGCACTTGATACCGGCCTTGTGGGCGGCGTCCCGGATCTTGTCGCAGGTCGCCATGTGCAACGGGTCCGGATTGTCGGCGCGTGGCGGCATGCCTAAAGCGAACGACAGATCGGCCGGACCGATATAGACGGCATCGAGGCCGGGCGTGGCGCAGATCGCTTCGAGATTGGCGAGGCCTTCCTTGGTCTCGATCATGGCCATGACGATGATCTCGTCGTTGGCGTTGGCGACGTAGTCGGCGCCGCCATACTGCGCGGCGCGGATCGGCCCGTTGGAGCGGAAGCCGACGGGCGGGAAGCGGCACGCGGCAACCGCAGCCGCCGCCTCCTTGGCATTGTTGATCAGCGGCACGATCACGCCGTAGGCGCCGAGGTCGAGGGCGCGCATGATGTCGTTGGGATTGTTCCAGTTGACGCGCACGAAGGGCACCACATCGGTCTGCGAGACCGCCTGCAGCATCGGCAGCACGTCCCTCATCTCGTTGGTGCCGTGCTGGAGATCGACGCAAAGGGCATCGAAGCCGCCCAGCCGCGCCATGACTTCCGCGGTGAAGCCGTGCGAAATCGAAAGCCAGCCCAACGTGGGGCATTTGCCGTCTCGCCACATCTGCTTGATCTTGTTGCGCCGCATGGTCGCGTCCCCCTCACTCGTTCATCGGTATTCCAGGCGGCCGTATTGGGCCCAATAGGCGGGGGTTTTGCAATGCCCGCGCTGAGGGCCAAAAACAGCGCTTAATACGGGCATTTCTTGCCTGGCCTTCGCCAAGCCCTCACGCGCGCCAATGTCTTTGCGGCGGAGAGCGCCGGTCGCGATGACGAGCCACGCACAGTGCGCGGCAACGCCGCGTTCGTTCGAGCGTTGAGTCGCCGAGAACCCAGTGTACGCATGCGTACTAACTGAACCGCGGCTGGGACATGGAGGCGGCGCGCTGGCGATACTTCGTTGCGACTTTGACGTGGTTTCGTTTCCCCCTGCCCGCCGTGACGACAGAGAAGAAGAAGACCGCGGAAGGTGACCGCATGTTCACCGACACCAACAGGCCCGCCAAGCCGCGCATCCTCGTCGTCGAGGACAACTACTTCATGGCGAAGACAGTGTGCGAGCTGGTGCGCGACTGCGGCTTCGACGTGGCGGGCGCGGTGGGTCGCGTCGAGGCGGGGCAGCGTTTCCTCGAGGAGAACCACGTCGACGGCGCCATCGTCGACATCAACCTCGACGGCACGCCGAGCTTTCCCTTGTGCGACGAACTCGTGCGGCGAAGCGTGCCCTTCTTCTTCCTCACCGCCTACGAGCGCTCGGCGATCCCCGATGCCTTTCGCAACACGCGGCTGCTCACCAAGCCCGTCGAGATGAAGGACTTTCGATCGGCGCTCACGAGTCTCGCGCCGCATCGACCGCTTGCCCCCGAGCGGCGCGACGGCAGTTTCACGCGCGGCAATCGGCTGCTGCAGGGGCTGGGCGCCGAGACCTGGCGGATGCTGCAGCCGCATCTCGAGAAAACCATGCTGAAGCGCAGCAAGCTGCTGACCGAGCCCGGCCGCGTGCCGGAGCATGTCGTCTTCCCCACGGGAGGGCTGATCTCGATCAACGCCCTGTCGGGCCGTCGCGCCATCGAGGTGGCGCTGGTCGGGAACGAAGGGCTGGTCGGCGTGACGGCGCTGCTCGGGCTGCGGCCTGCCGTCAACGAGGCGGTGGTGCGGCTGCCCGGCGAGGCCTGGCAGGTCGCCGCGGCGAAATTGACGGAGCTGCTGCCCTACAGCGCCGAGCTCAACGAGATGCTGATGCACTATGTCGGCTCGCTCCTGCGCCAGATCAGCCAGACGACGCTGGTCGTGGGCCATGCGCCGATCGAGCAGCGTCTGGCGCGCTGGCTCCTCATGGTGGCCGAGCGCACCGATTCCGACCGGATCGAGATCACGCACGACGCGCTCGCCAGGTCGCTCGGCGTGCGGCGCGCGGGCATAACGGTGGCGATGCACCTGCTGGAATCGCGCGGCGCGGTGAAGTCGATGCGCAAGCTCGTACGCGTGCTCGATCGCGAGGCGCTTGCCCGACTCGCCGGCGACTTCCATTCGCCGCTCGAGCGCGGCTAGAGGCGCAATATTCGGCCGCAACCGCGCCGGCGGGCATCCGTTCTCCTTCATCGACGAAGGAGACGATCATGCACCACGACGTCATTCGGGACGCGATCATCTCGAAGCGGTCGGTGACGGCGCAGGAGAACGGCTATACCCGCCGCTTCAGCCCGCACAAGCTGGGCCGCGAATCGAACGGCGAGGATGTCGTGATCGGCTACCAATATGCCGGCGATCGCCCGGGCGGCCTGCCGAAAGGCGGCGACTGGTGCTGCCTGCGTCTTTCCTCGCTCGACGAGGTCGAGCCCAACGGAGACGAGTGGGTCCGCGGCCACGGCGAGGTCCCGCGCGATCATCTCGTCTCGCTGGTGGTGTGGAACTGCTAGAGCTGCCTCGGCTTGGCCATCGGCGGTCAAACCGCTAACAATGCGGGCGCGAGGAACGATGCCCGAAAAACCGACGGCAATTCGTGGCCCGGTGCTCACCTACACGGGCGATCCGTTCCAGAGTGGGCTCGAGAGCACCATGGTCTATGAGTCCGACGCCATTGTCGCGATGGCGGACGGCAGGATCACGCATTTCGGGCCGGCCGGATCGGTTCTTCCGCAGCTGCCGCCGGGCACCGAGATCAAGGACTACGGCCGCGACGCGCTCATCTCCGCGGGCTTCGTCGACAGTCACGTCCACTTCCCGCAAACGCCCATGATCGCGGCCTATGGCGAGCAACTGCTCGACTGGCTCGACAAGTACACCTATCCGACCGAGCTCAAATACGCCGACAAGGAATTCGCCCGGTCGGTGGCGAAGGTCTTCCTGCGCGAGAACCTGCGCAACGGGATCACCTGCGCCTGCGTCTATTGCACCGTGTATCCCCAGTCGGTCGACGCGCTGTTCGAGGAGGCAGCGAGGCTCGGCATGCGTCTCGCCGCCGGCAAGGTGATGATGAATCGCAACGCGCCCGAGCGCCTGCTGGACACGACCCGTTCGAGCTACGACGACTCGAAGAGGCTGATCTCCCGATGGCATGGCCACGGCCGGCTGATGTACGCCATCACGCCCCGCTTCGCGGCGACCAGCACGCCCGACCAGCTCGAGGCGGCCGGCGCGCTGTGGAAGGAACATCCGGACTGCTTCCTGCAGACCCACATTTCGGAGAACAAGGGCGAGATCGCCTGGGTCAAGGAGCTGTTCCCCGAGCGCCGGGGATATCTCGACGTCTACGACCACCACGGCCTCTGCGGACGCCGAGCGGTCTTCGGACACGGCATCCACCTCACCGACGAGGAGATGCAGACGATGCATCGCACCGGGTCGGCGATCGCCCATTGCCCGACATCGAATTTCTTCCTCGGCAGCGGCTGCTTCGACATCGCGCGCGCGATGAGGAAGGATCGGCCGGTGCGGGTCGGCCTCGGCACCGATATCGGCGCCGGCACGTCCTTCTCCATCCTGGCGACGTTGAACGAGGCCTACAAAGCCGCCCAGGCCAATGGTCGGGCGCTGTCGGCGCGCCATGCCTACTACCTCGCCACGCGCGGCACCGCCCGTGCGCTCTATCTCGAAGACAGGATCGGCAGCATCGCCCCGGGCATGGAGGCCGACATCGTGGTGCTCGACATGAAGTCGACGCCCCTCATCGAATACCGCATGCAGTTCGTGCGCGATTTCGAGGAAGCGCTGTTCATCCAGATGATTCTGGGCGACGACCGCGCCGTCCAGGCGACCTATGTCGCCGGCACTCTGGTTCACAGCCGGCGCAAGTCGATGGCCGACCGGGAGGGATAGGCGTGCACGCCTTGGTTGACCGTACAGGACCGCTCAAGTAGCGTTTTTGCCCGAGGGGTGCGGGATGAGTCGTTCGGTCGATCGTCATGGCCGTGCGCGCGGGACGGGCGTGGCAGCGCTTGCCTGTGTCACCGCCCTTCTTCTCGCATCGACCTTTGCGCTCGCGGGTCCCTTGCCTCCGGGTGGGACGACGCCCGTGTCGGCCATCCAGACCATCGCCGAGTTCTCGCAGCAGACGAGCCAGACCGCCGGCGGCCTCTACGCCATCGAGCGCAGCATCACCTTCAATGTGCTGGACGAGGTGAACTACGAGCCCGCGACGGGGCGGCTCTCGCTGGTCGGGCATTTCGATCCGCGCTTCGCCGGCTCGTCGATCCCCTACTACCAGCATCTGGCCGCGCTGCTCGATCTGAAGGGCGAGCCCCATTTCTCGCTCGAGACGGCGAAGTCGTCGCGCGACTCAACGCGCGCACGCATCTCCGCCAAGCCCTTCTCGCGCCGCGACGTCGCGCCTTATTTCGCCAAGGCCTTCGATCAACAGGGCATCGTCACCCATATCGGCGCCAGCCTGCTCCTGTCGCTCGGCTTCTCGCCGACCGACCATCATCGGCCGCCGGGCTATTTCGGCGCCAATGTCGAGGCGCTGCCATCAGGGGCGGTGCGCGTCACCAGCCTCTACGAGGGCTCGCCTGCCGATCTCGCCGGCCTGCAGAAGGGCGACGAGATCAGCCGCTTCAACGGCAAGACGCCCTTCTCCGCCCAGGAACTGTCGCGGCTGGTCCGCTTCGCCGGCGCGCCCAACAAGGTCACCGTCGCCTATACGCGCGGCGGCCGCGCGGCGGAGACGAGCGTCGAGCTTCTGCCCGACGATGTGAGAGATCCGTGGAACCAGGCGACGCGCTTCGATGTCGAGGCGATCCTCGACCGCAAGGAGGGCAAGGCCGACCGGGCGAAGGTGGCCTATCTGCTCGGCGTGCTGTCGAGCAATCTCGGCGCGCCGGCACGGCAGGCGGTGGTCGCGGAGCTGGCACGGACGCTGGGCGTCGAACAGGCGGCAGCCGAAGCCCAGACCACGCGCCAGGTCCTCGCCCGGATCGACTCGCTCTACGGCCTTTCGGGCTCGCCAAGCGCGGCCGCCTACGATGCCGCGGGGGCCGGGTCGGCCAATCCGGCGACTGCACTGAGAGCGGCCCTTCAGGCCTTTGACGCCAAGGCGCCTTCGACGGGCGACCGCCTGAACGATCTCGCGATCAACGATCCCGCGGGCTTTCAGGTGCCGCCCGACGTCTTCGAGGCGATCTACAAGGCGCATCTCGAGAGCGTACCGGAGTATTTCGGCGAATCGTCCCATACGCAGCTCGCGCGCGCGATGTTCGAGGCCGACTATGCGGTGCTGAAACGCCTGGCCCATCGCCCCGACCTCAAGGAGCGCCTGCCCACCTACGAGACGCTCTTCGACTATGGCGTCAAGCACCAGAAGGATTTCGAGCAGGCACAGGTCAGCCGCGTCTGGATCTCCGTCGCCAAGATGGACGTGGCACAATCGGCGAGCGGCACGACACTCATCATCCGCGACGCCAGGATGCGGCTCAACCGGATGCACATGACCGCCGACGGTCGCGACACGGTCGAGGAGAGCGGTTACGAGAACCTGATGACGTCGCTCTACGACGAGCTGGCGCAGGACTATCCGTCCCTGCACGAAGTGCACGAGATTGCCAAGCTCGCCGCCGCCGCCGTCTGGATGCGCCAGAAGAACCCGAAGGTACGCCTGCCCGCCGAGGGCCGCATCGCCTGGAACGGGCCGGACAAGGTGCCGGGCCTCACCTACGCGCACACGCCGGCACGGGGAACCAGCGACGTCCTGTTCATCAGCCATGGCGGCCTGAAGCTCACGCCCTTCCCGCAGGGCAATGCCGGGGTGACCATCCCCACGGATCGCGCCGTGCAGGACGATGCCTCGCTGCGTACACCGCCGCCGCCCAATCCCCAGGCTCCCTTCGCGGCGCCCGCCGATCTGCCGCCTCCGGTGGCCTGGACCGACAGTCGCAAACTCCGGGGAAAGCAGGTCAGCGTGGCCGGCGTGATGTTGCCGCTGTCGGAGAAAGACAGGAGCGAACTGCGCGACAGCGCGAACAACGGCCAGACGCCGGCGCCGCTGTCAGTGTGGGCGAGGTACACGATCGAGCAGAACAAGCGCAAGCTGCTCGACAAGCTTACGAGCGACCGCGGCAATCCCGCCGCCCAGGCCGACGACCTGCTGCAACTCTCGCGGCTCGAATTTCTCGGCGGCAACGTCGCGGCTGCCCTCGAGTACAATCGGCGGGCGGCCGAATTCCATCCCGCCGGCCCACAATGGCTCTGGGAGCAGGCGCGGTACGAGGAACTCCTGGGCGACAGGCCTGGGGCCCTCTCCACTCTGGAGAAGGCGAACGCCCTCAATCCGGGCAACGCGCTCATACAGAGGTCGCTGGCCCGGGTGAAGGCACAGCAGGATCGGGGCGTCATTCCCTCCGACCCGCCTCCAGCATCGAATGCGACACCGGTCGGTCAAAGGCCGCCGCCCCTGGGACAGGGGCCAGCGCCGGGTCAGGCTGTGCAGCCTGGTCAAGCGGTCCCGCCGGTTCAAACCGCGACGCCCGGGCAGCCGCCAGCGCCGGGGCAGCCGCCAGCGCCAGGGCAACCTCCGGCGCCGGCCCAGCCCGTGTCGCCAGGCCAGACTGGTCAGCAGCCAGTCGCCATGGGCGTGCCGCCAAGCGTGGGCCTGACGCCGGACGACGCAGCACCGGCTGCAACCGGGGTATCGCCTGGAGCGCCCGGAAGCTACGACGCGGGCCCGAATCGCGCGGCCCGGCAGCTCACCGCTGCAACACAGAATGCACGGAATGCGGCGGGCTGCCTTGATGGCTCGTCAGCGTGCCAGGGCGAAGGTCTACCGAGCCCCGTTCACGTTCCGCAAATTCCGCCGCCCGCTCCGGGGCCTGGCCAGGCGCCGCCGGCCCCGACACCCGGCGCGGCGGTGCCTCCGTCAACGGGCGCCGCGCCGCCGCCATCAACTGGCGCCAGTCCGCCCGATACGCCTGCAACTCCCCAACCCACTCCCGTGGTTGGCTCAACGCCGCCTCCGAGCCCGGAGGCGCCTTCCCCGGCTACGCCTCCTTCACCGAAGAAGCCCGCTCCGGCTCTGCCGCCGACCGACGGCCCGGGAACATCAGTGCTCGTCACCCCCGAGTAACAGCAATGGCTTCGATCCCCAGTCCAACGGAACACAGAAAGGCATACCAATGAGCGTTCGGCTGGCCGCATTGCTGGTGACAGCATGTCTGATAGTGATGTCGTCTGGATCTCCACGGGCGGATGACTGTGCGAAGTATGGATTGGCTCAAGTCGTGGGAATGAGAGGCAAGGACACGCTGTGTGCTTGCCGCCCCTTCGCGGTGAACAAGGGTGGCGTGTGTGTCATGGCGGACTGCTCCAAAATGAAGGCAGTACACGATGAAATGGTAACGGCGGCAGCCCGCGCCAGTCTCGCGCTCGATGTCTATGACCTTTATGACAAGGACAAGTCCCCGGGATGGCAATCACCGTGGGGCCCTCCGTCCGGCTACACGCTTCTCAGCAACCAACTTGGAGAACTGAGGCAGATGTTTCCAGGCTGGAAGGATGCGACCATCCAGCAGTTCATCGCCCCCGATGGCTCGGACTATCGAGCGGCCATCTACCGCGGCAAGGACGGCTCGCTCGTCCTGGCCTTCCGCGGGACGACCTCGTTGAAGGATTGGGAGGTCAACAATGAGAATGCGCGACAAGGCAAGGCCACGGACTACTTCAGCAAGGCGGAGATCCTCGGGCGCGAACTGAAGAAATATGCCGACCTTCACGGCCTCAAAATGGAAATCACGGGTCATTCACTCGGTGGAGGAATGGCGATTGCGGCAAGCGCGACGTCCGGTGCGCCGGCGATCGTCTTCAATCCCGAAACATTGTCGCAAGGCGTACTGCAAGGGCGAGGAGACCTGTCCCGCGCCAAGGATCTGGTGACCGCGTACACGACACCTTTGGAGCCGCTTACCGCAGCCCAAGCTGCCTTCAAAGTCCCGGCCCCAGGGCGCCACGTGGAGCTTCCCGATTGGCCCAATGAGCCGGGCCCCTACTCGATCAACAGACATCGGATGGCAGGCGTGCGCGGCGCGCTCGGCAATCAGCTTCAGCTGACGGAGAGAGCGCTTCGCGACGGCCATTGCCCTCGATAGCCTCCCATCGGGCTATGAACGACGCGACCGTCGCCTGCCGGGAAGGATCTCGTCGCGGCTGAGATTGTCGTGCTTGTCGTCCATGCGGGAGTAGTCGATCGTGACTTCCTCGTCGACGGAGATGTCGCGCGCCGCATAGTAGGTCACGTCGCCATCGTCGGAGATCAGGTTCGGCGTCGGCGAATGGTTCATGTACCAGCCGACGGAGATGCGCAGCCAGTCGATCGGCGCCCAGTAGCCGCCGGTCGTGCGGATGCCGAACCTCTTGTAGAGGTGCGCATAGCGTGAACCGTGCGCCTTCTTCAGCGGCACCCACTCGCTGTCCTCGGGCGACCAGACGCGCACGAACTCGCCCTTCCTGATCGGCATGTCCGAGTAGCAGCCGATGCCGTGGATGCCGGACGGCCGCAGATACAGGAGCGCCTTGCTCCACTTCTTCTTGCTCTTGCGCTTACTCATCGTCTACTCGCCGAGGGGAGGCGCACGTTTGTGCCCGTGCCGGAGACGGAGTGCAACCATTGCCGGAGCCCCACGCTGCTGCGGCCATAGGCCACGCGCGAGGTTCTTTTCCCGGGCTCGCGTCACGGTAGATTCCGGGAATGATCTTCGACCATTCCCTTCATCCATCCGTGCTCGATCAACCCGAACACCAGGCTGAAGCGCTCGCCGCCCTTTCGGAGCACGCCGCCCAGCTGACGTCAGCCGCACCGAAGGCCGCCGCTGTCGCCGCCAATCAGGTGCAAATTCCCCTCACCACGGTGTCGAGCCTGGGAAATTTCGACGCCACCATTTTCATCCGCTTCCGGGGAATGCCCTCCGCCGCAAATCCGGTGCCGCTGATGGTCGACTCCGGCAACACGGTGCTGATCGTGCCCTCTTGGGAGAGCATCGCCGCCTTGCCGAACGCCGCGGCAACCTATCAGGTACTCGGACAGGCTCAGGCGCCATTCGGCTGTCCCGCCAATGTCGTGCGCGGACCGATCGACCTCGTGACCTCGACGGGAGCGCCCTTCACTTTGGCGAATTGCGTGTTCTATGCCTGCACCGCCAACAACTCGGACGGCAAGCGCACGGCGAATTTCGGCGCGGGCAACATCTCGCCCTGGTCGGCGAGCGGCTGGAACACGCCGCAGAACCTCGGCGTGACCGTGCGCTCGCCGCTCGCCTATTCGTCCTTGCCCTATGCTGTGATCGACTATGCCGCCGCAACCACTGTCGTCAATCCCTCGCAGGCGCCGACCGTCGCAGGTGGCTCGAGCCTCACGCTCTACGCGACGCGGCCGACAGGCTTTCGCATGTTCGACATCCTGCGCAACCGTTTCATCATGTCGGTGAAGGCGCGCAGCCTCACCATCGGCACCACCAAGACAGCATGGCCCGGCGCGCTGCCGTCGCCGATCGCGATGGTCGACACCGGCGGCGGCCCGGTGCTGCTGAGCGATCCCAACCAGGCCATCAGCACCACGCCGTGGCCGCCGGCCGCGCAGAATCCGGACTGGACGAATGATGGCCAATCCATCGCCTGCGAGTCGACAGCAGCGGCGCTCACCGTGGAGCTCGGCGATTCCGAGGTCTCCTACAGCTACCGGATCGACCCGGCCCGCCTGCCGCCGCTGGACAACCGTCCGACTCTTGTCATGTGCCGGCAGAACGAATTCTTGCGCGGCATGAACGGCATGAATATCGGCGGCATCTCCGCCTTGATGAACTCGATCCTGATCGACTACGCCAACACCCAGGTCGGCTTCAAGCCGAAGTAGGTCTCAGATCCAGGGCCGGCGGTCGACCTTGTCCGCCGGGTACATCGCAATGTACTGCACGATGCGGGGATAGAGGCCGCGATTGGGGCTGGCGCCGTGCGGAAGCGAGTCGCTCCACAGCACCATGTCTCCCGCCCGGCCGGCGACCGCCGTCGCGGGATGTTTCAGTATCTCGCGCCGCGGATCGACGCCGGGCGGCAGGCCCCCGAGCCACGACTCGATTCGGCGATGGAAGCCCGCCACGCAACAGAACGCGCCCTGATCGGCCGGCGTATCCGCAAGATAGAGGATGCCCTGGATCGTGAGCGGGATCGGCACCGCGAGACTCGTGTCCCAGTGCAGGTACGGGCCCGGGAAGCGCCAGTTCGCGCGCTCGGGCGGATTGAAGCCGCCGCGATCGACGGTGACGACCAGATCGTCCGTCCCCAGGAGCTGCGCGTAGGCCGCATGGATGCGCGGCGAGCGCCGGTTGGCATCGAACGCCGGATGGTGGATCAGCGGCACCATGATCGTGTGGCCGTCGCTGTTGCCGTACCAGGTGTCCGGATCTTCCGGTCTTGCTCCCACGAAGCCCCACACCGCCTGCTCGGCCGCGAGGGCTGCCTCGCGTGGGACTGCCTCCCGCAGCACGACGTAGCCGTGCTCGTCCCAGAAGGCGAGATCCTCGGCGTCGAGTGCCGGCTCGATCGCTGTCCCGGCCGGCGCGCTCGAGGATGCCCCCTCGCCGAGCCGCCGGATTCGCTCGTTCACCCGGGCGATGCGGGCCGGTTCGATGGTTCCGCCATTGCGCGCCAGGATCCAATCCTGGAAATCGTCGAACTCGTGTCCCTGGCCGTGCAGGAACTGGAGCGTCTCATGCAGCCCGAGCCCCAGACCGTAGATGGCGATCTTGTCGGCCGCCGCTTCGACGGGATTGAAAGGCAGTTTCGCAGCCGTTCTCGCGCTCAAGCGCGACCACAGTCGATGCAGGTGAGGAACTGCGATCGTGTTCATCGGCATCATTGAACCGTGCCGGTCCGGCCGCTACAAGCGTCCGCGCACCAAGGAATCAAGATGGCTTCCTATCAATACATCTATGTGATGAAGGGTCTGAACAAGACCTTCCCCGGCGGCAAGCAGGTCCTGAAGGACATCTGGTTGTCCTTCTTCCCGGGCGCGAAGATCGGCGTGCTCGGCCTGAACGGCGCCGGTAAATCCACCCTGCTCAAGGTCATGGCGGGCGAGGACGACAACTTCACCGGCGAGGCCTGGGCAGCCGAGGGCGTGAATGTCGGCTTCCTGAAGCAGGAGCCGCAGCTCGACGAGAAGAAGGACGTGCTGGGCAACGTCATGGATGGCGCCGGTCCCATGGCCAAGATGCTGGCGCGCTTCGAGGAGGTGTCGAACGCCTTCTCCGATCCCGATGCCGACATGGACAAGCTGATCGCCGAGCAAGCCGAGCTGCAGGAGAAGATCGACGCCGGCAACGGCTGGGATCTCAACCGCACGGTCGAGATCGCGATGGACGCGCTGCGCTGCCCACCGTCGGACGCCGACGTCTCCAAGCTCTCGGGCGGCGAGAAGCGCCGCGTGGCGCTCTGCCGCCTGCTGCTCAGCAAGCCCGACATGCTGCTGCTCGACGAGCCGACCAACCATCTCGACGCCGAGTCCGTGGCCTGGCTGGAGCGCCATCTCGCGGAGTTCCCCGGCACCGTCGTGGCCGTGACCCACGATCGCTACTTCCTCGACAATGTCGCCGGCTGGATCCTCGAGCTCGACCGCGGCGCCGGCATCCCGTGGGAGGGCAACTACTCCTCCTGGCTGAAGCAGAAGGACCAGCGGCTGGCGCAGGAAGAGAAGCAGGCCGACGCCCGCCGCCGCACCATGCAGCGCGAGCTCGAATGGATGGGCACCAGCCCCTCGGCGCGCCGCTCCAAGAGCAAGGCGCGCATCGCGGCCTACAACCAGATGGTCGAGGAGGAGCAGAAGGCGACGCTCGACACGCAGCAGATCGTCATTCCGCCCGGCCCACGCCTGGGCGATCACGTGATCGAGGCCGACAAGATCTCCAAGGGCTTCGGCGACCGGCTCCTGATCGACAATCTCTCCTTCAAGCTGCCACCGGGCGGCATCGTGGGCGTGATCGGCCCCAACGGCGCGGGCAAGACCACGCTGTTCAAGATGATCACCGGCCAGGACAAGCCCGACAGCGGCACGTTCAGCGTCGGCCCGACGGTGAAGCTGGGCTATGTCGACCAGAGCCGCGAGACGCTCGATCCCAACAAGACGGTGTGGGAGGAGCTGTCGGGCGGCCTCGACATCATCAAGCTCGGCAGCAAAGAAGTGTCGAGCCGCGCCTATTGCGGCTCCTTCAACTTCAAGGGCGCCGACCAGCAGAAGAAGGTCGGCCAGCTCTCGGGCGGCGAGCGCAACCGCATCAACCTCGCCAAGATGCTGAAGTCGAGCGCCAACGTGCTGCTGCTCGACGAGCCGACCAACGATCTCGACGTCGACACCTTGCGCGCGCTCGAGGAAGCGCTGGTCGACTTCGCGGGCTGCGCCGTGGTCATCTCCCACGATCGCTGGTTCCTCGACCGAATCGCCACCCACATGCTGGCCTTCGAGGGCGACAGCCATGTCGAGTGGTTCGAGGGCAACTACCAGGACTACGAGGCCGACAGGCATCGCCGCATGGGCACCGACGCCGACCAGCCGCACAGGATCAAGTACAAGCCGCTGGTCAGGAAATAATTCCAGGAAGGCGTGACGACCGCCGGAGCACGTCGCGACGGTTTTTGACCGTTTAGACCGTTTTTCGCCGTTTTTAGCCGGTGTTTTTGAAGGTCGACCGCGAAAGCCCGTCATCACGGCATTTTCTCACCGGTAAACCGTCGAAAACGGTGCCTTAGCGGCATGAAAACGGTTGTCTCTATGACGATCGCCGACACGGACATGAACGAACTCCCGCCACGCAACTCGAACGTTGGCGAGTTTACCGTCGCGCGCCCTGCTCGCCGATTATGATCAATGGACACGCCGCGGGCAGTCCCACCGGCTGGCATCGCATTTGCTCGCCTCCCTCCGTCAGGAGAGGGATCGGTAGTTGCCCGGCCAGATCAAGGTGTTGCTCGCGGATTCCGATCCCGATCGCGCGCAGGTGCTCGAAGAGCGGCTGGCCGAGATCAGCGATGCCGTCATCCTGCATGCCCCGGCCGGCGGCAGCCTGCTCGACGCGGTCGCGGCCCAGGCACCTGACGTCGTCATCGTCGACATGGCGCGGCCTGATCGTGACGGCCTCGACGATCTGCGCCGTGTCAGTGCAAGCAATCCACGGCCGATCGTGATGTTCGTCGACCGCGACGACCGCACCTTCATGGAGGAGGCGATCGCCGCGGGCGTGAGTTCCTACAATGTCGTCGACACTTCCTTCCCCGACATCAAGCCGATCGTCGCCGCCGCCGTCGCGATCTTCCGCAGGCACCAGCAGACGGCCGACGATCTCACGCGCGCGCGAGCAAGCCTGCAGGAGCGCGAGACCGTCAACCGCGCCAAGGCGCTGCTGATGCGCCAGCGAAGGATCGACGAGCCGCAGGCCTACCGCCTGCTGCAGCGCCGCGCCATGAACGAAAGCCGCCGCATCGGCGAGGTCGCCGCCGATCTGCTGGCCAACGAAGAAGGAAAGTCGTGATGCCCGATGTCTTCCGGATCGGCCTCTTGCGCCTCACCGATGCGGCACCGCTGATCGTGGCCCGCGAGCTGGGCTTCTTCGCGCACGAGAAGCTCGACGTGTCGCTGTCCGTCGAGCCGTCCTGGGCGAATATCGCCGACAAGCTCGCTTACGGCGCGCTCGACGGGGCGATGCTGTTGCCGCCGCTCGCCCTCGCGCTGGCATTCGGCCTGAGCGGCAGCGGCGGGCCCGAGCCGATCATCGTGCCCGCCGCCTTGAGCCAGAACGGCAACACGATCACGCTCGCCAGACGCTGGGCCGAGCCGGTGCTGGCGGGCGCGGCACAGCCGCTCTCGGCTGCGGAGACCGCGCGGCGCTTTCGCGCTCTCGTGAGCGAGAAGCGGGAGAAGCCGGTACTGGCCGTGGTCCACACTTTTTCCACGCACAATTTCCTGCTGCGCTACTGGCTGGCCGCAGGCGGCATCGGGCCGGATCGCGACGTCACCTTCACCGTCGTGCCGCCCGCCGAGACCGTCGACGCGCTGGCTGCAGGCCGGATCGACGGCTTCTGCGCCGGCGCGCCCTGGGGCGAGATCGCGGCGCGCGCCGGGCTCGGCGGCACGGTCGCGACCTCGCACGCGATCTGGAACCACGG
>DATJWN010000156.1:0-7625 GCA_035501235.1 Reyranella sp.
TAGTGGATGCCCTTGGCCTTCATCGCCTTGGCGCGGCGAACGTCGTCATGGAAGAAGGCGTTGCCGCCGTCGATGATCGTGTCGCCCGCCTCGAGCAGACCGCCCAGCTCGTTCACGGTCTTCTCGGTGATCTCGCCCGCCGGCAACATGACCCAGACGTTGCGTGGTTTCCTGAGCTTCTTCACCAGGTCGGCGAGATTGCTGCCGCCCTCGATGCGATCGCCGACCAGCGATTTCACCGTTGCCGGGTTGGCATCGAACACCACGCATTCATGGCCGGCCTTGGTGAGCCTGCGCACGATGTTTCCGCCCATTCGGCCGAGGCCGATCATGCCGAGCTGCATTCCAGTCTCCATGTCCCTGATTGCGGGCGATCCCAGCGCAGGGCGGCGCTGGCTTCAACCGAAATCGAGGTGAAACGACTAGAAAGCGGGCGGGGTTCCCCTCTCACCCCGTACGGGCTTCCAGTTCCTCCAGGCCGCGGCGGTTGGTTTCGATGCCCCAAATGGCGACCACCAGGATCTGCACGATCAGCAGTCCGATCATGAGACCGATCACGCCGGCCACGCCGTAATCCTTGAACAGCGCCAGAACGATGAAGGGCGAGACCACCGTGGCACCGCGGCCCAGCATGTTGCAGAGGCCGTTGGCGCGCAGCCTGATCTCGGTCGGGAAGATCTCGGTCGTATAAACGCCATAAAGCAGCGCGGTCAGGATGTAGATGCCGACGATCAGCACGAAACCAACGCAGAGAAGCGCCGTCGCCTCCTTCATATAGGGATAAGCCGCCCCCGATACGATGCAGAGCAGCGAGGCGCCGATGATGGTGGGCTTGCGGCCGAAGGCATCCGCGCTCCAGGCCCCGAGCGCGCAGCCGACCAGCGAGCCGCCGGCCAGCACCATCGTATAGGTGAGCGACTTGGTGATGCTGATGCCCTGCTGGCCGAAGAAGATCGGCAACCAGTTCACGAAGCCGAAGATCAGCGTATTGACGGTGATCAACACCACGCAGCCCACGATCAGGCGCGGCAGCAGCTCCGGCGTGAACAGCGAGGCGAGGCTCCATTCGACGACCGGCTTGGGTGGCGCGGGCGGCGGCAAGGGCTGGCCGCCCGAGACCTCGGCCTCGATGCTCTTCAGCAGCGCCTCGGCCTCCTCGGCGCGGCCGTTGGTCTCCAGCCAGCGCGGGCTCTCGGGCAGGTTCTTCCGCAGGTACCAGACGATCAGCGCGCCCACGCCCGCGATGGCGAACATCGGCCGCCAGCCGAAGGCCGGGATCACATAGTTGCTGATGATCGAGGTCGCCGGGAAGCCCGCGACGACGATCAAGGCCATGAACGACATCCAGCGGCCGCGCGAGGCAGGTGGCACGAACTCGGTCATGGTCGAGTAGCCGACGACGATCTCGGCGCCGAGGCCGAGGCCCATCACGAAGCGCGCGGCAATCAGCCAGTCCATGCTGGGCGCGAAGGCCGCCGCGAAAGAGGCGAGGCCGAAGACCACGAGGTTGATCTGATAGGTGAAGCGCCGGCCGTACCTGTCGCCCAGGAAACCCGCGACCACCGCGCCGATGGTCATGCCGATGAAAGTCCAGGAAATGAACTGCGGCACCTGGGCGAGCGTCGCGAACTTGGTCGCCACCGCCGCGCCCATCACCGAGGCGCCGACATAGAGATCGTAGCCGTCGAAGAACATGCCGGCGCCGATCAGCCAGAAGATGCGATGGTGGAACGAAGCGATCGGCAGCCTGTCGAGCCGCCCACCGGCATTCACGGATGTCGCCATCTTATGTCCCCCCTGTTCTTTCTCTTTGTCCTAGAATGTCGTCGATGACCCTCGACGTCCAGCAGATGGGCCAAGGCCGCAATCTTGTCCTGCTTCACTCCTTGCTCTCCGACCGCACCGCTTTTGATCGCGTGGCGCCGCGCTTTGCCAAGGAACGCCGCGTTTGGCTCGTGAACCTGCCCGGATTCGGCGCCTCGGCTCCGGCCGGTCCGGGGCTGGAGCAATTCGCCGACCGCATTGCTGACGAACTTGTGAAGATGGGCCTCACCGGTCCGACCGATCTTCTGGGCAACGGCTTCGGCGGCTTCGTATCGGTGGCGCTGGCCGCCCGTCGCGGCAAGCTGTTCGACAAGCTCGCATTGGTCGACACAGGTGCTGCCATTCCACCCGAAGGCAAGGGTGCCTTCGCGATCATGGCCGAGAAAGTCGAGAGCGGCGGCATGGAGGCGGTGCTGGCGACGGCACTGCAGCGCATGTTCCCTGACGACTATTTGGCCGCGCATCCCGAGATCGCCGAGGAACGCAAGGCGACGCTGCGCGCCGCCAACCCCACGCACTTCGCGGCCGCCTGCCGCGCGCTCGCAAGGTTCGATCATCGCGCCGAGCTTGCGAGCATCAAGAACCCGACATTGGTCCTCGTCGGGCTGCGCGACACCGCGACGCCGCCTGCCCTCTCCTACGCCCTCGCCAAGGGCATCGCCGGCGCGACGCTGATCGAGCTCGCCCATTGCGGACACTCGCCGCACATCCAGGATCCCGAAGGCTTCTGGCGGGCGATCAAGCCCTTCCTCGCATTGCAAGGCTGAGGCGATGCCCGACCACGACCACAAGCATCCCTGGGCGCCGCGCATCGAGGACGCGGCCCTGCTGCGCGGCCATGGCCGGTTCATGGACGACGTGCATGCGCCCAACGAAGCGGCTGTTGTCTTCCTGCGCTCGCCGCATGCACATGCGTGGCTGAGGTCGATCGACACGACGAAGGCCAAGGCACTGCCGGGCGTGCTCGCCGTGCTGACGGCGAAGGACATCGCGGCCGGCGGCGCCGGCACGATCTCCCATCCGCTGGCGCAGATCGGCCGCGGCGGCAAGGCCGTGATCGCGCCGCCCCGGCCCGCGCTGGCCGACGATCGGGCGATGCATGTCGGACACCCGGTCGTACTGATCGTCGCCGAGACGGCGGAGCTGGCGCAGGACGCGCTGGAACTGGTCGAGATCGACTACGAGACGCTGCCGGCGGTGATCGGCGTGCGCGACACGATTGCCGATGGAGCGCCGCAGCTCTGGGCCGAGGCGCCGGGCAATATCTGCCTCGATTGGCCCGGCCCGCATCCCAAGCCGGACGAAAACCGCGCGGCTGTCGACAGGATCTTCGAGGCGGCGGCGCACGTCGCGAAGGTCACCGCCGTCAACCAGCGCATCGCCGTCGCCACCATGGAGACGCGCGGCGCGACCGCGAGCTACGACGCGGCGGCCGACAAGTATCTGCTGCGCTGCCCCTCGCAGGGCGTGCACATGCTGCGCAGCCAGATCGCGGCCAGCCTCAAGGTGCCGCCGGAGAAGATACGGCTGCTCACCGGCGACGTCGGCGGCGCCTTCGGCATGAAGACGGCTGCCTATCCGGAGTATGTCGCGATGCTGGTCGCGGCGAAGATCGTCGGCCGGCCGGTGCACTGGATCTCGAGCCGCATCGAATCCTTCATGAGCGACAATCAGGCGCGCGACACGGTCACCGACGCCGAAGTCGCGATGGACGCAAACGGCAAGTTCCTGGCGCTGCGCGTCTCGGCCGTGGCCGCCGTGGGCGCCTTCCTGTCCTCGCATGGCGCCACGATCGCCTCGAACAATTTCGCGCGCTGCTTTCCGGCCATGTACGACGTGCCGCACGTTGCCGTCGACGTGCGCTGCGTCTTCACCAACACCGTGCAGCTCGGCCCCTATCGCGGCGCCGGCCGGCCGGAGGCGAATTACGCGCTCGAGCTGCTGGTCGAAGAAGCCGCGAGGGTGACCGGCATCGATGCCGTCACCTTGCGCCGCCGCAACCTGATTGCGCCGGCGCAGATCCCCTATGCCGGCGCCGTCGGCACGAAATACGACAGCGGCGAGTTCGAGGCGGTGCTCGACAAATCGCTTGCCGCCGCCGACGTCGCAGGCTTCGCCCAGCGTCGCGCACGCTCGGAACAGCAGGGCAAGCTGCGCGGCCTTGGCCTCTCCTGCTTCCTCGAGCATGCGGGCGGCGTGGTGGGCGACGAGGCCGGCGTGAGCTTCCCGGGCGAAGGCACCCTGTTCGTCTCGCTCGGCATGCAGGCCTCGGGACAGGGGCACGCCTCGCTTTATCGTCGCATGGCGGCAGCCGAGCTCGGCATCGACGAAACACGCATCGTCGTCCGACAGGGCGACACCGACTACGGCATCGCGGGCTACGCCGCCGTCGCCTCGCGCTCGACCACCGCCGTCGGCAGCGCCCTGGTGCGCACCATCGAGGTGATGCTGGAGAAGGGTCGGCAGCTCGCCTCGCATCAGCTCGAGGCGTCGGAAGCCGACATCGAATATGTCGCGGGCGTCTTCGGTGTGCGCGGCACGGATCGTCGCGTGTCGCTGTTCGAGGTCGCCGAGCAGGCGAGGAAGAACGGCGAGTCGCTCGACACCAAGGCGCGCGCCGAGGTGCCGCAAACCTATCCCAACGGCTGCCACATCGCCGAGGTCGAGATCGATCCGGAGACCGGCGTCACCACGCTTGCTTCCTATGTCGCCGTCGATGATTGCGGCGTCATCCTCGACCACGTGCTGGTCGAGGGGCAGATCCACGGCGGCATCGCGCAAGGCGTGGGGCAGGCGCTGTGGGAGGACGTGGCCTTCGATCGCGAGAGCGGCCAGGTGCTGGGCGGCTCGTTCATGGACTACACCATGCCGCGCGCCGACGACCTGCCGATGTTCGTCACCGAGCCGCATCCGGTGCCCGCCACGACCAATCCGCTGGGCGCCAAAGGCACCGGCGAGGCCGGCACGACGGGCGCGCTGGCTGCCGTGATGCTCGCCATCGCCGACGCCATCCCGAACGGCGCCGGCATCGGCATGGACATGCCGGCGACCGCGGAGAAAGTCTGGCGGGCGTGCCGGACCGGCCGGAAGGGCTAGGCGATATCGCCCGACTGGATGCGCTTCACGCCCGCCGCCGTCATGTCCTTCCAGGCCGCAGCCAGCGAGCCGTTGAGGTCGATGCCGCGCGTCGCATCCTCGATCACGTAGGTCGTGAAGCCCTGCTTGCGCGCATCGAGCGCCGTCCAGGCGACGCAGAAGTCGGTAGCGAGGCCGGTCACGAACACCGTCGCGATGCCGCGCTCCTTCAGGTAGCCCGCGAGACCCGTGCCGGTCTTGCGGTCGGCTTCCTCGAAGGCCGAGTAGCTGTCGACATCCTTGTGGAAGCCCTTGCGGATGATCAGCTCCGCCGTCGGCAGCTTGAGGTCCTTCAGCAGCGCGGCATCGTCGCTGCCCTGCACACAGTGATCGGGCCACAGCACCTGCTTGCCGTAGGGCATGTCGACCATCTCGAACGGCTTCTTGCCGGCATGGGCGCTGGCGAAGGAGGCGTGGCCCGGCGTGTGCCAGTCCTGCGTGACCACGATGTTGGCGAACGCGGGCGCGAGCTTGTTGATCACCGGCACGACCTCGGCGCCGCCCTTCACGGGGAGCGTGCCGCCGTCGACGAAGCAGTTCTGCACGTCGACCACGATCAGCGCGCTCTTGGCGTCGGGCTTGATCGTGCCCGCGGCGAACGAGGCACGCGACAGGCTGGCGGCGAGGCCGAAGGCGGCGGTCGAGGCGAGGAACGTTCTGCGAGATGTCATGGCGGTCTCCCTTGCAAGGCGCGACGGATATCGCCGCGGCATCCTAGCAAATCGCGTTCCCGCCGCGCGCTACTGACTGCGCATCTCCGAAAGTCTCTGCCGCGCCGCCTCGAGGCCGCGGAAAGCCCTCTCCGCCTCGTCGACGGCCAGGCGAACCGCCGCGGTGATCGGACGCTTGATCGCAGACAGCAGGCGCTCCTCGACCACGAGCGAGAACAGCCAGGCGACGCCGATCGCCGCCGCGACGGACACGACGCCGACCAGCGGGACTACCAAGCCGTAGGGCAGCGCCCCCACGAGAGCGAGATAGAGCCAGCTCGAGAAGGAGCAGATCACGACGATATGGGTGAGATAGAGGCCGAAGGATATCCGCCCGAGAAAGCGCGACAGCGGATTCGACAAGGCTTCGCGCAGCGGCTTCAGCAGGAGCACGCCGATCACCGCCAGGGCCGCAATCACATTGTGCTGCAGCATGGCGCCGCTGCCGGCCCTGCCGTCGAGAAGCGCGGCCTGCTGCGCCTGGCAGAGCGCGAGCGCCGCCACGATGCACACGCCGCCCAGCGGCCGCGCCGCCTCGAGACGGGCTGCCGCCTCGGGTGAACGCTCGGCCGCTGCCAGCAGCTCGGCGAGGCCATAGCCGACGAAGAAGCCGACATAGTAGCCGTCCATCCCGGCATCGTTGCTCCAGTAGAGAGCGAGCGCCGCGGCGATCGCGAGGCGCAGCCAGCGACGGGGCACGAAGGCGAGCAGCGCGAAGATCATGAACGAGCCTGCGAGCTCGATCTGCATGGTCCACAACACGACGTTCCAGGAGCGCTCCGTATAGACGTAGGTGCGCTGCAGGGAGAACGACAGCATGTCGAGGAAGTCCACGGGGAAGGCGTAGAGATCGGCCCACCAGCCGGCGTGGGCATGCCGCGCCGCGGCGGCGACATTGGCCATGCCGCCGCCCGCCAGCAGGCCCCAGGTGATCAGGCACGATGCCAGGATCGGCACCGTGAGGCGCGGATAGCGCCAGACCGCCATGGCGGCGACCAGGCGAAACGGCTTTGCCGAACGCAGCACGGGATAGGCGAGCACGACACCGCTGATCACGAAGAAGATGTGGACCGCGCGCCGGCCGTCCGCGGTCCAGCCCAACGGCGTCCAGGCGTAGAGGAACTCCACCAAGCCCATGCCCTGCGCCTGGATCTGCGTCGCGTCGAGCAACCAGGCACGGAACAGATGCGCGAGCAGCACCACCAGCGCCATCCAGCCCCGCAGTCCGTCGAGATAGGCAAGCCTTGAGCTGCCTGAAACCCTGGATTGCACGTGAAACTCCCCCGCCGTCCAACGCACCGTCGGCTTCGCTCGCCGTCAGGAGACGTCCCGCGGCCGGCGTATCCCCCGATACCCCTGCCTCGCCAACAGACATGAAAAGCGAGGCCGGCGCATCTCCCGATGACGTGAAGATGGCCAACGCATGACTGGCCGCGCGAAATTGCATGAACTGTTTGCATTTCCCGCCTCTCCGCACCCGCGTGAGGTTGGCCGCGACCGGGCCGGCCTATAGGCTTCGCCCCATGCGTGCAGGAGAAATCGTCTTCACCGGAATGGACCGCGTCACCTTCGGCCGGCCGGCCGCAGAGGCCGTGGCTGAGGCGGCCGAACGGCTGGGCGCAAAGCGGGTGTTCATTCTCGCCAGCGCCACACTCAACCGGAAGACGGATGTCGTCGCCGGGATCGCCGAAGCGCTGGGTCCGGCCTATGCCGGCGTGCATGACGACATGCCGGGCCACAGCCCGCGCGACGCGGTGGTCGCCTGCGCCAATGCTGCCCGCGCGGCCGGATGCGACCTGCTGCTGAGCGTGGGCGGCGGCTCGACCACCGACGGCGGCAAGGCGGTCACGCTCTGCCTCGAGCACGGCATAAGCGACCCGGACGGCCTCGAGCCCTTCCGCACCGTCGTCGACGAGATCACCGGAAAGCGCACCTTCCCCGACTATCGCGCGCCGC
>DATJWN010000157.1:0-18757 GCA_035501235.1 Reyranella sp.
TGTCGTTCACCGTGATGCCGATCATCAGGCCGAGCGTGAACAGGCTGTTGACGATGCGCTGGCCGAATTCGGTCTTGGAGGCGAACTCCTCGTCGAGGTGCAGCGGCTGGACGTTCATGGTGAGCGAGCTGAAGAGGACATTGTCCATCTCGGTCACGGTGCGGGTCCAGGCATGGTCGAACGCGCGGCCGACCGTCAGTTCTTCGAAGTAGAGCCCTGCCATTTTCCTCTCCGCAAACGGGGCCTTCTAGCATGGATGGACGGTCCCGGGCGGCCATCGTATCAATGCGGCCACAGGACGAAACGGGAGCGAGACGATGCGGGCGATGATCAGCGAGACGCCAGGCGGGCCGGAAAGCCTGAAGCTGATGGAGCTGCCGTCCAAGCCTCTCGGCAAGGGCCAGATCCGCGTCGCGACGAAGGCGGCGGGCGTCAATTTTCCCGACACGCTCATCATCGCGGACAAGTACCAGTTCAAGCCGCCGCGTCCCTTCGCCCCGGGCCATGAGATCGCGGGGGACGTGATCGAAGTGGGCGAGGGCGTGAACGGCGTCAAGAAGGGCGATCGCGTGATAGGCATGATCGGTCATGGCGGTTACGCGACGGAGGCGGTCGTCGACACGGGCAGCATCCTGCCGATGCCGGCCAACATGAGCTACGAGGACGGCGCTGCCTTCACGATGACCTACGGCACGTCCTACTACGCGCTGAAGCAACGGAGCTCCTACAAGCCGGGGGAGACGTTGCTCGTCACCGGTGCATCGGGGGGTGTCGGCCTGACGGCGGTCGAGCTGGGCGCCTTGATGGGGCTCAAGGTCATCGCCGCCGTCGGTTCGGACGAGAAGATGGAGATCTGCCGCAAGTACGGCGCCACCATGTTCGTGAACTACGCCAAGGAGAAGATGCGCGACAAGGTGAAGGAGCTGACCGGCGGCAACGGCGCGGACATCATCTACGACGCGGTCGGCGGCGACGCCTTCGACGAGTCGATCCGCTGCATCGCATGGTACGGCCGCCTGCTGGTCGTGGGCTTCGCGGCGGGCCGCATTCCGTCGCTGCCGGCGAACCTGGCGCTGCTCAAGAGCTGCGACGTGCGCGGCGTGTTCTACGGCGCCTGGCGCGGCCGGGAGCCCGCCGAGGCGCGCAAGAATTTCAACGAGCTGCTCGCCTGGTACGCCCAGGGCAAGCTGAAGCCGCACATCTCCATGCGCTTCCCGCTGGAGAAGGGGCCCGAGGCGATGAACGCGCTTCTCTCGCGCAAGGCGACGGGCAAGGTCGTTCTGACGGTTGCCTGAGGCGGCATGATTGCCGGCATCGGCCGTCGGCTGTTCGCGACGACGCTGGGGGCATCGCTGCTCCCGCTGTCGGCACGGGCGGAGGAGTTTCCGGCCCATCCGATCACGCTGATCGTTCCATTCGCTGCCGGCGGCTCGATGGACGTGCTGGCGCGCCTCGTGGCGAGCCAGGCGTCGAAGGATCTCGGCCGGGCCATCGTGATCGACAATCGCGGCGGTGCAGCCGGCCTGATCGGCGCCATGACCGTCGCGCACGCGGAGCCCGACGGCTATACGTTGCTGATGGCATCGGCCGCGCAAGTGACGATCGCGCCCTGGGTGAACAGCTCGCTCGCCTTCGATCCGCCGAAGGATCTCGCGCCGATCTGCCAACTGGTCGACACGCCGATGGCGTTGATCGTCTCGGCCGGGTCGGACATGCGTTCGGTCGGCGACTTCATCCAGCAGGCGCGCAGCCATCGCGGACAGATGAACTACGGCTCGACGGGCGTGGGCTCCGTCTCGCATCTGGTCATGGAGTCGCTGAAGCTCGCGGCCGACATCGACGTGATGCACGTGCCCTACCGGGGCGCCGCGCCCGCGCTGAACGATCTGCAGGGCGGGCAGATCCAGGGCATGTTCACCAGCACCGCCTCGGTCGGCCCCCTGGTCGCTGCCGGCAAGCTGCGTGCCCTGGCGGTGACGTCGCCGGCGCGCTCGCAGCTTCTGCCCGACGTTCCGACCATGGCGGAAGCAGGCTGGCCCACGGCCGAGGTCGTGGTCTGGATGGGCATCATGGCGCCCCACGGCCTGCCGCCGACGGTGAAGAGCCGCCTGGAGCGGGCCTTCACCGAGGCGGTGCTGTCGCCGGAGATTCGCGAGAAGCTGGCGCCCTTGGGCGCCGACCCGGTGGGCCGCAATGCCCGCGATTTTGCCCAGGTCCTGGCGAAGGATCTGGAGCTCTGGCGGCGCGTCGCGCTCGCCTCGGGCGTCAAGGCCGAATGACGGAGGCTCACATGGGCAGGCTCTCGGGAAAGATCGCGATCGTGACGGGCGCGGCGTCAGGCATCGGCGCTGCTTCGGCCAAGCTCTTCGCCGACGAAGGGGCGCAAGTGCTGGCCGTCGATCGGCCGGAATCTGAGATCGACAAGGCTCACGCCGGCAACAATTCCATCGCTGCGTTCGGCGCCGATATCTCGCTCGACGACTCTCCGAAGCGGATCGTCGGCGCGGCGCTGGAAAAATTCGGCGCCGTCGACATACTCTTCAACAATGCCGGCGTGAGCGGCCGGGCTTTCGTCGAGGAGATGACCGACGAGCAGTGGGATCGCGTCAACGCGGTCAACGTCCGAGCGATGTTCAGGCTTTGCCGCGAGGCCATCCCCGCTCTGAAGACCCGGGCGAGGGAGAAGGGCCGCGCCCGCATCGTCAACACCGCGTCCGTGATGGCCTTCGACACCGACTACGGCCTTGCAGCCTACTGCGCCTCCAAGGCCGGCGTCGGCGGTCTCACCCGTACGCTGGCGCTCGAGCTCGGCAAGTTCAACATCACGGCGAACTATGTCTGCCCCGGCGCCATCTACACCGGCATGACCCGCACCAATTTCGACAATCCCGAGATCCGCGCAGTGTGGGAGAAGAAGGCGGCGCTGCGCCGTCTCGGCCAGCCGATCGACATCGCCCGCGGCGCGCTGCTGCTGGCTTCCGACGACGCCGACTTCATCACCGGTCATGAGCTGGTGGTCGATGGCGGCCTGACCTTGAGGACCTGATAATGGCCAATATCCATTCGTTCGCTGCGAGCTATGGCGAGGCGCGCGACAAGTTCCTGGGCGCCGCGCGCGTCGCCGATGCCGAGCTTCTTCGCTACGACAATCCGGCCAAGGGTCCCAAGGGCGAGGCGCTGTCGACGGACGTCGCCTGGCTCGGGCCGAAGGATGCGAAGAAGGTCGTGGTGACGATCTCGAGCACGCACGGCATCGAGGGGTATTGCGGCTCGGGCTTCCAGGTCGATTGGCTGGCGAGCGTCGGCGCGGCGGGATTGCCGAAGGACACGGCGGCGCTGTTCGTGCACGCGATCAATCCCTACGGCTTCGCCTGGACGCGGCGCGTGACGGAGGAGGGCAACGACCTCAACCGCAACTATGTCGACCATTCCAAGCCCTATCCGCTGAACAAAGGCTACGAGGAGATCGCCGACTGGCTGATCCCGAAGGATTTCGGGCCGAACAGCGTGGCGGCAGCCGATGCCAAGCTCGCCCAGTATCGCGGCAAGGTCGGAGACAAGGCGTACTTCGCTGCGATGTCGGGCGGGCAATACACGCATCCCGACGGCTGGTTCTTCGGCGGCGGCGGCCCGAGCTGGTCGAACCGGACCATGCACGCGATCGTCGATCGCTGTCTCAAGGGGCGAAGCGACGTGTCGGTGATCGACTTCCACACCGGCCTCGGCCCTTACGGCTATGGCGAGCCGATCACGCACTACGACATCGACACAGGCGGCTCGCGCCGCGTGCGCGCCTTCTGGGGCGAGTCGGTCACCGAGTCCAAGCGCGGCCAGACGGCGTCGGCCGCGCGCGATGGGCTGGGACATTACGGGCTGAACCGCGTGCTGACCGAGCCTGAGACGCGGCTCACCATGTGCACGCTGGAATACGGTACCTTCGACCGCGAGAGCGGCCAGAAGGCGTTCCGCGCCGATCACTGGCTGCACAAATACGGCGATCCGTTGGGCAAAGAGGCCGAGCCGGTGCGCGCGGCGATGCGCCGCCAATTCTATCCCGAGACCGACGATTGGAAGGAAGCGGTGCTCTTCCGCGGCCATCAGATCGTGCGCCAAGCCATTGCAGGCGTTCAGAAAGGGGCCTTGTAGGCTGGGGACAAGCGGGCAAAAAGCCGTTCGAGCGGCGTGTGGGCCTGCTAAAAGGCTGCCATGCGTGTCCTGGGAGCGTTGCTCGCGTTCGCGATTGTCGCAGCGCTCAACCTGCTTTGGTGGTGGCTGCCGAACCGACCGGTGGAGATCGCCGGCTGGACCAATGCGCCCCTGCAGAGCGTCTCCTTCGCGCCCTACCGGCCGGGCCAGAGCCCGCTGTCGCGTATCTTCCCGACGGTCGAGCAGATCGATCAGGACCTGGCGCGGCTCAAGGGCAAGGTGCGGGCCGTCCGCACCTATTCGACCGGCGAGAATCTCGAGGCCGTGCCGCGGCTCGCCGGCAAGTATGGGCTCAAGGTCTGGCACGGCGCCTGGCTGAACGACAACGACAAGGAGAACCTCGAGCAGATCAACCTGCTGATCGATCACGCCAACCGCTATCCCGACACGATCGAGCGCGTGATCGTGGGCAACGAGGTGCTGCTGCGCCACGACCTCACGCCGCAACAGCTCCGCGCCTACATCCGCATGGTCAAGCAACGCGTGAAGCAACCCGTGACCTACGCCGATGTCTGGGAGTTCTGGCTGCGCAATCCGCAGCTCGCCGACGAGGTCGACTTCATCACCATTCATCTGCTGCCGTACTGGGAGGACGAGCCGATCGGACTCGATCGTCGCGAAGCCGACGGCAGCCTGCGAATCGAGAATCACCTCAAGGCGATCTTCAAGCGGGTGCAGGACCGCTTCCCCGGCAAGAAGATCGTGATCGGCGAGACCGGCTGGCCGAGCGACGGCCGCATGCGCTCCGACGCGCGCCCCGGCCGCATCGAGCAGGTGCGCTACTTCTCGCTGTTCCGCGCGCTCGCCGAGCGCGAGCACTTCGACTACAACATCGTCGAGGCCTTCGATCAGTACTGGAAGGCGCGCCAGGAGGGCACGGTCGGTGCCGCCTGGGGCCTGCTCGATGCCCAGCGCCGCGACAAGTTCGAGCTCGGCAAGCCGATCGTCGCCGAGCCGCACTGGCGGATCCTGTTCGCGCTGTCGAGCATCGTCGCCGGCCTGCTGGTGCTGGCCTTCACCGGCTGGCGCCGCAAGGCCGAGGCCAAGCAGATCGCGATCTTCGCCTTCTTCGCCCAGCTCGTCGCCACCTGCTACGTGCAGTCGGTCTGGGTCGACATCACGCGCATGTTCTATTTCGAGAAGATGGTGGGTGTGGCCTTCTGGGCGCTGTTGCTCGGCGCCTTCAGCTACGCCCTCCTGCGCGGCATCGCCGACAGCCTGACCGGGCGGATGACCGATCCCTCGCTCTACGGCGCGCGCGTCAAGGAGGCCTGGCATGCCTGGCGCGAGCTACCGCGGCTGCGCATCCTGCAGCGCATCGATCTCATGGCGCAGATGCTCTATCTCGCGCTCACGCTGCTCTGCATCTTCTATCTCGTGGTCATCACCATCGACTGGTACGACGGCGTCATCCGTCTCAGCGACACCTTCTACCGCCAGATCGCCATCGACGGCCGGTACCGCGACTTCCCGATCTGGAGCTTCGTGCTGCCGAGCGTGGCGCTGCTCGCCTGGAAGGTCATGACCGTCCTGCGCAAGCAGAAGGTCCCGCGCCGGGAGCGCTTCATGAAGGCGCTCTCCTTCGGCCGCTTGCTGGGATACGACGGCAGCAAGGGCTTCGTGCGCATGGACCGGTCGCTGAGCCGGCTCCGGCCCGTGCTGCCAGAGATCGTGCTGGCCGGGATGCTGATCTTCTGGGCGGCGCTGATGGTGGTCACCGAGGGCGCCATCAAGCTGTTCGACGGCGGCGCCGGCGGCTTCGTGGCGGCCGATGGCGGCCGCTGGGTCATCCGGACCCTGTTCTGGAACACCCAGGCCGATTGGTTCGCGGGCTTGGCACTCCTCATGGCGGTACCGTATCTCGCCACCATCTACGTCTCGATCCGCGAGCCACTGGCAGAACCGCCGCCGGACTCCTATACCAGCAAGTGGTAGAGCCAGGAGTAACCCCATGGAAATCAAGGGCGAGTACAAGATCGCCGCGCCGCGCGACAAGGTGTTCGCGGCCCTGAACGACCAGGCCGTTCTGCAGGCTTGCATTCCCGGCTGCGAGTCGCTCGAGAAGCTGAGTGACACCGAGATGACGGCCAAGGTGCGGCTGCGCATCGGACCGGTGAGTGCGGCCTTCAGCGGCAAGGTCACCCTGTCCGACATCGATCCGCCCAATGGCTACAAGATCACGGGCGAGGGACAGGGCGGCGTCGCGGGTTTCGCCAAGGGCGGCGCCGTGGTGAAGCTCACGGAAGACGGCAGCGACACGGTGCTTGCCTATGACGTCGATGCCCAGGTCGGCGGCAAGATCGCGCAGGTAGGCGCGCGATTGATCCAAGGCACCGCCAAGAAACTGGCCGATCAATTCTTCGGCAAGTTCGCCGAGAGCGTCGGCGCGCCGCCGCCCGTCACGGCCGCTGCGTCCGAATGACAATGCAACCGTCGGGGCAACCGCAGGGCGATCCTTCGCCGCCTGGGCCCTCTGCTGCGGCGCAGCGCGGCTTTCGTCACTGGACCATCATCGGCATCGGCGCAGCGTTGCTGATCATCGTGTTCCTGTTGCGCCGCTGAAACGTCGGAGCGTTGTTCCTATTTCGTAATTCGCTTGACCCGCCGGGCGGCGTCTTGCCAGACTCGGCATAACGCCCGGCGGCGCAAGTTCGCGCCGTGAATCAAGATCCTCAGGGAGAAGACCATGACCATTTCCGTCGCCATGACCGTCAACGGCAAGTCCGTTTCGGGCAAGGTCGAGGCGCGCACGCTGCTCGTCCAGTTCCTGCGCGAGCATCTCGGCCTCACGGGCACCCATGTCGGCTGCGACACCAGCCAATGCGGCGCCTGCGTCGTCCATGTCGACGGCAAGTCGATCAAGTCGTGCACCATCCTCGCCTGCCAGCTCGACGGCGCGAAGGTCACGACCATCGAAGGCCTGGCGCCGAGCGCCGACAAGCTCCACCCCATGCAGGAGGCGTTCCGCGAAAACCATGCGCTGCAGTGCGGCTTCTGCACCCCGGGCATGGTGATGAGCGCCATCGACATGGTGAAGCGCAACAACTACCAGCTCGATGAGAAGACGGTGCGTCGCGAGCTCGAAGGCAATCTCTGCCGCTGCACCGGCTACCACAACATCGTGAAGGCAATTCTGGCCGCCGCGCCAGCAATGAAATCTGCAGGAGTGTAAACGCCATGACCGCCGAGACCGGAATCGGCGCCCGGGTCAAACGGAAGGAAGACCAGCGCTTCCTTACCGGCACGGGACGCTATGTCGACGATCTGCCCCTCGCACGGGCCACATACGCATACTTTCTGCGTTCGCCTCACGCTCATGCCAGGATCAAGAGCATCGATACGTCCAAGGCCAAGGCGATGCCGGGCGTGGTCGAGATCTTCACCGGCAAGGACACGGCCGACGCCAAGATGGGCGGGCTGATCTGCGGCTGGGTGGTCAAGGACAAGCACGGCCAGCCGCACAAGGCACCGCCGCATCCGGTGATGGCGCTGGATACCGTGCGCTATGTCGGCGACACGGTGGCGATGGTCGTGGCCAACAGCCATGACGAAGCCAAGGACGCCGCCGAAGCGATCAAGGTCGATTACGAGGTGAAGCCTTCCAACGTCGATCTCGCCAAGGCGCTGAAGGGCGCGCCGGAGGTGCACGCCGAGGCACCGGGCAACCTGATCTACGACTGGGAGATCGGCGTGAAGGCCGATGTCGATGCAGCCTTCGCCAAGGCGGCCCACGTCACCAAGCTCGACATCGTGAACAACCGCCTGATCCCCAACGCCATGGAGCCGCGCGCCGCGGCGGCGGACTATGACCGGGGCACGGGCAATTACACGCTTTGGTCGACCTCGCAGAACCCGCACGTGCTGCGCCTCATCCTGTCGGCCTTCGTGCTGGGCATCCCCGAGCACAAGCTGCGCGTGATCGCGCCCGACGTGGGCGGCGGCTTCGGCAGCAAGATCTTCTGCTACAACGAAGAGACGATGTTGACCTGGGCCGCATCCAGGGTCGGCCGGCCGATCAAGTGGACGGCCGAGCGCGCCGAGTCCTTCATGACCGACGCCCATGGCCGCGACCATGTCACCCACGCCGAGCTCGCTCTCGACAAAGACGGCAAGTTCCTGGGCCTCAAGGTCGACACGATCGCCAACATGGGTGCCTATCTCTCGACCTTCTCGACGGCGGTGCCGACGTATCTCTACGCCACGCTGCTGGCGGGCCAGTACACCACGCCGTTGATCTACGCCAACGTGAAGGCGGCATTGACGCACACCGCGCCGGTCGACGCCTATCGCGGCGCGGGTCGCCCCGAGGCGACCTTCGTCATCGAGAGCATCGTCTCGAAGGCGGCCAAGGAACTGAAGATGGATCCGGCCGAGCTGCGCCGGAAGAACTTCATCCCGAAGGAGGCCTTCCCGTACCAGACGCCGGTGGCGCTGCAGTACGATTCGGGCAACTACCCGCCGATCATCGACGAGGCGATGAAGATCGCCGACTACAAGGGCTTCGAGGCCCGCCGCGCCGAGGCCAAGTCGCGCGGCAAGCTGCGCGGCATCGGCTTCTCGTCCTACATCGAGGCCTGCGGCCTGGCACCGTCGCAGGTGATCGGCCAGCTGGGCGGCGGCGTCGGCCAGTGGGAGTCGGCACAGATCAAGTTCAACCCGACGGGCAACGTCCAGATCCTGACCGGCGCGCACAGCCACGGCCAGAGCCATGAGACGACCTTCGCCCAGATCGTGTCGGACAAGCTCGGCGTGCCGCTCGAGCAGATCGAGGTCGTCCACGGCGACACGGCGACCACGCCGTTCGGCATGGGCTCTTACGGCAGCCGCTCGCTCGCGGTCGGCGGCTCGGCGATCATGAAGGCGGCCGACAAGGTCATCGCCAAGGGCAAGAAGATCGCCGCGCACTTGATGGAAGCATCAGTCGCCGACGTCGTGTTCGAGAACGGCGTGTTCAAGGTGGCCGGCACCGACAAGAACGTGCCGCTCGGCCAGGCGGTGTTCGCGGCCTACGTGCCGCACAACTACCCGCTCCAGGAGCTGGAGCCCGGCATGGACGAGAACGCCTTCTACGATCCGGCGAACTTCGTCTATCCGGCGGGCACGCAGATCTGCGAGGTCGAGGTCGATCCCGACACCGGCACCGTCGAGGTGATCGCGCACACCGCGGTCGACGATTTCGGCAACATCATCAATCCGATGATCGTCGAGGGCCAGGTCCATGGCGGCATCGTCCAGGGTGTTGGCCAGGCGTTGCTCGAGAACGCGGTATACGACAAGGAGACGGGCCAGCTCATGAGCGGCTCGTACATGGACTACACCATGCCGCGCGCCGACGACGTGCCGTCGTTCAAGCTCGGCTACAAGGTCACCCCGTGCCCGCACAATCCGCTGGGCGTGAAGGGATGCGGCGAGGCGGGCGCGATCGCGGCCCCCGCGGCCGTGATGAATGCCGTCCATGACGCGCTGGTGCCGCTCGGCGTCACGCATGTGCCGATGCCTGCGACGCCACTCAACGTGTGGCAGGCCATCCACGGAGGAAAGTAGGATGTACGACTTCAACTATCATCGGCCGAAGTCGCTGGCCGACGCGCAGGCCGCCCTCAAGGGCAAGCCGGAGGCGCGTCCGATGTCGGGCGGCATGACCCTGATCCCGACCTTGAAGCAGCGTCTGGCCAAGCCGAGCGACGTGGTCGATCTCGGCGGCATCAAGGAACTGGCCGGCATCAAGGTCGAGGGCGGCGGCGTCACGATCGGCGGCATGACCAAGCACTACGACGTCTCGGTCTCGCCCGAGGTGAAGAGCAACATCCCGGCCCTTGCCCAGCTCGCCGGCCATATCGGCGACCCGGCGGTGCGCAATCGCGGCACGATGGGCGGCTCGGTCGCCAACAACGATCCGGCGGCCGACTATCCGGCGGCCGTGGTGGCGCTGAACGCGACCGTCACGACGACGGCCGGCAAGCACTCAGCCGACAGCTTCTTCAAGGGGCTGTTCGAGACGGCGCTCAAGGACGGCGAGCTGATCACCTCGATCAGCTTCCCCAAGCCCGAGAAGGCCGCCTACATGAAGTTCCCCAACCCGGCGTCGCGCTACGCCATGGTCGGCGTGTTCGTCGCCAAGACCAAGGACGGCGTGCGCGTGGCGGTGACGGGCGCAGGCCCCTGTGTCTTCCGCGTGAAGGCGATGGAGGACGCTCTGTCTAAGAACTTCTCCTCGGCGGCCATCAAGGACATCAAGGTTCCGGCCGACGGGCTGAACAGCGACATCCATGCCAGCGCCGAGTACCGCGCCCATCTGGTGGGCGTGATGGCGCGGCGCGCAGTGGACGCGGCGAACAAGTAGCCGCCGCTTCCGTCAGGGCCTATGATGCAGGGGCGCCCTGGAGCAGGGCGCCCTTTCATTTGTGGGTACGGGAATGAAGGCGCTTGTGACGGGCTTCGATGCGTTCGGCGGCGACAAGGTCAATCCCTCGCTGCTCGCGGTGCGCAAGCTCAAAAAGCGGATTGGCAGCCTCACGGTCCATATCGCCGAGCTGCCGACCTCCTATGGCCGCTCGGCGCTGAAGCTGCGCAGCGCCATCCACGAGGTGGAGCCCGACATCGTGCTTTGTGTCGGCCAGGCGGGCGGCCGCACCGAGCTTTGCCTGGAGCGGGTAGCGATCAACGTCCAGGACGCGCGTATCAGGGACAATGACGGCAAGCAGCCGATCGACCGGCCGGTCGTGCGCGACGGTCCGGCCGCCTATTTTGCGACGTTGCCGATCAAGGCCTGCGTCGCCGAGATGCGCAAGGTAGGCCTGCCGGCCTCAGTGTCGAACACCGCCGGGACCTTCGTCTGCAATCACATCTTCTACGCCCTGATGGACATGGCCGAGCGGCACAGCCTCTCTTTCCGCGGCGGCTTCCTGCACATTCCCTACGTGCCCGAGCAGGCGGCGCGGCTCGGCGGCGCGCCCTCGATGTCGGTCGAGGACATCGTGCGGGGCATCGAGATCGTGCTGGCGGTGAGCGCCGTCCGCTCGCTGGACATCCACACTGCCGAGGGCCGCATCTCCTAGAGCGCGACGGCGAGGCCTGCGACGTAGAGCGTTGTCGCCAGCAGGACGGCGCGGAAGGGCACCTTGAAGAAGTAGAGCCGCGCCAGCGCGACATAGGCCAGCAACGCGGCTAGGCCGAGAACCCGCAGGAAGATCGAGCCGAACAGCAAGGCAGGCGCGGCGAGCGCGAGATAGCCATAGATCAGCCCGAACAGGATCAGGCCGAGGCTGTGGCTCGCATTGAAGCCGACCCAGGCCCGCCACAGCGTCGTCTGCCGCGTGATGCGCGGCGGCGTCCTTTCCATCGCCTCCCTGACCGCGGGATCGCGCGGCTGCAGCTTGTCGCCCTGGAACGTGTAGAGCAGGTGCAGGCCGCCCAGCAGCAATCCGATCGTGGCACTCGCGGTTACCAGAAGCGAGGCCAGGACCGGCACGGCGCTATTCGGCTGCGAGCGCGAGAGGCGGCGGCAGATCGTGCCGCCCCGGCGCCGCGACAACTTCCGCCGAAGGCCGCTTGACCCTGAACCAGGCAGCGTAGAGCGCCGGCAGGAAGAGAAGCGTGAGGGCCGTGGCCACGAGAAGGCCGCCCATCAGCGCCACGGCCATCGGGCCCCAGAAGACGCTGCGCGACAGCGGGATCATGGCGAAGATCGCCGTGCCTGCCGTCAGCAGGATCGGCCGGGCGCGGCGCACCGTGGCGTCGATCACGGCATCCCAGGCGGCGTGGCCAGCGCTGATGTCCTGGTCGATCTGGTCCACCAGGATCACCGAATTGCGCATGATCATGCCGGCGAGCGCGATGGTGCCCAGGAGCGACACGAACCCGAAGGGCTGGTTGAACAGCAGCAGGAAGAGCGACACGCCGATCATGCCGAGCGGCGCGGTCAGCATCACCAGCGCGAGCTTGGAAAAGCTCCGGAGCTGCAGCATCAGGAAGGTCAGCATCAGGAACAGCATGACCGGCATCATCTTGAAGATCGAGCCCTGGCTCTTGGCGCTTTCCTCGCTGTCGCCACCGACCTCGATGCGATAGCCGGCCGGCAGCCGGGCGCGCACCGGCGCAAGCGCCTTGTCGATGCGGGCGGCCACGTCGGGGCCTTGCACGCCGTCGACCACGCCGGCGCGCACCGTCATCAGCAGGTCCTTGTTGCGCCGCCACAGGATCGGCTCCTCGAGCTCGAAGTGGAGCTTGGCGATCTGGGCCAGCGAGATCACGCCGCCGGTCGCGGTGCGCAAGTTGATCGCCTCCAGCCCCTCGACCGAGAGCCGCTCCGGCGCGACGGCGCGGGCCACCACGTCGATCGTCTCCGTGCCCTCGCGATACTGCGTCACCGTCACGCCGGAGAGAAGCGTCTGCAGCGTATTGCCGAGAAGCTGGGAGTCGACTCCCAAGGCGCGCGCCTTGCTCTGGTCGACCTCCAGCCGCACCGACTTGGCGAGTTCGTTCCAATCGAAATTGATGTCGCGCGTGGCGGGATCGGCCTTGAAGACCTGGCGCACCTGTTCGGCGACGGCGCGGACCTGCTGCGGATCGTCGCCCAGCACGCGGAACATCACCGGATAGGCCACGGGCGGGCCGTTCTGCAGGCGCTGCACCCTCCCGCGGACGGACTGGAAATCCTCGTTGAAGAGCTCGTTGAGCTCGGCGAAGACACGCTCGCGCGCCTCCAGGTTCCTGGTCATCACGATGACCTGACCGAAATTGGCGTTGGTCAGCTCGGGTACCGTGGGCAGATAGAAGCGCGGGCTGCCGGCGCCTATATAGGCCGTGTAGTAGGCGACGTCGCCGTTCTTGCCGAGCCATGCCTCGAGCTTGGCGACCTCGGCGTCCGTCGCGGCATAGGACGCACCCTGGGCCAGCCGCAGATCGACGATCAGCTCGGGACGGTTGGCGGTCGGAAAGAATTGCTTCTGCACCAGGCCGAAGGCGGCCATGGCAACGACGAAGGCGAGCGCGGTGATGGCGATGGTGGTCTTGCGCCAGCTCACGCACCACACGACCAGCCGGCGGAAGAGGCGATAGAGCCGCCCGTCATAGGCATCGTGGTGCACGACCTTCGGCGTCGGCAGCAGGTGATAGCCGAGCCAGGGCGTGAACAGCACGGCCACGAACCAGGAGATGATCAGCGACAGGCCGACCACCCAGAAGATCGAGTTGGTGTATTCGCCGGCACTCGACTTGGCGAAACCCACCGGCACGAAGCCTGCGGCGGTCACCAGGGTGCCGGTGAGCATGGGAAAGGCGGTCGAGGTGTAGGCGAAGGTCGCTGCCTGCATGCGGCTGAAGCCCTGCTCCAGCTTCACCATCATCATTTCGACGGCGATGATGGCGTCGTCGACCAGGAGGCCCAGCGCGATGATCAGGGCGCCGAGCGATATGCGCTGGAAGTCGATGCCGAGCAGCATCATGCCGACGAAGGTGATGGCGAGCACCAGCGGCACGGACAGGGCCACGATCACGCCCGTACGCACGCCCAGGCTGATGAAGGAGACCACCAGCACGATGGCCAGCGCCTCGCCCAGCGACTGGATGAACTCCTCGAAGGAGGTCTCGACCACCTCGGGCTGGTTGGCGACGCGATGCACGGTGATGCCCACCGGCAGGTCGCGCTCGACCTGCTTCATGGTGACGTCCAGCGCCTTGCCCAGCGCCTGCACGTTGCCGCCGCTTGCCATCACGACGCCGAGGCCGATCACGGGCTTGCCCTTGAAGCGCATGGTGCTCTGCGGCGGGTCCTGGTAGCCACGCTTGATCTCGGCGATGTCGGCGAGCGTGAGCGTTTGGCCGGCGGCGCTGAAGGGGAGCGAGGCGAGATCCTCGGCCGAGGTCGGCGCTCCGTCGACGCGCACGGCGACGCGCTCGCCCCTCGTCTCGACAGTGCCCGAGGCCACGACCGCATTCTGCTTGCGCACGACGTCGAGGATCTGCTCGACCGAGACGCCGAGCATGGCGAGCCGCTCGTGGCTGAACTCGATGTAGATCTTCTCGTCCTGGAGGCCGAACAGGTCCACCTTGGTGACGTCGGGCACGCGCAAGACCTGCTGGCGGACGTCCTTCGCGATCTGCTTCACCTCGGCGGGAGAAAAGCCGTCGGCCTCGAAGGCCCAGATCAGCGCATAGGTGTCGCCGTATTCGTCGTTGAAGAAGGGGCCGGCGACGCCTTGCGGCAGGCTGCCCCGGATGTCGCCCACCTTCTTGCGCACCTGATACCAGAGATCGGGCACCTTGGCGGGAGGGACGTCGTCGCGCAGCGACACGTAGATCACCGTCTCGCCGGGCTTGGTGTAGCTCTGCACGTTGTAGAAAAACGGCAGCTCCTGCAGCTTGGTCTCGATCTTGTCGGTGACCTGCTGCTCGACCTCGCGCGCCGTAGCGCCGGGCCACGCCGCCGACACCACCATCTGCTTGATGGTGAAGGGCGGGTCCTCGGCGCGGCCCAAGCTGAAATAGGCGAAGACGCCGGCGATGGTCAGCACCAGCATGAAGAAGACGGTGAGCGTGCTGTTGCGCAGCGCGAGCTCGCTGAGATTGGCCCGCGTCTTCGCAGGTTGGCTTGCCATGGTCAGCGCGCCTCGGCCTGCTGCAGCAGCGGCCTGACCTTCTGGCCGGGCTCGAGCTTGTGCACGCCCGCGGTGGCGATCAGCTCGCCTTCCTTGACGCCGGACAGGATGGCCGCCGTGTCGTCGCGCCAGCGCGCGATCACGACGTCGCGCAAGGCAATCTCGCCGCTGGTGCGGTCGACGACCCAGACCGCGGGCTGCGTGCCGTGCTGGAAGATGGCCGACAGCGGCACGTTGGCCACGGGCTCGAGATCGCTGCGCTCGAAGGTCAAGGTCGCGGTCATGCCGAGGCCGATGAAGGCCGGCCGCTCGACCACCGTGAAGCGCGCCGGATAGGTACGGGTCACCGGATCGGCGCTGGGCGAAAGCTCGCGCAGGCGAGCGGCGTATTTGTGGCCCTTGTCCGACCACAGCTCGAAGGAGGCGCCGGGAATCTGGCGCATGGCGGCGAGACGGTTCTCCGGCACGCCCACCAGGATCTCGAGCTCCTCGGTGCGCGCGACCTTGAACACACCCTGGCCCTGGGCCATGACCTGGCCCACCTCGGCCACGACCGCGGTCACCACGCCCGCTGCGTCGGCGTGCAGCGTCGTGTAGGCGAGATTGTTCTCGGCGGTGGCGAGCTGGCTGCGCGCCTGCTCGACGCGGGCCTCAGCCGTCGCCGCCGTCGATTGGCGAAGCTCCGCCGTCTGGGCCATGAAGGCCGGACTATTGCGCAGTGCCTGGTAGCGCTCGTGATCGGCCTTGGCGCGCTGCCAGTCGGCTTCGGCGGAAACCAGCGCTGCACGAGCATTATCGACGGCGAGGCGATAGTCCGTGGGGTCGAGGCGGGCGATTGCCTGGCCCGGCTGTACTGTCGCGCCGACATCGACCAGCCGCTCCACGATCTTGCCGGCGACGCGGAAGCCCAGGGTCGCCTCGATGCGCGGCACAACGGTGCCGGCCATCGTCACCGAGCGACCGCGCAGGTGGTAGGCGATTTCCATCACGCGGGCAGGACGCATGGCGGGCTCGGCAACGACCGCGCTGCGTGTCGCGTTGGACTTCCAGCCCCAGGCGGTGGCGCCGAGGCCTGCCAGGGCGAGGAGACTGACGGAGAGGAGGGCCAGCTTTACCGGGATCGAGGGGAGACGCATGGCGGGCCTGCCTTGAGAGCGGTAGAATGGGCACTGATTAAGTGATCAATGATAACTGATCGTTGATAACTTATCGTTGTTCAGATAAGTGTCAAGAGCGATGGAGGACGCTTTGGCGGGCTTTTCAACAGCGGCGGCCAGTCCGCGGAAACGTCGCGGCGAGGGCCATACCCGTCGCGACGAGATCCTGCAGGCGGCCAAGAAGCTGTTCCTGCAGGAGGGCTACGAGGCCACGACGATCCGCAAGATCGCCGACCGCGTCGGCGTGTCCGCGCCGGCGCTCTACCTCTACTTCGCCGACAAGGAGGCGATCATGGTCGCGCTGTGCGACCAGACTTTCGGCTTCCTGATAGACAAGATCGGCGAGATCGAGCAGCAGCCCCTCGGACCGCGCGAGCAGCTACGGCGTTGCGGCGAGGCCTATATCCGTTTCGGCCTGGAGCATCCGCAGGAGTACTGGCTCACCTTCATGTCGGGCAACACGCCCAAGCAGATCAAGTCGCAGGGTGGCCATCGCGCCAGGAACCCCGAGGCCGGCCAGCCCGGCACGACAGGGGCGATCGCCTTCCAGCATGTCGTCGATCTGCTGAAGAACGTCGAGGCGGCGGGCATCAAACTCAACTACGGGCCCGAGACGGCGGCCGAGCTCCTCTGGATGGGGCTGCACGGGCTCGTGGCGGCCCTGATCAACAATCCCGAATTCGAGTGGTCGAACCGCGAAGAGCTGATCGGGGGCATGCTCGACCTCGTCACCAAAGGCGTGCTGTCCGACTAGGGCCAGGCACGCGGGAAGAGCTCGCATTCCATCGGCGCACCGGCCGCGAGATCGGGCTTGTGCGGGAACTGGAAGGTGCCGGGGCGCGGATCGTAACGCGCATCGTCGCCGGTATAGCGCAGCGACAAGCCGCGGCGGCGGGCGCCCGGTGTCCTGTTGCCCGGCGCCCCGTGCACGATCATGGCGTGGAAGACCAGGCAGTCGCCCGGCGCCATGCGCCACCATTTGATGTCGTACTTCGAGCGATCGGCGTCGATGTCCGGGATCTCGACGAGATCGCTGGACGTGAACTTCACCTCATGGCCCTTGCGGAAGGGCGTGGGGCGGTAGTTCACGCGCCATTTATGCGAGCCCGCGATGAACTCGACGGCGCCGTTGCTGCGATCGATCTCATCGAGCGCGATCCAGACCGACGCGATCTGCCAACCCTTCACCGGCCAGTAGGGCTGGTCCTGGTGCCAGGGCGTGGGATGGGCCGTGCCCGGCTCCTTCACGAAGAGCTGGTCGTAGAAGAAGTCGGCACGCGTGGAGTCCATGAGGGCGGCGGCGATGGAAGCTGCAGGCGAGTCGAGCGCGGCCGCGCGGAAGTCGGCGTCCTGCTTCCACATGAACATGTCGCCGAAGAACCTGCCGGCCGTGCTGCCTTCGGCGAAATTGGTCGCGTGGGGGCCGGGCGCGGCGAGGTCGCGCTCGATCGCCGCGCGCAGGCGCTCGACCCAGGAGGGATCGAACGCGCCGCGCAGGCAGACGACGCCGTCGCGCCCATATTCGTCTATGAGCGAGGCGGCGACGTCGTTGTCGGTGACGATCAAGCGTTCTGCAGGACGTGGACGGCGCGGTTGGCGACGAGGTCCTTGTTCTTCTCGCCGTAAGCCTTCATGTGCGCCGAGGCGCCGTGGGCCTTGAGATCGTCCATGGTCGCCCACTTCTCGATCACCACGAAGGTGTCGGCGCCGAACTTGGCGAAGGGGCCGCCTTCGGTGTCGACCGTGGCGCCGTACTCGATGCAGCCCTTCTCGGCGTGCACGGCCGGCACGTTGGCCTTGAAGTTCGCGAGGATCTCGGCGCGCTTGCCGGGCTTGGCGGTGATGATGGCGATGACGTGGATCATGATTTCCTCCCTTGAAGTCAGGCGGCGCGACCGTGGCGTAGCACGCGGCCGGGCAGCTTGTCGTTGGCGGCGACGGCGTCCTTGCCGGCGCGGCGGATGATCTTGCCGTTCACGATGACAGCGTCGATGCCGTGCGCTTCCGAGACGAGGCGGTCGGCACCGGCGGGCAAATCGTAGACGCGCTTCAGCGGGCCCGGACCGACGGTTGCCGGATCGAGCACGACCACGTCCGCCGGCCGGCCCTCGGCCAGCAGGCCGCGGTCGGTGATGCCGAACATCTCGGCGGGACGCTGCGTCAGGTGATGGACGGCCTGCTCGAGCGACAGCGTCTTCCTCTCGCGCACCCAATGGCCCAGCAGGTAGGTCGAATAGCAGGCATCGCAGAGCTGGTTGGCATGCGCGCCGGCATCGGAGAGGGCGATGATGGTGTGCGGATCGGTGATCAGCTCCGCTACTTCCTTTTCGTCGAAGTTCATCACGGCCATGCGGAAACGCGTCTGCAGGTCGTCGGCCAACGCGATGTCGAGCGCGGCATCGACCGGATCCTTGCCGAGCTTGGCGGCGGCCGTCGCGAGCGGCTGCTCCTCGAGCTCGCGATGCGAGGGCGACCAGGCGATGACGACGCGGTCCCACCAGCTGCGGAAGAGGGGCGTCACCTCCGAGCGCAGCTTCTCGCGCCATGCGGGATCGGCATAGGCGCGGCGGCGCGTGCCGGGTGCCTTGGCGTCCGCTTGGCTGAGCTCGTTCATGAACTTCATGACGTCGAAGATGAACGGCTCGGCGAAGGTGAACTCGAAGTTGAGCGGGCGGCAGCTCACCTGCGGGATGACCAGCGCGCCGGACTTGCGCTGCTCGGCGGCAAGATCGAGCTGCTTGCGATGGCCGCCGGGCCCGTAGAGATAGGAGAGCAACGCGGTCCAGGTGACCGGCA
>DATJWN010000158.1:0-14506 GCA_035501235.1 Reyranella sp.
CGGATCGCCATTGATCATGGACGCGATCATGAAGGTCGTGTCGATCACCTTGCGATAGCCGAGCTGCTCGGCGAAATAATAGGGCCCGTTGAACAATGCGGCGGCCTCGCTCTTGCCGTCGAACAACAGCTCCATGCGACGGAACAGCATGCCGTCCGCAAACGTCAGATTCATTTCGCTCGCAGCCATGTATTGTTCGAGCGCCTGGATGGTCGAGTAGTGGCTGCCCGACTGGAAGCCGACCGAGATGGGCACGCAAGCGAGATCGGCCGGCGTGCGGATGGCTGAGTCTGCCGGCACGAAGATGCCCGCCGGCGCCACCGAATAGGCGTCGGCATAGAGCTTGGCGTGGCCGTTGGACGCCGCGACGTTCACCGTCCAGTGGCAGGCGCAGCTCACATCGGCCTCGCGGCCCTTCTCGATGCTCTGGAAGGCGCCCGACGCGCCCCTGTTGTGATGCTGGCCGCCTGTCGAGCGGATCAGCTCGCGGAATTCGTAGTCGAGGCCCTCGGCACGGAAGTAGCCCTTCTCCTCCGCCACCCACTCCTGCAGGCGAAAGTGCGGCTCGACGATGAACTTGGCCATGGCGTTGCCTTCCCGGTTCAGCTTTCCTCGAACTCTACCAGCTCCGCTCCCTCGGCGACCTGCTCGCCCACGGCATAGCGCACGGATTTGATCTTGCCATCGGTCGGAGCGGAGAGCGTGTGCTCCATCTTCATGGCTTCGAGGACCAGCAGCGGCTGGCCCTTGCTGACCGTGTCGCCCGCCTTGACCCGGAGATCGATGATCTTGCCAGGCAGCGGCGAGCGTACCGACGCCTCGCCCGAAGCGACCGCCTCATACTGCGTGACATCGAGCGGATCGACCAGGCGCAGCCGGCGCGAGCCGCCATCGGCGAACAGCGTGTAGTCGATGCCGTCGGCCGTCTGACGACGCACCGAAGCGGCGGTGAAGGTGTCGCCCGCGAGCCAGATCGCGAGGCGTCCGTCCGCTGTTGCCTGCACGCGCGCCTCGCGCGTGCCGCCGGGCAGCTCGAGGCCAAATGTGCCGTCGCGGCGACGGCGCGCGATCACCGCAACCTCGCGCTCGCCGTCCTTCCAGCGCACTTCCTCATGGCCGATGTCGAGCAGCCGGAAGCCCGTCTTCTGGTCCCACGGATCGTTCGACTTCGAGCTCCATTCCGCGATCCGCGCCAGCGTGGCGACCGCAAGCGTGCGATCGTCGGCCGGTGCCGCCTTGGCGAAGAGCTCGTCACGATGGCGCTCGATGAAACCCGTATCGACCTCGCCGCCCACAAAGGCCTTGTGCGAGCACAGCGCCTTGAGAAGCGCGGCATTGGTCGTGACGCCCACCACTTCGGTCTCACCCATCAGCGCCGCCATGCGCCGCATCGCCGACGTGCGGTCGCGATCGTGGACGATCACCTTGGCGATCATGGGATCGTAGAAGGGCGTGACCGTATCGCCCTGGCGCACGCCGGTATCGACGCGCACATGCGGCCCCTCTTCCGGCAGCTTGAGGTGCACCAAGGTGCCGGTCGACGGCAGGAAGTTGCGGTTCGGGTCCTCGGCATAGAGCCGTACCTCGACCGCGTGGCCGTCGATGCGGAGCTGATCCTGCGTGAGTGGCATCTTCCCGCCGGCCGCGACCACGAGCTGCCATTCGACGAGATCCTGGCCCGTGATCATCTCGGTCACCGGATGCTCGACCTGGAGCCGGGTGTTCATCTCCATGAAGTAGAAGGTGCCGTCCTGGTTGGCGATGAACTCGACGGTGCCCGCACCGACATAGCCGATGGCCTTGGCCGCCGCGACGGCCGCTTCGCCCATCTCTTTCCGCCGCGCCGGGTCCATGTTCGGCGCCGGCGCCTCCTCGATCACCTTCTGGTGGCGGCGCTGGATCGAGCAGTCACGCTCGAAGAGATAGAGGCAGTTGCCATGGCTATCGGCAAAAACCTGGATCTCGATATGGCGCGGCCGGGTCAGGTACTTCTCGACCAGCACATGATCGTCGGCGAACGAGGCCTTGGCCTCGCGCTTGGCACCGGCGAGCTGATCGGCGAACTTGGCCCCCTCTTCGACCACGCGCATGCCCTTGCCGCCACCGCCGGCCGAGGCCTTGATCAGCACCGGGAAGCCGATGCGCGCCGCTTCCTTGGCCAGCAGCTCGGGCGACTGGTCGTCGCCATGATAGCCCGGCACCAGCGGCACCCGGGCCTTTTCCATGATCTTCTTGGCTTCGCTCTTGGAGCCCATGGCCCGGATCGCGGCGGGCGGCGGCCCGATGAACATGATGCCTGCCTGGGCGCAGGCCTCGGCAAAGCCCGCATTCTCCGACAGGAAGCCATAGCCCGGATGGATCGCCTGCGCGCCGGTGCGCCGGGCGGCGTCGAGGATCTTGTCGACCACGAGATAGCTCTCGCGCGCCGCCGAGCCGCCGATATGCACGGCCTCATCGGCCATCGCGACATGCCGCGCGCCGCGATCGGCGTCGGAATAGACCGCCACCGTCTTGATACCCATCCGCCGCGCCGTCTTGATGACCCGGCAGGCGATCTCGCCGCGATTGGCGATCAGGATCTTGGAGAACATCAAGATTCACTCCCGACCTCATCCTGAGGAGGCGCGTAGCGCCGTCTCGAAGGATGGGCAACAGACATGGTGCTCGTTTCCATCCTTCGAGACGCGCCCTTCGGGCGCTCCTCAGGATGAGGCTGTGCGAAGGGCATCAAATCGCCCACTTCGGTTTACGCTTGGCGAGGAAGGCGCTCATGCCTTCGATGGCTTCTTCGGTGACGCTTTGCGCGGCGACATGGCCCGCGAGCAGGCGCACGACATCGGCATCATGCGGCAGGGCATCGATCTCGGCGACGAGCTCCTTGGCGAGCTTCTGCACCGACGGCGCGCCGAGCGTCAGCTCCTTGGCGAGCGTTGCCACTTCGGCATCGAGCGCTTCGGCCGGTACAACGCGGTCGATCAGGCCGATCTCGAGCGCCTGGGCGGCGTCGAACAGGCCGCCATGCAGCAGCAGTTGCCGCGTCTTGCGGCGGCCGACCGCCTGCAGCAGGCCGGGGATCGCGATGGCGGCGAGAAGGCCATTGCGCGCCGATGTCAGGCCGAAGCGTGCCGTGGAAGCCGCGACAGCATAGTCGCAAGCGAGCATCAGGCCTACTCCGCCGCCCACCGCCGAGCCATGCACGCGCGCGATGGAAGGCTTGGGGAAATCCTGCACGGCCTGGATCGCGCCCATCATCACCAGGGCGCCGTCCTGCCGCTCCTGCTCGCTGAGCTTGGGCCAGCTCAGCACCCAGTTGAAATCACCGCCCGCCGAGAAGACGAGGCCGCTGCCGCCCAGCACCAGGACGCGTACCTTGGGGTCGGCCGCGAGGCCCTTCAGCGCGTCGATGATCGCCTGTGCGGTTGCCGCGTCGAGCGCGTTCATCTCCTTCGGCCGATCGAGCCACAAGGAGGCAACGCCCTCCGAGACCGACGTCTTGATCGTCCCCGTCATCGGTAGACCAGCGGCCAGAATTTGTCGCAGGGCGTCTCGATCCACGAAGCATCGGCGCCGAGATACAGGGTGAATGCGGCGAGGCCCAGGGATTGCGCGAGCGGATAGTCGGGATGGGTCTTCAGATAATCGGCCTTCTCGGCCTCGGTAGCCGTCGTGGGCGATGCCATCATCTTCCACGGTCGCGCATTGCAAAAAGCGTCCTTGCCGGCGGACTTGGCGACGCCTTTCACCTGGGCAATGCCGTCTTCCATGACGAAGGATGCAAACGATCGGGTCGACCCCGATGCGATGGATTTCTTCTCCGATTCGGCGAAGTCTCCCATGAGCGCCGACCATGACGGATCCTTGGCGACGCAGAAGCGATAGCGGCGGTCGATCGCGGCCACCACCTTGTCCCACACCTTCCGATCGCCGATGCCGCAGACTTCGGTGGCGACGATGGAACCGGCGAGTTCGGTGAAGATCGATTGGGCGGTATCATCGGCGACCCGCACCTTATCTTGCGGCGCTTGCGCCGCCGCACCTCGCGCAAGCGCCAGAAGGAGAACCAGTAGCGCCTTCTTCATGGGCATCACATCCGGAAGACGCCGAACTTGGTCGGGCCGATCGGCTGGTTCATCGCCGCGGAGAGGCCGAGCGCCAGCGACATGCGCGTGTCGACGGGATCGAGGATGCCGTCGTCCCAGATGCGGGCCGTCGCATAGTAGGGATGGCCCTCGCGGTCGAACTGCTCGAGGATCGGCTTCTTGAAGGCTGCCTCCTCGTCCTTCGACCACTGGCCGCCCTTGGCCTCGATATTGTCGCGCCGCACGGTGGCCAGCACCGAGGCCGCCTGCTCGCCGCCCATCACCGAGATGCGCGCGCCGGGCCACATCCACAGGAAGCGCGGGCTGTAGGCGCGGCCGCACATGCCGTAATTGCCGGCGCCGTAGCTGCCGCCCACGATCACCGTGAACTTCGGCACGCCGACCGTCGAGACGGCGGTCACCATCTTGGCGCCGTCGCGCGCGATGCCGCCCGCCTCGTATTTGCGGCCGACCATGAAGCCCGTGATGTTCTGCAGGAAGAGCAGCGGGATGCCGCGCTGGCCGCACAGCTCGATGAAGTGCGAGGCCTTGAGCGCCGATTCATTGAACAGGATGCCGTTGTTGGCGACGATGCCGATCGGATGACCCCAGATGCGCGCGAAACCCGTGACGATGGTCGTGCCGTAGAGGTGCTTGAACTCGTCGAGCTCGCTGCCGTCGACCAGGCGGGCGATGACCTCACGCATGTCGTAGGGCGTGCGGGAGTCCGGCGGCACGACGCCGTAGAGCTCCTCGGCGGCGTAAAGCGGCTCGCGCGGATCGATGATCGAAGCCGACGGGTTCTTCTTCCAATTGAGATTGGCCACGATGCGCCGGACGGTGCCGAGCGCGTGGCTGTCATTGTGCGCGTAGTGGTCGGCCACGCCCGAGGTGCGGGCATGCACGTCGGCGCCGCCCAGATCCTCCGCGCTCACGATCTCGCCGATCGCGGCTTTGACGAGCGGCGGGCCGCCCAGGAAGATCGTGCCCTGCTTGCGCACGATCACCGTCTCGTCGCTCATCGCCGGCACGTAGGCGCCGCCCGCCGTGCACGAGCCCATGACGCAGGCAATCTGCGGGATGCCCTGCGCCGACATGTTGGCCTGGTTGTAGAAGATGCGGCCGAAGTGGGTCTTGTCCGGAAAGACCTCGGGCCATTGCGGCAGGTTGGCGCCGCCTGAGTCGACGAGGTAGATGCACGGCAGACGGTTCTCCATCGCAACTTCTTGCGCGCGGAGATGCTTCTTCACCGTCATCGGATAGTAGGTGCCGCCCTTCACCGTGGCATCGTTGCACACGATCGCGCATTCGACTCCGCTCACCCGGCCGATGCCGGTGATCACGCCCGAGCCGGGCGCATCGTTGTCGTACATGTCCATCGCCGCGAGCGGCGACAGCTCGAGGAAGGGCGAGCCGGGATCGAGCAGCGCCCGCACCCGCTCGCGCGGCAGGAGCTTGCCGCGCGCGACATGGCGCTTGCGGCTCTCCTCGCCGCCGCCCAGCCGCACCTTTTCCGTGCGAGCCTTGAGGTCGGCGACCAGCGCACGCATGGACTCGGCGTTCTTCTTGAAGGTGTCCGAGCGGGTATCGATCTGCGAAGTGAGGACGGTCATGGCCGGGTCAACCTGCCCGGCCCTACGGCCTCGCGCAAGCGGCCGCTAAGGCAGCCTCGACAGCGTGCGCCAGTCGCCCATCTGCTCGACGAACTTCTTCTGGTCGGCCCAGGCGGCGGCGAAGGCGGGGTCCTCGTTGGCGCGTTCCTTCAGCACGATGTCGGTGTTCTTGCGGAAGGCGTCCATCAACGCCGGCGCCCATTGCTTGATGACCACGCCCGAGGCGCGCAGCTTCTCCAACGCCACCGCCTGGCTGTGCGCCGAGCGGCTCAGCATCCAGGTGATGTTGGCGCGGCAGGCGGTCTTGATCTGGGCGCGCTGGGCGGCGGGCAGCGCCTCCCACTTGTCCTTGCGCATCATGAAGTCGAGCACGGCCGAGGGCTGCTGCCAGCCCGGCATGTAGTAGGGCAGGCCGAGCTTGTCGAAGCCCAGCGCCGCATCCATGGCCGGCGTCGACATCTCGCCGCCGTCGACCTTGCCCTGCTGCAGCTTGTAGAAGAACTCCCCGGGCGGCAGCGACGTCACCGTGGCGCCCAGGCGCTCCACCACCGGGCCGGAGATGCGGCCGTAGCGCAGCACCGCACCCTTGAAGTCGTCGAGCGTATTGAGGTCGCTCCTGAACCAGCCGCCGCCCTTACCGCCCTGCATGCCGCAGGGAATGCCGGCGACGCCGAGCTGGTCATAAGCCTCGTGATGGAAACGGCCGCCCTGGCCCTCGAGCAGCCAGGAGTTCATCTCGCCCGGCCGCGGGCCGAACGGCACGGTGGCGAACAGGCTCATCACCGGCGCCTTGTCCGCCGCATAACCCGACCAGGTGAAGGCCGCTTCCAGATCGCCCGAGACGATCGCGTCGAGCATGCCGCGGGTGGGCGCCACGCGTCCGGGCTCGATGATCTTGATGGTCAGCGCCCCGTCGGACATGTGCTTCAGCGACTGGGTGAAGGCGCGAACCCCCTCGCCCGCGCCGGGAAGATTGGGATTGAAGGCGGTCTGCATCTGCAGGACCCGGCCGGCCGGCACGAGCGATTGCGGCTCGCCCGCCACGGCACCACCCGACACCGCCATCGCCGAGGCGACGGCGGCGATCCCCAGGATCCCCCACTTCATAGGGAATGATTCTCTCACGGGCCGACGAGCCCGACAAGCACCTGAGGGAGTATCAGAGAGCGGCGAGCCCGCGACCAATGAGCAGCCTCTGGACGTCACTCGTCCCCTCGTAGATCTGGCACACCCGAACATCCCGCCAGATCTTCTCGACAAGGTAGTCGGCGACGTAGCCGTAACCGCCATGGACCTGGATCGCGGCCGAGCACACTTCCTCGGCCATCTCCGAGGCATATAACTTGGCCATTGCGGCCTCGGTGAGGCAGGGCTGGCCGGCATCGCGCAACGTTGCCGCATGCAGCACCATCTGGCGGGCCACTGCGACCTTGGTCGCCATGTCGGCGAGGCGGAACTGGACGGCCTGGTGGTTCACGATCCTGATGCCGAAAGCCTCGCGCTCGTTGGCATAGGCGCGCGCCAGCTCGAAGGCTGCACGCGCCATGCCGACGGCCTGGGCGGCGATGCCGATGCGGCCGACCTCGAGGTTGGCCAATGCGATGCGATAGCCCTGCCCCTCCTCGCCCAGCATCGCATCGGCACCCACTTCGCAATTCTCGAAGGCGATCTGGCAGGTGTCCGAGGACTTCTGGCCGAGCTTCTTCTCGACCGAGGCGACCCGATAGCCCGGCGTCTTCGTCGGCACGATGAAGCAGGAGATGCCGCGCTTGACGTTCGCCGGATCGGTGACGGCGAAGACCAGCGCCATGTCGGCCGTGCGGCCCGAGGTGATGAACTGCTTGGTGCCGTTCAGCACCCAGCCATTGCCCTTGCGTTCGGCCTTGGTCCGCAGATTCGAGGCGTCGGAGCCGGCCTGCGGCTCGGTCAGGCAGAAGGCGCCCAGGATCTCGCCGCGCGCCAGGGGCTTCAGCCACTTCTCCTTCTGCTCCGGCGAGCCGTAGGCCAGCAGCGCCGCGCAATCCGGCGAGTTGTTGACGCTCATCACCGTGGAGAGGCCGCCATCGGCGGCGGCGATCTCCTCCAGCGCCAGCACGTAGGAGAGCATCGACGCACCCGCGCCGCCCCACTCCGTCGGCACGGTCATGCCCAGGAAGCCGAGCTTGCCCATCTCGGCCAGCAGCGGCCGCGGAATGGCGCCGTCGGCCTCCCACTGGCGGACATGCGGCAGCACTTGCTCGCGCGCGAAGGCGCGAGCGGTGTCGCGGATCAGGACCTGTTCTTCGTTCAACAGCATCGCGCTTTGTAACCCCTCCCCATTCATATGGGGAGGTGGCGTCGTCTTACGACGTCGGAGGGGTCATGAGCACCAGTCACGTTGCTCATGACCCCTCCGCCCGCGGTTCCGCGGGCACCTCCCCATATGAATGGGGAGGGATTTCCGATCACCAAGGCAGCTCGCTGCCGTCATATTGCAGGAAGCGGCCGTTGTCGGTCTTCTTGAGATTATCGATCACTCGTACCATTGCAGGCACGCTCTGCTCGATAGTGAGAGTCGCCGTCGGACCGCCCATGTCGGTCTGCACCCAGCCGGGATGGAGCGCCACGCAGATCAGGCCCTTCGGCGCCACATCCATGGCGAGGCAGCTCCATTCCATGTTCAGCGCCGTCTTGCTGGCGCGATAGAAGTAGCGGCCGCCGTTGTTGCTCTTGATGCTGCCCAGGATGCTGGACAGCGCGATCACCTTCTTCTGCTCCGAGCGCGCGACGTGGTCGACGAAGGCCTCGGCCATCATCAGCGGCGATAGAGTGTTCACCTCGAAGATGCGGCGCCATTCGGAAGGGTCGAGCGTGCCGAGATCCTGCGCATTCGATCCGCGCTCGCCGCCGACACCGGCATTGCAGAGCAGCACATCTATCGACTCGTCCCCGAGCTTGTCGGCCAGTGCCTTCACCGCCTTGTAGTCGGTGACCTCGAGAGGATGATGATGGATGTCGCCCTTGATGCCCTTGAGCCCGTCGGCGTTGCGCGCGCAGGCCAGGATCTTCCAGCCCTTGGCGGCATACTGCCTGGTGAAGTCGAGGCCGAGACCGCGCGCGGCGCCGGTGATCAGGACGGTGGGCATGCTGTTACTCCAATTCGCCTGCGTCGAGTAAGTCGGCCGCCGCAAGCACGGTCTCCATTTGAACCGTATGGGCGAGGCAGAACGCATCCCCGTAGATCGTCTCGTCGGGGTACTCGCTGACGACCGTATAGGGCGGCACGAAACGCGCGGTCTCGCCGATCACCAGCGAGATCGAATGATGGATCGGCTGCGGCAGCTCGCCGATATGCGTCCCAAACGCCGCGAGATGCGCCTCGTTGAATTCCTTCAAGCCGGGGACACGAGAAACGCGTTCGGCGAGCTTGCGAATGAAATTCTCCGCCTTCGCCCGCAGGCCCGGATGGTGGCGGATGATGAGGAAGAAGCCGCGCGGGATCGCCCACAAGGCCGAGCGCGGCGGGACGTAGCCCGAATGGGGCCGCGTCCATTCGTGCGCGGGATAGCCGTGCAGGTTGACGTGCAGGACGGCCTTGGTCCGCCTGAAGGCTTCGAGCCGCGCCGCCCGCTCGCCGAACGGCTCGTGATCGCGGAACTCGACGTCGTCGCCGAGACCGCTGAAGCGCGCGGCGTGATTGGCATGGCGCGGATTGTGCCGCCGGAGCTTGCCATGCATGGCATAGCCGTCGGCGTTTTCCTGCGGCACCAGCGCGAAGCCCCGTCCCTTTTCCTTCAGCACCTTTGCGGCGCGGAGCGCGCCGACGACGCCCGACGTCTCGTTGGCGTGCTGCCCGCCGCTCACCAGCATGCCGGGCCCCTTGCCTCCGATCAGCGTGGCCAGCACCGGGCGGCCTTGGCCGGACACGACGTCGAACCGCGTGCCGCCCAGCGCCTCGACCTCGTGCAGGATCTGCGCCGGCGCCAGCGGACGGTCGGCACTCTCGAGCGGCTGGGCCTCATCCGTCCAGGTCGTCCGGTCGGCCGGCTTCAGCGAGATGGAGATGCGCGTCGCGCCCGCTCCGGCGCGGATGTCGGGCACGATCTGCCCGGGCTGTAGCGTGCGATCCTCGGGATCGAGCCCGTTCCGCGCCTTGAAGAACTCGAGGATCGAGAAATAGAGATCCTCGTGCATGGACTCGCGCGTGCTGAGCGTCTCGTCGCCATAAGGCAGGCGCTGCTCGATGCCGCCGGTGTGGACGGCGATGTCCAGCATCTCAAAGAAGGGCTGAGTCTTCTTCCAGGCATGGCCGTCGAGCGCGCCCATGATCCTGTCGAAGGCCGTTTCGTATTCCGTCACCAGCGGCTTGCCCTGCAGCCAACCGCACGGCGACAGCGAAGTCTCGCCCAGCACATTGCGGCGCTCCCGATTCGGCGCGAAGACGCAGTGCTCGGTCTTGCGCGCGCCGTGTTCCGTGACGACGACGTAGTGCAACTCGTCGGCGCCTTTCTCGAAGCGCAAGGTCACGCCGCGCAGCAAGCCCGAGAGCGGATAGGCTTCGATGCGAAAGCGGCCCCCTGCGGCCAAGGGATGGCTCGGCGTCCGGACCGTCACCGCCGTCAGGCCCGTAAGCTCGACCTCTTCCAGGAAGAAATGCAGCAGCGGCTTGTAGGCACTGCGGATGCGCGCCCGCACGCCCTTCTCGGCCAATTCAGCTTCGGCCGCTCGGCGAGACCGCTCGTCCTCGAAGACCCACGCCTCCAGCGCGGTGCCTGCCTTGGCGTCGCGCACGATCTCGTCGAGCGTGCGCGGGATCTCGATGTCGAGCAGGGATGCCATCTAACGCCGCGCCAGAAGGCGCGCCCTCTGGCGCTTCCAGTCGCGCTCCTTGATCGACTGGCGCTTGTCGTGCGCCTGCTTGCCGGTGGCGAGCGCGATCTGCACCTTGGCGCGGCCCTTCTCGTTGAAATAGACCTCGAGCGGTACGACGGTCCGGCCCTCGCGCTGGATGGCGCCGATCAGCGTGTTGATCTGGCGCTTGTGCAGCAGCAATTTGCGCGGCCGCTTGCGCTCGTGATTGAAGCGGTTGCCGCCGTGATATTCCGGGATGTCCGAGTTCACCATCCAGGCTTCACCGCCGTCTTCGGTGACATAGGCCTCGGTGATCGAGCTGCGGCCGCCGCGCAGCGACTTCACTTCGGTGCCCGTCAGTGACAGGCCCGCTTCCATCGTCTCTTCAATGAAGTAGTTGTGCCGCGCCTTGCGGTTCTGGGCCACCACGGTGCGGCCCAGTTCCTCTTTCTTCGCCAAGGAGAACCCGCCTAATTAATGAGACCCGCGTGAACCATCGCCTCGCGCACGGCCTTCTTGCTGCTCTCGGCGATCGGCACCATCGGGAGCCGCATCTCGGCGCTGCACTGGCCGATCAGCTCGGCGGCGTACTTCACCGGGCCCGGGCTGGTCTCGCAGAACATCGCCTTGTGCATCGGCATCAGCCGGTCCTGCAGCTCGAACGCCTTGTCGAGATCGCGCTTCTTCCAGGCGTCGTGCATGTCGCCGCAGAGGCGCGGCGCCACGTTGGCCGTCACCGAGATGCAGCCGTCGCCACCCTGCGCCAGGAAGCCCAGCGCGCTCGCATCCTCACCCGAGAGCTGGACGAAGCCCTTCTTGGCCTTGAGCTTGGTCAAGGTCGGGCGCGCCATGTCGTAGCTCGCATCCTTGATGCCGATGATGTTCTTCACCTGGCTGAGGCGGATGACGGTATCGACCTGCATGTCGCCACCGGTGCGCGGCGGCACGTTGTAGAGCAGGATCGGGATGTCGACCGCCTCGGCCACCGCCTTGAAATGCTGGAAGAGGCCTTCCTGGGTCGGCTTGTTGTAGTACGGCACGACCAGCATGGCCGCGTCCGCGCCCGCCTTCTTGGCGTGCCGGGTGAGTTCGATCGCTTCGGCCGTCGAGTTGGAGCCTGTGCCCGCGATCACCGGCACGCCGGTGCCGCGCGCGGCGGCGATGCAAATGTCGATCACGCGCTTGTGCTCTTCCATGGAGAGCGTGGGCGATTCGCCGGTGGTGCCGCAGGGCACGAGGCCGTCCGTGCCTTCCTTGATCTGCCAGGCCACGAACTTCTCGAATCCTTTCTCGTCGACCGCACCGTTCTTGAACGGCGTGATCAGCGCGACGAGCGATCCGTTGAACATGGCTTCCTCCGACGATTTTTTCGCTGAAATGACAGTCTAGGCCCCGGGCCCCCGCACCACAAGGTGAGCAACTTGCCATTGTGATGCCGCAAGGACGTGCCTACGATTCCTAGCGTGAAAAAGAAAATATCCCCCCTCCTATTGCTGGTTCTGGTCGGCTGGACGAGTCCCCTCGCCGCCCAACAGACCCAGAACGGTGTCACCATCTACCGGGGCGACGATCAGGCCCGGCCAGGCGTGCCCGACACCGGCGTGCGCCGCTTCCCGAGCGGCGGCGGCCCCGCCGCCGCGCCCAAGCCCGGCAGCGCTCCAGCCGGCGGCCTGCCCCTGCCGATCGTCACCGGCGGTCCCACGACGACGGTTGCGCCCGACACGCCGGCCAGCGACACGGCCCAGGCGCTGGCCTCGACCAAGCCGCTCTCCCCCGCCGAAGCGGGCGCGCTCGCCTCGGCGCTGAAGGCGATCGACAATGGCCGCTACGGCGATGCGCGAGCCGCCGTCGCCGGCTTCAACAATCCCCTGCTCACGCGCATCGTCGAATGGCACGTGCTGCGCGCCGTGCCGAAGGACGACAAGGCCGATGCCGACTTCGCCTCGACGTGGCGCTTCCTGCGCGAGAATCCCGACTGGCCCGAGCCCGAGGTGCTGCGCCGCCAGGCCGAGGATCGCATCGGCCCCGACACGCTGGCGCACGATGTGTGGCGCTACTTCACGGCGTTTCCGCCGCTCACCAGCACCGGCTACATGCGCCGCATGGCCGCCGTCGCCGTGTCGAGCAAGGCCGACCTGCCGCGCATGGCGAGCGACACCTGGCGCAACGCGACGCTGCGCCAATCCGACGAAGACGAGTTCCTGAACAAGTACGGCCAGTATCTGTCGGCCGAGGACCAGATCGCGCGCTTCGATCGCATCCTGCGCGACGGCCGGCCGCAGAACGCGCGCGACCTGTTGTCCAAGCTGCCGCCCGACTACCAGCCGCTTGCCAACGCGCGCCTCGCCATGGCGACCAAGGCGGCGGACGCCGTGACCATCGTGCGCGGCGTGCCCGCGGCGAAACTGAACGACCCGACAGTGAAGCTGGAGCGCATCTCGTGGCTTCGCCGCACCGGCAACCTCGAGGAAGCGAAGACGCTGCTGGTGGCGCCCGGCGCCGACCAGGGCGATGCCGCATGGAACGAGCGTCAGCAGGTGACCCGCGATCTGCTGGCGGCTGGCAAGCCGGCCGAGGCCTATGCCGTCGTGATCCAGCATGGCCAGACCAAGGGCGTGGCCTTCGCCGAGGCCGAGTTTCTCGCCGGCTGGATCGCGCTTCGACATCTGAAGAAGCCGGTCGAGGGCATCAAGCATTTCCAGACGCTCTATGACGGCGTCTCGACCGACATCTCCAAGAGCCGTGCCGCCTACTGGATGGGTCGCTCGATCGAGGCATCGGGGCGCCCCAAGGAGGCGAACGAGTGGTATGGCCGCGCCGCGGCCTACGGCCAGACCTTCTACGGCCAGCTCGCCGCGCGCAAATTGCCGGGCGGTGCGGCACGACTGCCGAACGATCCGATCGCCTCCGATGCGGACAAGCTCGCGCTGAGCGGCCGCGAGCTGGTGACGGTCGCGCGCTATATCGGCCAGGCCGGCGACTATGAGCGCACGCGGCCCTTCCTGCTGCGGCTGGCGCGCCTCGTGAACGGGCCGGGCGAGACGCTGCTGCTCGCCCATCTCGCGACGGAACTCAAGCGCCCCGACGTGGCGCTCACCATCGCCCGCCGCGCGACCGAAAGCGGCGTCACGCTGTTCGACGCGTCCTTCCCTGTCGTCGACCTCGGCGCGACCGGTGCGATCGAGCGCGCGCTGGCACTTGCCGTCACGCGCCAGGAAAGCGCGTTCAACTCGGCCGCCGTCTCCTCGTCCGGCGCGCTCGGCCTGATGCAACTGATGCCCGGCACCGCACGCGACGTGGCCGGCCGCCTCGGCGTGCCTTTCATCCAGGACAAGCTGACGCGCGATCCCGCCTACAACGTGTCGCTCGGCAGCCAGTATCTCTCCGAGATGCTGCAGCGTTTCGGCGGTTCCTACGAGCTGGCACTCGCGGCCTACAATGCCGGCCCCGGCCGCGTCGGCCGCTGGCTGGAGACGATCGGCGATCCGCGGGCCGGCCGCATCGACATGGTGGACTGGATCGAGATGATCCCGATCCGCGAGACGCGCAACTACGTGCAGCGGATCATGGAAGGCGTCGGCGTCTATCGCGATCGCCTGAACGGGCCCTTCCAGATGCTCGCCCCGGCGATGGGGCGATCCTAGGGCCAGCCTAGGCCGCGTTCAGCGACCGCACGGGCACGCCGCGGCGACGGGCACCGCGGAACATCACGCCTTGCCGGTTCGGATCGGCCGACCATGTGCCCTGACCGTCGTTCGCCGCACCCGGATCGCCGCCGCGCTGGACATGCTCGACCCAGGTCCGCGCTTCGCGCAGGCTGGTGAACAGCCGGATCGGCCCATCCCCCTCCGTGTGGTTGGCGAAGGCCTGCGGAAAGGCCGTGCGCTCGGATGAAACGACGAAAGCGATCGGCCCGCGTTTCTCCGACGATGCGCCACGCATCATCTCGGCCAGTCGCATGATCTGCTCGAGCGTGAACTCGGT